>NZ_CATKQE010000059.1:0-345199 GCF_949767845.1 Pseudomonas sp. IT-232MI5
CCTACATAGGGAATTGCGGTGTATTCAAAACAGGGTCAGCAGATTCGAGCCGAGAAACAGCTGGTCGATCCAGAACACCTGATGCAGCAGCACAATCACCCAGAACAAAATCTGAAACGACACTTTGCGCGTCTTGTGCCGGAACACCTGCTGAGCAATCAACGCGCCCGGCCAGCCGCCCGCCAGCTCTACCGCATGCAGGATGTTCTCCGGTGTGCGCCAGGCATCAGCGCGCGCCTTGCGCTTGTCCGCCCAATACATGGAGAACGCCAGCACGCTGACGATCCCGTAAGCGGCCAGCGGGACCAGCGAAATCCCGCGCAGCCACATCGACAACGAGCCGAACAGGGGCAGCGCGCAGACGATCAGCAGAACCAGCAGTTTCAATTTCAGATGCTGAATGTTGCCGCCCGAAGGTCGCCCTTCGGGCCGGCGTGCGCGGGAGTCACTCATGGCTTGGCCGCCGCCCAATCGATCCAGCCAAACTGCCACGTCGCCAGAATCACCAGACCAAACACGATCCGATACCAGGCGAATGCCGCATAGCTGTGGCTGGCGATGAACTTGAGCAAACCGCGCACGGCAATCATGGCGAAGATGAATGCGGTGACAAAACCGATGGCGAACACCGGAAAATCAGCCGGGACAAACAGGTCGCGATACTTGTAGCCCGAGTAAACCGCCGCACCGACCATGGTCGGCATCGCAAGGAAGAACGAGAACTCGGTAGCGGTCTTGCGCGACAGGCCGAACAGCAAGCCGCCAATGATCGTCGAGCCGGAACGCGAGGTACCAGGGATCATGGCCAGGCACTGCGCAAAGCCGACCTTGAGGGCGTCTTTCCAGGTGATCTCGTCGACCGTTTCCGCATGCACTTCATGCTGACGCTTTTCCGCCCACAACATGATGATGCCGCCCACCACCAGTGCGGTCGCGACGGTTATCGGGTTAAACAGATATTCGTGGATCAGGTCGGCAAAGATCACGCCCAGCACCACGGCGGGCAGAAATGCGATCAGCAGGTTAGCGGTGAAACGACGGGCACTGGGCTGGGTCGGCAAACCGATGACCACATCGAAAATCTTGCGTCGAAACTCCCAGACCACCGCGAGGATCGCGCCGAGCTGGATGATGATATTGAACGCCATGGCCCGTTCGCCGCCGAACTCGAGCAAGTCGGCCACAATGATCTGGTGTCCGGTACTGGAAATGGGCAAAAACTCCGTCAGCCCTTCTACAACTCCTAGTATCAGTGCCTGCAAGGCCGTCCAAAGATCCATCAATCCCCCAAAGAGCGATGCGCGCTGGCATGCCCCGATAGTATTTTTTTACGTTCACTGCGATCAGCGTAGCTGGTTGTGGCTGTACCGATTCCGCACGCACAGGATCCACACGAAACAGTCAAAATTCCGTGAAATATCAATTTGGATTCAGGTTTTCACGCGCGGGGCCGAAATCCTAACAGACAAGCCTTAATAGCGCTGCCGCGTTATACGACTTGGGTCGCGTATGCCCGCTCACAAAATCGTGGTTGGATGCTGGCGGTCGTTTATTACAAGAAAAAGAATCCGGAGTGACAGCGTTATGAACAGCTTGCGCAGTGTGTCGATCAGCCGACGCTTGTGGCTCATCTTGATTGTGGCGGTGGTCATGTTGCTGACCTTGGGCGTATTGATGCTCAAGCAGATCCACGACGATCTCTATCACGCCAAGGCCCAGAAAACCCAGCACGTGGTGCAGACCGCCAGCGGCCTGCTGACCTATTACCACGACCTCGAAACTGCCGGCACCCTGAGCAAGGACGCCGCGCAGAAACAGGCGCTGACAGCAATTCGTGGTTTGCGCTATGACCAGAGCGATTACTTCTGGATCAACGACCTCACGCCCGTGATGGTCATGCACCCGACCAACCCGAAACTCGAAGGCCAGAACCTTTCGGCGATCCGCGATCCGGACGGCTTCGCGGTGTTCAACGAAATGGTCGCCATCGCCCGATCCAAAGGCGCCGGCATGGTCGACTACCGTTGGCCAAAACCGGGCGCCAGTGAGCCGGTGGCCAAAACTTCCTACGTCAAACTGTTCGAACCGTGGGGCTGGGTGCTTGGCTCCGGGGTTTACGTCGATGACGTACAGGCGGAGTTCCAGGGTCAGGTGATCAAAGCCACGGTCATCGGCCTGGCGATTGCGCTGATCATGGCGTTGCTGGTGATCCTGATCGCGCGCAGCATCGTCCGTCCACTACAGGAAACCGTGAACGCCATGGCCAACATTGCCAGCGGTGAAAGCGACCTGACCCGCAGTCTCGATACCCATGGCAAGGATGAAGTCACCGAGCTTGCGCATCACTTCAATGCCTTTACCGCCAAACTGCGGCGGGTGATCGGTGATTTGCAGGTGTCGGCCAGCGCCTTGGGCCAGTCGTCCAGCGAACTGGGCAACGACGCTTCGCAGGCGCAACAGCGTAGCCAGCAGCAGTCGCAGCAGATGGAACTGGTGGCGACGGCGATCAACGAAGTGACCTACGGTGTGCAGGATGTGGCGAAGAACGCCGAGCACGCCGCCGCCGAAATGCGCGATGCCGAAGCACAGGCGCAACAGGGCCAGATCAACATCGATGGCAGCTTGCAGCAGATCGACAAGCTGTCCGGCACCATCGATCAAGCGGTTGAAGTAATTCGCACCCTCGCCGCCGAAAGCACACAGATCGGCAGTGTACTGGAGGTGATTCGCTCAATTGCCGAGCAAACCAACCTGCTCGCGCTCAACGCTGCAATCGAAGCGGCCCGGGCCGGTGAGCAGGGTCGCGGGTTTGCCGTGGTCGCCGATGAAGTGCGCTTGTTGGCTCAGCGCACGCAGAAGTCGACAGCGGAAATTCAGTCGATGATCGAACGCTTGCAGAACCATTCCGAGGCGGCCGTGAAGGTGATCGGTGACAGCAGCAAGGCATCGCAACTGACCATCGAGCAAGCCGGGCTGGCGGGGGCGAGTCTGAATGCCATTGGCCAGGCGTTGCGCAATCTCAATGGTCTTAATGCGTCGATTGCCAGCGCCACGCTGCAACAGGCGCATGTGGTCGAGGACATCAATCAGAACGTCACGCAAGCGGCCGGCCTCTCGCACAGCACTGCAATCGCGGCCGAGCAGTCGAGTGCGGCAAGCCTGCGCCTCGGCCAATTGAGCGAACAACTCAACGCCCTGCTGCGCCAGTTCCGCGTCTGACCCGTGTAACTCTGGTGAGCCCACCCCTCACCCCAGCCCTCTCCCCGAGGAGAGGGGGCCGACCGAGGTGTCTCAAGCTATACGTCGACCTGAAAAATCGAGTCGATTATGGATTCAACGCAGAAAGATCAGGTCAGCGTATCTCGAACATCCAACTCGGTCAGTCCCCTCTCCTCTGGGAGAGGGTTAGGGTGAGGGGTTTGGCCCAATGCAGTACAATCCGCCCCCTCCTCAATTTACCCCAAGGAACCGCCATGTCCGGGCTTGAACTGTTTGCCGCCGCCCTTGGCGTGATCGCCGTGTGGCTGACGGTCAAACAGAATCCGTGGTGCTGGCCGATCGGGCTGGTCATGGTCTTGCTCTACAGCTGGATCTTCTTTGAAGTGAAGCTGTACTCGGACATGTTGCTGCAAGTGGTCTACGCCGCGCTGCAAGTCTATGGCTGGTGGCAATGGACCCGCGCCGGGACGATGCATGACGGTCGTGAGGTCACGCGCCTTGATCAACGTTCGATCCTGGTCGGCTTAGGCGTTGGCGCGATCGGCAGCCTGTTGCTCGGCGCGGCCATGGCCCATTGGACCGACGCCGCGCAACCGTGGCTCGATGCCGCGCTGACCGGTTTCAGCCTGGTGGCACAACTGTGGATGGCGCAGAAACGCCTGCAATGCTGGGCGCTGTGGTTCGTGCTCGATGTGATTTTTGTCGGCTTGTTCATCTATAAGGGGCTGTACCTGACCGCTGCGCTGTACGGGCTGTTCACCTTGCTGGCGATTCAAGGCTTTCGCGAATGGCGCGCCGACCCGGCGTTGCGCACATGAAGGTTGTGGTCCTGACCGGGCCCGAATCCACCGGCAAGAGCTGGCTGGCGGCGGGCCTGCAACAACGCTTTGGCGGCGTGCGGGTGGATGAGTACGTGCGCCGCTTTATCGAGCTCAATCCCCGCGATACCTGTCTGGCTGACATCCCGGAAATCGCTCAGGGCCAAATGCAATGGGAGGACCAGGCGCGAGCGCAGCAGCCTTCGTTGCTGATTCTCGACACTCACTTGTTGAGCAATATGCTATGGAGCCAGACGCTGTTCGGTGACTGCCCGGCCTGGCTGGAATCCGAGCTGTTGGCACGGCATTACGATCTGCACCTTCTTTTGTCCCCGGAACAGGTCGACTGGACTGATGACGGTCAGCGCTGCCAACCGGATCTGCACGAGCGAATGGCGTTTTACCAGTCCACGCGAAACTGGCTGGAAAACCATCACCAGCGTTTTCAGATCATTCAGGGCAATTGGGCCGAACGCCACACTCAGGCATTTGCCGCCGTCGAGCAATTGCTGAGGCAGTGACCCGGTCAACGGGTCAACTTCCCCACGACTCCCCCCTGTTTTGGGGGCAAAGTGTCCGTTCCTGAAACACTCCGTGAGTTGCAAAGTGCCCGTTTCAGCACTGTTCACTGCTTTGTCATCCGAGTTGTTACGCGGCTGATACACACCGCGGCAAACCCTTGTTCCAGAGCTTTGTTCAGCCAATGGACAGGTCGGCGCACCAGTGCGTGTATCAAGCCTGAAACAGCCTGTGTATCAGACGTGCGCATTTATTTTCCAACCCTTTGAAATTACAACGTTTTTAAAAAGCGGCACAGCTTTCGCTCTCTCCTTCACAACGCTGACTAGGGCCAGCCCACTGAAGAAGGAATTGCAGCCGTGGGGAATATCCAAAAAGGTTTGACCTGCCTTCTGCTGATCGGATCAGCAGCCAGTACGTTGATCAGCTTCAACGTGCAGGCAGAAGGTAACGGCGTGATTGTTCTCGATCGCGATGTTCAGCCTATCCCGATCGGTCGCAACGGTGGCAAAGACCCCTACCCGACTACCGTCAATGCCAACCCGTCCGCACGCATCAATTCCACTATGAACAGCACCGAATTGAGCGATGGCGACTTCGCCGGCGTCGCCAGCGGCAGCGCGTTCCGCACCACCAACAATGTCCAGGCCGGCGCCAACATGCCAGGCCTCAATACCCTCACCAATCCCAACGGCATGCCCGGCATGAGCGCTGGCCACGGTGGCGGTTCCGGTGGCGCGATTTCCGGCACGATCAACCGCGCCATGAGTTCCGGCCTTGCGCCATTGACCCGCATGGCCGGAGGCCAATGAAATGAATCGTTCACTCCTTCTGCTCGCCTTGCTCGGTTGCACCACTGTCATGGCTGCCGATCCCGCTTCAGTGAACAACGCCAACATTCAGGATTCCGGGGTTCAGTACCGCGGCAACTTCAACGTCAACCAGGCGGCTGGCGATCAAATGCAACAGGCCAACGTCAAGGCTGTGGCGATCGGCACCGGATCCCATGCCAGCACCAGCGTCATGCAGAAAATCGATACGCCTGCCTCTCGCTCGATGGACGCCAGCGCAACCATCGGCGGCACCTCTTTCAGCAATGGCAACGGCATCCTTGGTGTGAACCAGGGTGCCGGGGCCAACAACCAGATGGCCAACGTCACGCGCGTCAGCATCAGTGCTGCCCCGCAGAGCGTTGACGACAGTGCCCTTTCACAACAGAACGTGGCGCTTTTACCGAGCTCAGGAGCAACTGGTACCTCATCCGGCAGTCGCCAGGTCACGACAAGTGATCAGGCCTTCACCGGCAGCCGCGGGGTAATCCAGGTGAACCAGAGTGCCGGGGTGGGGAACCGAATGGCTAACACCCTGAGCATCCGGGTCGCTGACTGACCCAAACAACAAAAAGCAGTGCAATTAGAAAGTACCAACACTTAACCAACTAATAAGCACGATGGAGAAACACCATGAAACCTACAATGGCTCTCAAACCACTGGTTTTCGCACTTGCAGCAGTGATGGCAATCGCAGCACAGGCAGGCGGTCGTGATGACAACAACGGTCATGGTAACGGGCATGGCAATGGACACGGCAACGGTCACGGCCAGCCACAAGGTCCAAATCTTGAACAACTGCTGCAGATCACCGCAGGCGCCGGCGCCGCTGTACTCGACGCGCAAAACAGCGACGGCAACGTGGTGAAAAACCAGGGCACTCTGAACAACGCCAATGCCAGCGACTCGCTCAATGGCTCTAACGGCAACATGGGTGCCAACGTTGCAGCCGGCGACGGCAACCAGCAGGACAACGCCGCCGCGCTGGCTACTGCCGATGAAAGCTTCATCTTCGGCAACGCTGTTGCTGCCTCGAGTGCAACTCAAGTCAACAACAACAACTATGTGAAAAACTCGTCCACCTTCAATAACGCTACGCTCAACAATGCAGGCAACAATGGTTCCGGCAACATCGGCATCAACGTGTCTGCAGGCAACTTCAACCAACAGAAAAACAACCTCGCAATCGCCGTATCCGGTGGCCGTGTAGCCACTGCCGCTGCTGCCGCCAACCAGTCTTCCACTGGCCTGGTTGTCGACAACAAAGGCGTGCAGACCTACAAAACCGATACCCTCACTGGCACCTACGCGGCCGCTGGCGTGTTTAAAGCCAAAGGCACTGCAACCATCGAAGATGATGACCACGGCGGTTATGGCAATCGTGGCGGCGGCCACGGTGGCAACGATGACCAGAAAGCCAAGTTCGAAGCCGTCGGTACTTTTGGCCTGGCTGGCGTAACCACCCAACAGGTGATGACCAAAGATGGCTGGAAAGCCCCTGTGGTCAACAATGCCAACATGACCAACTCGATGAACAACTTCTCCGGCAACGGCGGAGCCAACGTCTCGGCGGGTGTGGGCAACCAACAAAGCAACTCGCTGTCCATCGCTGCTGGCTGCAGAGCCTGCCTGTAATCGCGATCGAAACGAAAGCCCCGGCAACGGGGCTTTTCCTCAGTCCGCAAAGGCGTATCGATCATGCGTAAGACTGCCCTCCTCACTCTGCTTTTCGTCTGTGGCCTGACTCAGGCCGGTCAGATGCCCGTGGCTGCCCTGCCGGGTGGCACGCTCGTCTACAAAAACGTGCAGAGCATCCGCGAGCGCAAGTTTGCCGACATCGTCGAACAAAAAACCGATTTCAGCTGCGGCGCTGCTGCACTGGCCACGGTATTACGCCAGGCCTATTGGCTCGACGTCGATGAGGAGCACATCATCAAAGGCATGCTGGTCAACGCTGACCAGGACCTTGTTCGTACGCAAGGGTTCTCCATGCTGGACATGAAGCGCTACATAGAAAGCATCGGCATGCGCGCCAGGGGTTACAAGATTCCACCGGAAAAGCTCGAAGCGGTAACGATCCCGGTGGTGGTACTGATGGAAATTCGCGGCTACAAGCATTTCGTCGTGTTGCAGCGTTCGGACAAGGATTGGGTTTACATCGGAGACCCGGTTCTCGGCCATAAGCGTTACAAACATGACGACTTTGTCAAAGGTTGGAACGGCATTGTCTTTGCCATCGTCGGTCCCGGATATGACAAGGTCAACGCCTTGCGCAGCCCTCCGGTGCCCTTGACAGCCAAGAACAAGCTCGACGGTTTCAACCCTGTCAAAGATGCTGAATTGATGGATTTCGGGTTCATTCAGAGCGACTTCTTTTAATCGCCGATTATAGAAAATGGGACTGGATGTCCCGGGAGCAGCAGATGAAAACCTCATACTGGCTGGCCGCCGCCTGCCTGGCAGCGAGCGCATCGGGCTACGCCAATGCAGGATTCAAACCCATAGAAATCAAGGACCAGGAGCTCGCCGAGCTGCGTGGTCGGTATGTGATGCCGGGGCGGATTATCAGCTTCGGCATTGTCATGAGCAGTACCTGGCGCAACGCCAGTGGCGATCTGATCGGGGCGTCTGCATCCATGCAGGTGCAACAAACCACCATCAAACCGGAATTTTACGTGTCGACCATCAAGGAGATGGGCAACGGCAATACGCCGGAACTGGGCACGGGATCGATTATCGGTGGTGCCGGCCTTAACTCATCGTCGGGCGTGACGCAGAGCGTACGCGCGGCGGGTGACGGCAACACGGCGAACAACAACGTCGCCATTAACGTCAAGGAAGCCAATCAGGCGCCAGCACTCGCCCCCGTACAGGGCCAGGCCCTGATGGCCGGCCAGACTATTTCCGGCAGTAATGCCGCCGGCAATGTCGCAGTGTCGGCAACCGGTACGGGTGGCGTGCAAATGGCGATACAAGCCAGCGGCAATCAAGGCACGGCGCTGCAACAGGTCGCTTCGAGCGGTCTCTTGCAAAACACCCGTCTGCTCGGGAGTGCCAATGTGGTCAACAACCTGACTCAACTTAACGTCGTACTCAATAATAACGGCAGAAGTGCCGGCGCACTGGATTGCAACCTGACTCAACTCGGGGCCCTACGCAGTATTGGATATTGAACTACGCTGAGTCTCGATCATTGGGCTTAAAGGGACGGCTTATTCATGTATCGATCAGTATCACTGCGTGCCGCAGTGTGTTTGAGCACTCTTCTCCCTGCGGCGATGCTTCAAGCAGCACCGGACGCAGATGTAGAGGCCCTGAAACAGGAACTTCTGGAGCTGAAACAACGATACGAAGTACAACAAAAAGCCCTTGCGGTACTTGAACAACGAGTCCGCCAGGTTGAAGAGCAACCCGCCGCCCCACCGCCAAAACGGCTGGCCAAATCGCCATCGGACATGAAAGGCAATCGCGTCGCCACCGGCACCGGTGCGGCAGCAGCATCAGGAGGCGCCGCCGGGGGCAGTGGCGCTTCTTACGGGCAGTCGCTGGCGGACGATTCGCAACCGGCGCAGAGCGTTTCCAACCTGTACGACGAGGCCAGCGGCTTCTTCGGCGGCGGCAAGTTCAGCGTCGAAACCGGCATCACCTACTCGCGCTATGACACCCGTCAGCTGATTCTCAATGGCTTCCTCGCACTCGATTCGATCTTTCTCGGCAACATCAACCTCGACCGGATCAAGGCTGACACATGGACCCTCGACCTGACGGGCCGCTACAACTTCGATAACCGCTGGCAGTTCGACTTGAACGTGCCCGTGGTGTATCGCGAATCGACTTATCAGTCGGGCGGCGGCAATGAGGGCGCGGCGGGTGTCACCACAGAAGAAACCGTCACCAAGGATCCAACCATTGGCGACGTCAACTTCGGCATCGCTTACAAATTCCTCGACGAGTCGGTCAATACACCGGACGCGGTCGTCACCTTGCGGGTCAAGGCGCCAACCGGCAAGGATCCGTTCGGAATCAAACTGCGCCAGACCAATGCCAACTCCAATCTGTTTGTACCTGACACCCTGCCCACCGGCAACGGCGTCTGGTCGATCACGCCGGGCATCTCGCTGGTCAAGACGTTCGACCCGGCGGTGCTGTTCGGCAGCTTGTCCTACACCCACAACCTGGAGGAGTCGTTTGACGACATCAGTTCGACGGTCAACCAGAAAAACCCGGGCAAGGTAAAGATCGGCGACAGCTTCCAGATCGGCGCCGGTATTGCGTTTGCGCTGAACGAGAAGATGAGTATGTCGTTCTCGGTGTCTGATCTGGTGCAACGCAAGAGCAAGCTGAAACAGGATGGCGGGGATTGGGAATCGGTGGTGTCCAGCGACGCCAACGCCGGCTACTTCAACGTCGGCATGACCATTGCGGCCACCGACAACCTGACCATCGTACCCAACTTGTCCATCGGCATGACGGATGATGCCCCGGACTTTTCCTTCAGCCTGAAATTCCCGTACTACTTCTAAGCAAAAGTAAAAGATCGCAGCCTTCGCCAGCTCCTACAGGGATTACAACTGCCGAAGGCTGCGATCTTTTGATCTTCAGCCAGCTAGCGGATCTGGTGCTTGTGAAGCAAACGATAAAACGTCGGCCGTGATACGCCGAGGACTTTTGCGGCAACACTGAGGTTATCGCTGTGCCGGTTCAATACGTCGCATAACGCCTGGCGCTCGGCGCGGGTCTTGTAATCTTCCAGCGTACCCATGGGCGTAGCGATCGAATGCTGGCTGATCAACCCCAGATCACGGGCCTCGATCTGCCGGCCTTCGGCCAATACCAGCCCACGCCGCACACGGTTGGCCAATTCACGGACATTGCCCGGCCAGTCATGCTTGCCCATGGCAATCAGCGCGTCTTCGCTGAAACTGCGTGGGCGTCGGCCGGTTTCATGGCTGTAGAAGTGCGAAAAATGGTTGGCCAGCATCGACAGATCACCGTGACGTTCACGCAGCGGCGCGGTGACCACTTGCAACACGTTGAGCCGGTAATACAGATCTTCACGAAATCGCTTTTTCTCGATGGCCGCCTCTAGGTCGACGTGGGTCGCTGCCAGAACGCGCACATCCACTGGGATCGGCTGACTGCCTCCGACACGTTCGATGTGCCGTTCCTGCAGGAAGCGCAACAGATTGGCTTGCAGTTCCAGCGGCAGATCACCGATCTCATCCAAAAACAGAGTGCCGCCATTGGCCGCCTCAATGCGCCCGATCTTGCGCTGATGGGCGCCGGTAAACGCACCTTTCTCGTGGCCGAACAGCTCGGACTGAATCAGGTGCTCGGGAATTGCCCCGCAATTGATTGCCACAAACGGTTTGTTGTGACGCTGGGATTGCCGATGCAGCGTGCGTGCAACCAGTTCTTTACCCGTGCCGCTTTCACCGCGGATCAATACCGGCGATTCGGTCGGCGCCAGTTTGCTGAGCAATTTGCGCAGTTCGCGGATCGGTTTGCTGTCGCCAAGCAATTCGTGTTCGGGCTGATCCACATGAATCGTGCCCTGCCCGCGCAAACGCGCCATGCCGAATGCCCGGCCGAGGGTAACCTGTACCCGCGACACGTCGAACGGCAAGGTGTGAAAATCGAAAAACCATTCACAAACGAAGTCACCGACGTTTTGTAAACGCAGGACTTCCTGATTGAGCACGGCGATCCATTCGGTGCCGCTGCGACTGATCAGTTCCTTGACGGCTTCAGGTCGTTCGAGGTGAAACGGCTGCAATCGCAACAAGCCGACATCACAACTTCGATCGGCGGCATTTTCCAGAGTGCAGCTATCAACATCCCAACCTACGGCGCGTAATCCGGGCAATAAGCGGTGGCAATCGTCGCAGGGATCGACCACCAATAAACGTCGTAACGCTGGCGCTTCGCTCATGACTGTTCCTTGGCGCCAAATTATTAGAAATGATTGTAAAAACAGTCATTTGGCAGACCCGACTGTAACATTAGCAAGATTTTGACAGGGCCTTGTATCGATTGCTTATAGGTGTACAAGCAAACACGTTATAAGAACAGAAGTTGTTAGTCAGCTATCTACTAATTTCTGCCTTAACCTTTCAGTGAGCTTTCAAAAACCTGTCTGTAAAGCAACGCCATGAAAGAAAGTTGAAATTTCTTTGTTTCATGTGTGACCCGCCTGCGGGTTCGGTGCATCAGTACAAGTACCAGCCGAACGGTAAGCCCAACCGACGGCACATCACTTGATTGGGCACGACAGAGAGAAAAACCCATGACCGCCCCGCTCCGTATCAACGAAGCTCTTCTGATTGCCAACCACGCGTTCAAACCTTTCCAGTGCGTGGCCTGGGCGCCACAAGACGGCAATGGCGAACTGAGCCTGACCGTGATTGACCGGACCAATAACAGTATCGGTCGCAAACAGATCCCAAGCAGCGCCTACTCTGATCCGGCGCAACTCGAGCAACTGCTGCAGCAGGCGCGCGCTGAACTCAGCAAAGAAGGTCACTTGCTGCAATCCTGGTCGATGCCACACTAACAACCGGGTAATGCGGATGACGTTCAGGTCATCCGCCCTCTTCCCTTAGTTGCAGTCTTTTTAACGCTCGGTACTTTTGTACAACTATTTGCAACGTGTTCAGGCTTAACTGCTTGGGCGGCTTGCTATTGGTTCAAAAAGACACTGTTCTGGCACAGTGCGACCCTCCACCTGTTAGTTCTTACAGTTGTACTTCTCCCGGTTCAGGGATTGAATGTTTCGCTCATGCAGTTACCCATCCGGTTTCCGGTCCAGGTCAACTCGCAAGGAGATGCGTGCATGTCCACCCTGAACACTTTTGCGCTGCCGGCGGTATCGACGTCTTTATTGAGCCGAGCCGGTCAACTCGACAGAACATTTGCCGCCACCGGCGTCGCTCAAGTGTATTTCACTGGCAGCGTCTCCAGCCTGACCGAGGACATTGCCCTCGATGCGCAGGGGCGCGTTCTGGTCGCAGCAAAGGTCGGCGTCGCTACCGGCAGCCGATTCGGCCTGGCGCGGATGCTGGCCGATGGCTCGGCCGATCTGACCTTCGGTGATAACGGCAGCGTGATCGACACCTTTGCCCCGGATTTTGAAGCCACGGCCGGCAAAGTTCAGACGCTACCCGACGGGCGCATCCTGCTGGCCGGGCTGCATTATGAAAACGCTTATCGCACCCTGCCCGCCCTCGCTATGTTCGATGCCCAGGGCAAACCGGATGTGCGCTTCGGTGACAACGGTCGCCAGGTGGTGCGCCTGCCGGGCGATTTGTCCATGGGCAGCCGTGACAGCTGGTTGCCGCCAGGTGTGCCGGGGGCCGAAGCCAGCGATTTCGTCGTTCAGGACGATGGCCATATCCTGCTCATCGCCAATCACCACTTCGAACTCGCCGACCATGCCGGCATGCTGATTCGCCTCAAACCCGACGGCCGCCTGGATGAAACCTTTAATGGCCGTGGCTTCGTTATGGTTCGCCACTTGCTGCTCAATACCTGGCTCAGCAGCCTGCTACTGCAAAGGGACGGGCGGATTGTGGTGGCAGGTTCCATCGATTTTCCGCAGGAAGGTCTGTTGGCGCGCTACCTGCCCGACGGCCGCCTCGACGAGCGTTTCGCCGTGGACGGCTTCATGGCCTTCAAGGCGCACGGTAAAAGTGCTCAGGTCAGTCAGGTGATCGAAACCTCAGAGGCACTGCACTGTTTCGGCAGCAGTCGCGACCCGATTCGCTGCCTGGCATTCAGCCCGCACACAAACGGTCGCCCTAACCTGCACAACCATGGCGGCCAGCCACAATTATTGGAGATCGGCCCCAGCGGCTGCCAATGGAGCGCCGCCCAACGCATGGCGGACGGCCGCATCATCGCGGTCGGCGCAACCATTGGTGGAATCGAAGCGGACTTTATCGTCGCCCGTTACTCGAGTGATGGCGGCCTGGATCACAGTTTTGGCGACGGCAAAGGCTGGCTGCGTACGCGCTTGGGGCGCAGCCTGGACACAGCCAATTCGCTGGCTGTGCAAGCGGATGACGCGATCCTTGTCGGCGGTTATTCGCT
Organism: Pseudomonas sp. IT-232MI5; assembly: GCF_949767845.1. NCBI lineage: Bacteria > Pseudomonadati > Pseudomonadota > Gammaproteobacteria > Pseudomonadales > Pseudomonadaceae > Pseudomonas > Pseudomonas sp. IT-232MI5. The sequence continues at coordinate 13,475 of NZ_CATKQE010000059.1, forward strand.
GGATGGCAACTATCGGGCGATGGTGGCGCGGTATCTAAATTCATAGGCGAGCCGTATTAACCGTTCGTCGAGAATGGCCTTGTACCTGTAATTACTGACAGTAGACGTCAACCTTGATCGGGCATCAGATAGCAGGGCGCGCAGAACATTGCGTGCTCTACCCGAAAAAGGAATTTTGATATGAACGATCTAGTGACACCGTCCAAACATCGCACATCGGTTGAACTGTCCTCAGGAAGCACCGAGCTTATAGCGCCGAGGATTCTCTCAATCACCAATGGTGACGATATCTCCATCCCACCTGACGGCACTACCACGAACGGCAATCTGTCTTTTTTCGGTTCGGCGGAGCCGAATCAGTTAGCAGTGATGCTGGACAATGGGATTCCCGCACACCACCTCGTGACTGTTGACGAACGTGGTGATTTCAGCGCCCTGCTGCTTGATCAGGCACGGGGTATTCACGCATACAGCGTGACAACCTCCGATGGTCAAGTGTCAGCGACGTGGACTGTTGAAGTGGATGTCAGCGAAAAGGTCTCAATCGACTCGGTTTACGATGCTGCCGGTACGCCCGTCGGAAACGGTGAGACTACATTTCAAAATGAACTGAATTTTATTGGCAAGGCCGCGCCTGGCAAAGTAGTGGAGTTGGTGAATAACGGCACAGTGCTAAGCCTCCTGAATGTCGGAACAGACGGGCATTGGAGCGCCAACATCAAGGATCTCAAGACAGGCACCCAAAACTTCATCGCTCGGGAAACCAATGGGCAGCATTCCTCGTCATGGCGGGTCCTGATAAAGCAACCTGCACCGATCAGCATCCAATTTGTCTTGGGCAATGAAAGTTTCCAATTGATCGGCAATCAAGAAACCACAACCGATCGATCAGTGACATTGGTGGGTACGGCAACCCCCGGTGAAACAGGCTGGATTGTCGACTATCACCGTGACTTGGTGCCCTTCGCTGCAAATGAACAAGGTGTTTACTCCGCAAAAATCGAAGACCTGAAAGAAAACTTGGTTCACACCTTCAGACTCCGATCCGACCTAGGGCGGCTCTCGGCGCCGTGGGCAATCAAGGTGATTTCGTCGAAATTGCGATAAACGCTTTCCTGCGACAGACAAGGGCCCGTCGAGTCGTGACTCGGTGGGCCTTTGTCATTCCAGGGTGAAACATGCCAGGCTTGCAAAAAAGACATCGGTCAAATCCGGTAACACCTTGAACTTGCCCGCCACATCCGGCAACTTGCGCGCTTCTAAAAGACAAGGAGCAACCGATGTCCGGTTCTATGGCCCAGGCGTTCGCGCAAAACTTTCTCGGACACTCGCCACGCTGGTACAAGGCGACCATCGTCGGTTTTCTTATCCTTAATGCGCTGGTGCTGTTCACGGTTGGCCCGGTAGCGGCCGGCTGGCTGTTGGTGATCGAATTCATCTTCACCCTGGCGATGGCGCTCAAGTGCTATCCGCTGATGCCCGGTGGCTTGTTGTTGATCGAAGCACTGCTGCTGAAGATGACCACGCCACAGGCGCTTTACGATGAGCTGGTGCACAACTTCCCGGTGATCCTGCTGCTGATGTTTATGGTGGCCGGCATCTATTTCATGAAGGATCTATTGCTGTTTCTGTTCTCGCGGCTGCTGTTGGGCGTGCGGTCAAAAGCGGCACTGGCCTTGATGTTCTGCTTTCTTTCGGCGTTTCTCTCGGCGTTTCTCGATGCTCTGACGGTGACCGCGGTAATCATCAGTGCGGCGGTCGGTTTCTATTCCGTCTATCACCGCGTCGCCTCCGGCAACGATCCGCGTCAGGACAGTGAGTTTGCTGACGACCAGAACCTGCCGAAATTGCACCACGACGATCTGGAGCAATTCCGCGCCTTCCTGCGCAGCCTGCTGATGCACGGTGCGGTCGGTACGGCATTGGGCGGCGTCTGCACGCTGGTGGGCGAACCGCAGAACCTGCTGATCGGCCACGAAATGGGTTGGCACTTCGGTGAGTTCTTCCAGAAGGTCGCACCGGTTTCGCTGCCAGTGCTGGCGGCGGGTCTGGTCACCTGCGTGCTGCTGGAGAAACTGCGCTGGTTCGGTTACGGCACACTGCTGCCAGACAACGTTCGCACGGTGCTGGCCAACTACGCCGCCGAAGACAATGCCGAACGCACAGCTCGCCAACGCGCCGCGCTGCTGGTGCAAGGTGCAGCCGCACTGATCCTGATCGGTTGTCTGGCGTTTCACATCGCGGAGGTCGGCTTGATCGGGTTGATGGTGATTGTGTTGATCACCGCGTTTACCGGTATCACCGACGAGCATCGTCTGGGCAGCGCATTCAAGGACGCCATGCCATTCACGGCGTTGCTGGTGGTGTTTTTTGCGGTGGTCGCAGTCATTCACGATCAACAGTTGTTTGCGCCGCTGATTCAGTGGGTGCTGGCGCTGCCGGTCGAACAACAACCGGGCATGTTGTTTATCGCCAACGGCCTGTTGTCGGCGATCAGTGACAACGTGTTTGTCGCGACGATTTACATCACCGAAGTGAAACAGGCGTTCCTCGCCGGGCACATGAGCCGCGAGCATTTCGAGACATTGGCGATCGCGATCAATACCGGTACCAATCTGCCGAGCGTGGCGACGCCAAATGGTCAGGCTGCATTCCTGTTTCTGCTGACCTCGGCGATTGCGCCGCTGGTGCGTTTGTCGTACGGGCGGATGGTGTGGATGGCGTTGCCGTACACGTTCGTCATGGGCCTGTTGGGTTGGTACGCGGTGAGCTACTGGCTCTGATCAACACCGCGTAAAAACTGTAGGAGTGCTTTCAGTGAGGGAGGATGTATTTCTCGATGGCCTGGGCGACGCCGTCTTCGGTGTTCGGCGCGGTGACCACGTCAGCCTGACGCTTTACCGCCTCCTCCGCCTGCCCCATGGCAATCGACAATCCCGCGCAATGAAACATCGCCGGGTCGTTGCCGCCATCACCGATGGCCGCTGTCTGTTCCAGTGGAATCCCGAGATGCGCGGCCAGGGTCGCCAGTGCGGTGCCTTTGTTGGCCTCCAGCGCCGTGACATCGAGATACACCGGTTGCGAGCGTGACACTTGTGCCATGCCATTGACTTTGGGCAACAGGCGCGCCTCCAGTTCAATCAACAGTTCAGTGTTGTTACTGGTCGCGACAATCTTGTCGATACGCTCCAGATAGGGCTCGAAACTCTCCACCACCACCGGCGGATAACCGAGGCCATGCTGTTCGCGCGGCACCATCGGCCCGTGCGGATCCTTGAGCAGCCAGTCACCGCCGCTGAACACCCAAATTTCCACATCAGGCTGATCGGCGAACGTTGCCAGGGCAATCAGCGCCGTCGTCGCCGGCAGGTAATGCGCAACCAGCAAACTGCCATCCGGATTGACGATGGTTCCACCGTTAAACGCCGCCGTCGGCAAATCAACGCCCAGGGCTTCGATCTGCTGCAACATGGCCTTCGGTGGTCTGCCCGTGGCGAGGCTGAACAGCACGCCGGCCTCACGCAAAGAACGCACCGCGTCAATGGTGCGCTGACTCAAACTGTGATCGGGCAGCAACAGTGTGCCGTCCATGTCGCTGAGCAGAAAACGGACAGGTTGTTTCGGCAAGTCACTCATCCCAAGCCATGCCAGACGCGACCATCGCGAGTCAGCAGATCTTCGGCAGCCTGCGGGCCGTCTTCACCGGCGGCGTAGGTCTGCACACTTGCATCCTGCTGCCAGGAATCAAGGAACGGTTGCACCGCACGCCAGCCATTCTCGATGTTGTCAGCACGCTGGAACAGCGTCTGATCGCCGGTCAGGCAGTCGTAGATCAGCGTTTCGTAACCGGTCGACGGCTGCATCTCGAAAAAGTCCTTGTAGGCAAAACCCAGTTCGATGTTGGCCATGTTCAACGCCGGCCCCGGCCGTTTAGCCAGCAGGTCGAACCACATGCCTTCGTTCGGCTGGATCTGAATACGCAGGTAGGTCGGCTGTAATTCGTCGACTTCGGTGTCACGGAATTGCGCGTACGGCGCCGGTTTGAAGCAGATGACGATCTCGGTGTCGCGCACGCTCATGCGTTTGCCGGTGCGCAGGTAGAACGGCACGCCGACCCAGCGCCAGTTGTCGATCATCACCTTGAGTGCGACGTAGGTTTCTGTGTTGCTGTCAGGCGAAACGTTGGCCTCCTGGCGATAGCCGTTCAGCGACTTGCCATCGACTTCGCCGGCGCTGTACTGGCCACGAACCGAGTTGGCCCGTGCCTCTTCAGTTGTCCAGGGACGAATCGCGCCAACCACTTTGGCCTTCTCACCGCGAACCGCGTCGGCGCCGAATGCCGCCGGCGGCTCCATGGCTACCATGGCGAGCAACTGGAACAGGTGATTGGGCACCATGTCACGCAGGGCGCCGGTGTGTTCGTAAAAACTGCCACGGGTTTCGACGCCGACGGTTTCGGCGGCGGTAATCTGCACGTGGTCGATGTAGTGATTGTTCCAGAACGCTTCGAAGAGGCTGTTGGAGAACCGGCTGACCAGAATGTTCTGCACGGTTTCCTTGCCCAGATAATGGTCGATCCGATAGATCTGCTTCTCGGACATCACCTTGAGCAAACAGGCGTTCAACGCTTCGGCAGTTTGCAGATCGGAGCCGAACGGCTTCTCGATCACCACCCTTCTGAAAGCCTCAGGGGTTTCTTCGAGCAGTTTCGCGGCGCCCAGTCGGCGCACCACTTCACTGAAGAAACGCGGCGCGGTGGCCAGGTAGAACACCGCATTGCCGGTGCCACTGTCGGCGATTTTCGCCGCCAGCGCGGAATAAGTGCTGTCGTCCAGGAAGTCGCCCTGGACGTAGCTGATACCTTTGGCGAGCTTGGCCCACAAGGCCGGATCCAGCATCTGATCGCCCTTGCCGACTTTTGCCGCCACTTCGGTACGGATGAAGTCTTCGAGCTTCTGCGCAAAGGCCTCATCGGTAATGGCGTTGTGGTCAACGCCAACGATCCGCAGATTTTCGTCAAGCAAGCCGTCGCGACTGAGGTTGTACAGCGCCGGCATCAGCAAGCGCTTGACCAGGTCGCCGTGGGCACCGAACAGAAACAGCGTGGTCGGTGGTGCGGGTTCTGCCTTGGATTTTCTGCGGATCGTATGGGTCATTTCTTCGGTGTCTCCACGTGGCCGCCGAAGCCGAAGCGCTGGGCCGAAAGAATCTTGTCGCCAAAGGTGCCCTGGCCGCGCGAGCGGTAGCGCGAGAACAGCGAGTTCGACAGCACCGGTACCGGCACCGCTTGTTCCATGGCCGCTTCGATGGTCCATTGACCTTCGCCGCTGTCGGCAACAGAGCCGGAGAAGCCGTCGAGTTTCGGATCGCTGGCCAGTGCATCAGCGGTCAGGTCGAGCAACCACGAGGACACCACGCTGCCACGACGCCAGACCTCGGCGATGTCAGCCACGTTCAGATCAAAACGCTGATCTTCCGGCAGGCGCTCGCTGGACTTGGTCTTGAGGATGTCGAAGCCCTCGGCGAACGCGGCCATCATGCCGTACTCGATACCGTTGTGAATCATCTTCACAAAGTGCCCGGCACCGGCGGGACCGGCGTGAATGTAGCCATGTTCGGCGCGGTGGTCGTCGGACTTGCGATCCTTGGTGCGCGGGATGTCACCCATGCCCGGCGCCAGTGCGGCGAACAACGGGTCGAGGCGCTGCACGGTTTCAGCGTCGCCGCCGATCATCATGCAATAGCCGCGCTCCAGACCCCAGACGCCGCCGGAAGTACCGACGTCGATGTAGTGCAGGCCCTTCTCGGCCAGGGTCTTGGCCCGGCGAATGTCATCCTTATAGTTGGTGTTGCCGCCGTCGATGATGGTGTCGCCGGCTTCGAGCAAAGTGCTCAGGGTGTTGATGGTGTCTTCGGTTGGCGCGCCGGCCGGCAGCATGACCCAGACCGCACGCGGTTTGGCCAGGCCGGCAACCAGTGCCGGCAAGTCGGCGACGCCGGTGGAGCCCTCGGCGACCAGGTTATCGATGAAAGCGGTATTGCGGTCGTAAACAACGGTGGTGTGACCGTTGAGCATCAGACGTCGCGCAATATTGCCGCCCATGCGGCCCAGTCCAATAATCCCGAGTTGCATGTGCTGATGCTCCTTACTACAAATAAATGTGTGTCATTGGTTATAGCCCAACGCGACTGATGGAGGTTAGTCCAGAGCGTTGCGATGAAGTTTCCGGGCATTGTGCCCGAATCAGACTGATAACGCCCCGAAACGTGGCGAAGACACACCGACCATGAAAAATAAAAAAGTTCCATTCACGGGCAAAAGAAATCAAAATCGGCGCCGATAGTAGATCAGTACCCCAAATGGGGACGACCTACAGTTGATGCACGCCATTTGCGAGGTGAGCAATGGGCACAGTACACACAGCAATGCCGCCACAAACCCTGTACGTGACAATCCGTCGCGATGAATTGCGTCAGTTGAAAGACGAACGCGACCAGTTGAAGCAGGAGCTGGCGCAGCTGCGCCTGTTGACCCAAGGTGTGCAACCGCAACCTTTGCCGGTCGTTCAGCGTCATCCCCACGCTTGATCCCCCGCCTGATTCGGGAACGGCCGCCGCTGTTCCCGACATGATGCATCGCTGCCCGCTTCGCTATAGATCAAAGGCAGCAACTCACAAACTTTTCACATTCTCTTCGTAATACTCCGCCCCATTCTGGCCGTACCTGCGCGTACGGCTTCCGTTCGTCGGCTTCATGGATGTTCCGGCGGTGGTTGTAACGAGTGAGCTGGAGCGCCGAATGGCATTGTTCAAACGCAGCAAAACGACTGCGACAGGTTTCGACTGGGCCGGTTTTCTCTGGCTGTTTGTATTCTTCTGGTACTTCTCGGGTATCACCCAACTGCTGATTCAGCTGACTGGCACCTCGGGCTTTACCGGGTTCCGTCAGGCGTTCGTCATGAGCGCGATCTGGCTGGCGCCGATGTTGCTGTTCCCCAAACGCACCAAACTGCTCGCCGCGATCATTGGCGTGGTGCTGTGGGCCTGCTCGATGGCCAGCCTGGGCTACTTCTTCATCTATGAGCAGGAATTCTCCCAGAGCGTCATCTTCATCATGTTCGAGTCGAACATCTCTGAAGCTGGCGAGTACATGACCCAGTACTTTGCCTGGTGGATGGTGCCGGCGTTCCTCGCCCATACCGCGTTCGCCTATTTCCTGTGGACACGCCTGCGCCCGGTGTACATGCCCCGAGGTCGTGCGCTGGTGGCGGCAACCGCGATCGTGATCGCTGTAGTCGGTTACCCGCTGGTCAAACAGACCCTGCGCATGGGCACCTTCGCCCAAGGCTTCGAAAAATTCGAAACCCGCATCGAGCCTGCAGTGCCTTGGCAAATGGTTGTCGCTTATCACCGTTATCAGGAAACCCTCGCCGACATGCAGGGCATGCTGCACAACGTGAGCAAGATCCCGCCACTGAAAAACCTTCAGGACGCCTCGGCCGATCAGCCGAAGACTCTGGTACTGGTCATCGGTGAATCGACCAACCGTCAGCGCATGAGCCTCTACGGCTATCAGCGCAACACCACGCCGGAACTGGACAAGCTCAAGGATCAACTGGCGGTGTTCGACAACGTCGTCACCCCGCGCCCGTACACCATCGAAGCGTTGCAGCAGGTGCTGACCTTCGCTGACGAAGAGCATCCGGATCTGTACCTGTCGACGCCGTCGCTGGTCAGCATGATGAAACAGGCCGGTTACAAGACCTTCTGGATCACCAATCAGCAGACCATGACCAAGCGCAACACCATGCTCACGACCTTCTCCGAGCAGGCCGACGAGCAGGTGTACCTGAACAACAACCGCAACCAGAACGCCGCGCAATACGATGGCGACGTGATCGAGCCGTTCAACAAGGCGCTGGCTGACGCGGCACCGCGCAAGCTGATCGTCGTGCATTTGCTCGGCACACACATGAGCTACCAGTACCGCTATCCGCCAACGTTCGACAAGTTTCAGGATCGCAACGGCGTGCCACCGGGTGTGCGTGACGACCAGGTACCGACCTACAACAGCTACGACAACGCCGTGCTGTACAACGACTTTGTCGTTTCGAGTCTGATCAAGGATTACGCCAAATCCGATCCGAACGGTTTCCTGTTGTACCTCTCCGACCACGGTGAAGACGTGTTCGACTCGGTGGGCCACAAGACCTTGGGCCGCAACGAAAACAAACCGACCGCGCCGATGTACACCATCCCGTTCATGGCCTGGGCTTCGCCGAAGTGGAAAGCCAGCCACGACTGGAACTTTGCCGGAGATCTGGATCGCCCGTACAGCAGCTCGCACCTCATCCATACCTGGGCCGACCTGGCCGGTTTGAGCTTCGATGAACTCGACCGCAGCAAGAGCCTGGTCAGCGACAGCTTCAAGGCGCGGCCACTACTGATCGGCGACCCGTACCAGACCGAGCAGCGCGCGCTGATCGACTTCAGTTTGATGAAGCCGAAGAAACCCGATAACGCCGTCGCCGACGCGGCGGAGCAGTAACACCGAAGGGGCCTGAAACGGCCCCTTTTTCATGTCCACTGCTAGCGAAGGACTGATCGCCATAAACCAAAGGTGCCGATGTGCAGCAACTGGCCCACACGGCGGTGATGTGGTTGAGCGATGGCTGGTTGTAGTTGCCATTTAAACTCCGGTGTTTAAAAGACACCTCCAGACACGCCTTCGAGGCTACACATCCTTGCGCCATTGCCTACAGCTACGCCAGAATCCGCCGGCTTGTGCGCTTTGGGGGCGGGTTCTATTGTGGGTCGGTCGCTGACGAATCAGCGATCGGGTTTAGCAGCTCGGCAATTTTCAAGGCACGCGAGTTTCGCCAGTACGTTATGGCGGCTATGCGTGGGGCACTTCGGTGCGCCGGGATCCTTGAGCCTGGTCTGCTAACCCGCGTACAGCCGCCACCCTATCCGTTTAGCAGCGATGGATGACGGCTCCATATCTCAAGGAGCTTTACCGATGATCAAACCAACACCAAACCCACCCGAAACCGACCTCGCCTCCCCCTACGAATCCCTCGACTCAAAAAAACTCAACGACGCCGCCGAACGCGCGCTCGATCACTACCTCTGCCCACCCGGCTCTACCCCTCCGCCACGCAAAACCCGCCGGATGTACGCCGTCACTGCGGACTTCAAAAACGAGGAACTGCTGGCCGATGCCAGCGAAACACTCGCCTCAGCCAGAACCATCGCTCATGACTTCGCCCACCTCATACCCGCGTCACAGCGCAGGACGCTGCTGGGTATCGCGCAACTGATCATGCTCGGTGAACTGGCGGTGAATCGAGTGATGGATAATCTGCAGTTGCCGCAGTAGCGGGCCTCTATGATCGTTCCCACGCTCTGCGTGGGAATGCCTCAACGGACGCTCCGCGTTCGGCTCTGGATGGGACGCAGAGCGTCCCTGGCTGCATTCCTTTACTGCGCGTGGGAATGATCAACATAAAAACCGTTGCCCCGTTTGAATCGTGACTAAACGGGGCCAGACCAGGTCTTTCAAGCATTCCGAACCAAAAGATCGCAGCCTTCGGCAGCTCCTACACCGGTCTATGTAGGAGCTGCCGAAGGCTGCGATCTTTTGATCTTGGCAAACTGGCGGAAGGCAGCCGGAGTCGAACCTGCCCGGGAACGGATGCCGTCCCCAACCGGGTTTGAAGCCCGGCCGCGCCACCGGGCGCGATTGCCTTCCTTGAACTCATTGTGCGTTGGCGTGGGCCAGCGCGTTGTCGGGGCGGATCTGGCGGGATTCGCCTATGCGTCGGGTCAGGCCGACGCGGTCGAAATATTCCAGATACTGAATGCAGCGTTTGCGACCCAAGCCTAGCGCATCACGGAAGGTTGTCACCTGGATCTGCGGATTTTCCCTGGCCAGTTGGAGCAACACGTTGGCCATTTGGCGCAGTTGCACGTCGCTCAAAAACAGGTCGCGCACCACTTGATGCATCAGACCGAGCCGCGCCAGTTTGCGCAGCAGCAGGCGTACGACGGCGTCGTCCTGACCGAGCATTTTCGCGATGTCGCGCAGCCATGGCGGGTCGAAACCGGCCTGTTCGAACAACGGCTGCATTCCTAGCCAGAGGTTTTCGTCCTCGGCATTCAGGCGCACCTGATGATCCGGCAAATGCAGCCACGGTCCGCTTGCCTGAATCGATCCGGCGGTGAGCAATTCATCCAGCAAACTGACAAACGTCGAGCGCTCCAATGCCAAGCCGCTGAAGCGGCGCAGGCGATCGCGATCCGGGCCCATCTGGTCGGGTTCCAGTTCATGGAACTGCGCCAGTTGCTCTAGCAGGGTGAACTTCAACTGTGCCCAGCGCTGCACGTTAAACAGCACCTGGCCTTGGCGCGTGTCGATCAGGCGTACGTTTTCCGCTAACGCCCACGTTGAGCGCGGACGATTGAACTGACGTTCGAGCCTCAGCGGGTCGAGGCCGCCCGCACTGTAGTTGAGCAACACGGGCAGGACCTGTTCGAACTCGTCGTCCGAGACCAAGGAGCGCAATTGCGCTAGACGTTCCGGGCTACGACGCTGTCGCGCCGGGGCGAACGGGTCGAGGACCTGGCCGCCGCCCAAGGTGCGTTGTGCGCTCTGGTCGCGCAGGATCAGCCGATCACCTTTCACCGCGTGCACCGGCGCATTGATCAGCAGTTGCGCGAACATGTGTTCGCCGGGACTGAGGCGCGGGCCTTCGAGCAACGCCACCCGTGCAATCACATCCTGCGTGCCGAGGTGCACGTGCACCGAGTGGAAGTGTTCGAAGGTGCGTTCACCGGGTAACAGTTGAAAGTCGATGTCGACCCGCTGCGTCGGCGCGTGCAGCCACTCGCTCAGCAGCCACTGACCGCGACGGATCTGCGCCAGTTCGAGGCGTTCGCCGGTCAGGTTCAACGCCACCCGCTGGCCGACGTAGGCCTGTTCGGCGGGTTGATTCTGCGCGTGCAAGCCACGCACGCGTAACGATTTTCCGGATGGCCCGAGGATGAGCTTGTCGCCGACGGCAACCGTGCCCGACAACGCCGTTCCGGTCACCACAATGCCGGCACCGGTAACGCTGAACGCGCGGTCGATGGCCAAGCGAAAAGCGCCTTCACGACTGCGTTCGTGCACTTCGTTTTGCGTCTGCACCAGCAGCTCGCGCAAGGCCTCAACGCCCTGTCCGCTCAGGCTCGACACGGTGAGGATCGGCGCCTCGGCAAACGGCCCCGGAGCGAGCAGGTCCAGCACCTGCCGCTGCACCTCTTCCACCCTGCCCGCCTCGGCCCGGTCGCATTTGGTGATCGCCACCAAAGCGCGCGGGATGCCGAGCAATTCGACAATCGCCAGATGCTCGCGGGTCTGCGGCATCACGCCGTCATCGGCGGCAACTACCAGCAACACCAAGTCGATGCCTTGCGCGCCGGCGAGCATGTTGTGGGTGAATTTCTCGTGGCCGGGGACGTCGATAAACCCGGTCAGGCCGGCGCCGGGTGCGAGTTCGGCATAGAGATAGCCAAGGTCGATGGTCATCCCCCGCTCGCGCTCCTGCGGGCGGCGATCGCCGGTTTGTCCGGTCAGGGCTTGCAGCAACGAGGTCTTGCCGTGGTCGATGTGCCCCGCCGTGCCGACAATCACGAATCGACCTGCAACTGCGGCAATTGCCCGAGCCACGCCGGCTCATCGTCGAGTTGGCGCAGATCCAGCCACAGTGCATCGTCGTCGATACGACCGAGCACCGGGATCGGCAAGGCGCGCAACGCCGCTTCCAGATTCAACAGGCAACGCCCGCGCAAACGCTTGGAGACTTGCGGGCGACAACACAACGCTGCACTCGGCAGACGCGCCACCGGTTGGCTGCCGCTGCCGATCATGCCCAAGGCCTCGACTGCACTGACCTGCCAGATCTCACCCAACCGTTCAGCCATCAAGGGCTGCAAGCGCAAAGCCTGGGCGAAGATCTCAGCCTGCGGGCGGGTCAACAGGCGCAGACTCGGCAGACGTTCAGCGAGGCGATCGGGATCACGATACAACCCGAGCACCGCTTCCAGCGCCGCCAAAGTCAACTTGTCCACCCGCAGCGCGCGTTTCAACGGGTTCTTCTTGATCTTCGCGATCAGCTCTTTACGCCCGACGATCAGCCCCGCCTGCGGGCCACCGAGCAATTTGTCGCCGCTGAAGGTGACGATATCCGCGCCATCCAGCAGCGCCTGACGCACTGTCGGTTCGTCCGGTAACCCCCAACGGGTCAGATCCAGCAGGCTGCCGCTGCCCAGGTCTTCCAGCAACGGCAAGCCGTGTCGATGGGCCAGCTCGGCCAGTTCAGCAGTCGGCACCCGCGCGGTAAAACCTTCGATGCTGTAGTTGCTCGCATGCACGCGCATGATCAAACCGCTGCGTGGGCTGATCGCCGCTTCGTAGTCGCGGGCATGGGTGCGATTGGTCGTGCCGACTTCGTGCAGACGCACACCGGCACGGGCCATGATGTCGGGAATGCGGAAGGCGCCGCCGATTTCGATCAGCTCGCCACGGGAAATGATGCCTTCCTTGCGCGCGCCCAAACTGTTGAGCGTCAGCAGCACGGCGGCGGCATTGTTGTTGACCACGGTGACGGCTTCGGCGCCGGTCAGTTCGCGGATCAGGCCTTCGATCAGGTCATCACGATCACCGCGTTTGCCGCTGGCCAGATCGAATTCCAGATTGAGCGGATAACGCGCGGCCATTTGCACGGCGTCGATGGCTTCGTCCGGCAACAAGGCGCGGCCCAGATTGGTGTGCAAGACGGTGCCGGTGAGGTTGAACACGCGGCGTACGTTGCTGCGCTGTTGCTGGGCCAGACGTTCACCGACGCGGCCGGCAAGCACTTCGGGGCTGATTTCGACGGCTGACAATTGCCCGTTCAACACGCCGGAACGTAGCTCATCGAGCAACTGACGCAAACTTGCCAGCAGCGACTCACGGCCGTGACGCTCAAGTAAAGGCCCACACGCAGGATGACGCAACAGACCATCAATGGAAGGTAACCGCAGGGACATCAGCCACTCCTGGAGACAGATCACTGCGCCAGAGTGTAGACGCTCAGTTCATTCGTCTCCCGGTGCCAGCAACAGATTCGGTGCCAGCCGCTGATAACCGTCCTGCGCCAGGCGCATGTCCAGCAGCAGACTGGAGATATCTGCTGATAACGCCTCGGCATCGGCATCGTTTTCCAGATACACCAGTTTCAGATAACTGTTACACCCCGGACAGACCTCCGCCCTTAACGGTGCCTGATTTGCAGCGTGGCGATCGTCCTCGAGGCTCAGATAATCAAGCCCTTTGCTCGACTCGCAATACACGCACTTGACCCGCACCACATGCCATTCGCAGGCACACAGCGAACACACCAGATAACGCAAACCATTGTGCTTGCCGCGATGGCGAATGACCCCGGCCATCGCCGGTGAACCGCACGCCGGGCATTGGCTGAGGCTGTCGCCGGGTTTAAGTTTCAAATCCAGCGCGCTGAGCAACCAATGACTCCACGCCACTTGCAGCGCCGCACCGAGAAACGGCACCAGTTGCGCGGGCACCATTGTGTATTGGCCACTGACCAGCGCCACCGCCCACGCGCGTAACTGGCCCGAACTGGCGACCCGCAACGTCGTCACCGCATCAATGACGGCAGGTTGCTCAGCAGGTTCATAACGCTGCAGCAAAGCTTCAAGGTAAGCCTGCCAGCCCTCTTCGCGCACCAACGTATCGGCGGCAAACGGCGGCAAACCATGCTGCTGACAGGCTTCAATCCGTTGTTGATCGAACGGCGCCGTCAACGGCGGATCGTCGAAGACCTGCTGCTGCACCCGGCACAATCCGGCAATCAGTCGCAGGTATTCAGCCAGCGCATGCCCCTCGGCCAGTTGCTCCAGTCGATCAGCCCGCAGCGCAAACAGGTTCGAAGGCGGCAGATGCAGAAACGGCGGCGAACTCGCCGCCGCTTCAATTTCCCCAGGTTCCAGAATGGTTGGCAAGAGTCAGCCCTTTTTGGTGATCGGTCGTTCCGGCACATCCGGTTGGCGTTCGTCGCGGGTGATGTCGCGATACCAGAGTTCATGGTGTTTCCTGGCCCAGGCGCGGCTGACCCAGCCGTGCATCATTGCGTCCACCGAACCCTTGATCCACAGCCCGGCGTAGATGTGAATGATGATGCTCAGCACCAGAATAAACCCGGCCAGTGCATGCAGGAGCATCGCCCAGCGAATCACGGTGATGCCGAAATACGCACTGAACCAGGCGCGCCAGATCACCAGCCCGGTAAACAGCAAACCGAGCATGCACAGCAGTAAAGTCCAGAACAGCAGCTTCTGCCCGGCGTTGTATTTGCCCACCGGCGGCACGCTTTCTTCATCGTTGACCAGCACCCGGTCAATGCGGCGCATCCACTTGCCGTCGTTGCTGATGAAAAAGTTGGCGCGCCAGAAACTCAGTACCAGACCGAGGAAAAACACGAACATGGCGATGCCCATGTACGGATGCAGAATCCGCGTCCACGGCCCGCCGCCGAACAGGTTGCTGAGCCAGAACAGCGACGGATGAAACAACGCCAGCCCGGACAGCCCGGCCATGAAAAACAGGATTGCCACCAGCCAGTGATTGGTGCGCTGGTTGGCGGTATAACGCAAGATCGTCTTGTTGCTCATGGCCGGTCCTCCCCGCGTGGATCGAAGGTGTGCACTGCCGGATCGACAACGTGCACCGAGGTGTCGGGTGGTGTCGGGTGTTCATCCTCTTCCACCCGATTCGGGCCGATGCGCACGTAATGGAAGAACCCGGCCAGCACCGCGGCGCCCATGGCCAACAGGCCCAAGGGTTTGCTGATGCCTTTCCACAGGCCCACCAACGGGCTGATCGCCGGATCCTGCGGCAGATTGGCGTAGATCGTTGGTGTGTCAGCGTGGTGCAACACGTACATCACATGTGTGCCGCCAACGCCTGCCGGGTCATACAGACCGGCATTCTCGAAGCCACGGCTTTTCAGGTCGACGATGCGTTCGGCAGCGTGTTCCTTCATGTCTTCCTTGGTGCCGAACACAATGGCCCCGGTCGGGCAGGTTTTCACGCAGGCCGGTTCCAGCCCTACCGCCACGCGATCGGAACACAAGGTGCACTTGTAGGCTTTGTGATCCTTCTGCGAAATGCGCGGAATGTTGAACGGGCAACCGGTGATGCAATAACCGCAACCGATGCAGTGATCCTGATCGAAATCGACGATGCCGTTAGCGTGTTTGATGATCGCGCCGGGGCTCGGGCACGCCGCCAGGCAACCGGGCTCGGCGCAGTGCATGCAGCCATCCTTGCGGATCAGCCACTCGAGGTTGCCGGCGTCGGTTTCATGCTCGGTGAAGCGCATCAACGTCCAGGTTTCGGCGCTCAGATCCTGCGGGTTGTCGTAGGTGCCGTGGTTGTGGCCGACCTCGTCGCGCAGCTCGTTCCATTCCGAGCAGGCGACCTGACAGGCCTTGCAGCCGATGCATTTGGTGGTGTCGATCAGCTTGGCCACCGCCTCCTGATTCCTCACCGATGGCGGCACGGTGGTAGTGGCCGAGCGGGCAATGATGTCTTGGCTGGCCATTTAAAGATTCTCCATTAGAGCTTCTCCACGTTGACCAGGAATGACTTGGATTCCGGGGTCTGTGTGTTGCCATCGCCGAGGAACGGCACCAAGGTGTTGGTCAGATAACCGTGACGCGTCAAACCGGTGAACCCCCAGTGCAGCGGGATGCCGATCTGATGCACGACTTGGCCGTTGACCTGCAACGGCCGGATCCTTTTCGTCACCACTGCCACCGCTTCGATAAAGCCGCGCTTGCAACTGACGCGTACGCGATCACCGGCAGCAATGCCCTTCTCTTTCGCCAGCACTTCGCCGATTTCGACGAACTGCTCCGGTTGAGCAATTGCGTTCAACTTGCAGTGCTTGCTCCAGAAGTGGAAATGCTCGGTCAACCGGTAACTGGTGCCGGCGTACGGGAAGTCCTTGGCCTCGCCGAGGGTTTCCCAGACCGAATCGAAGATCCGCGCCGCCGGGTTGCTGGTGGCTTTCTTGTTTTGCGGGTGCAGCGGGTTGATGCCGATCGGCGTTTCGAACGGCTCGTAGTGCTCGGGGAATGGTCCTTCGTTCATCTTGTCGACGGCGAAGAATCGCGCCACGCCTTCGGGGTTCATGATGAACGGGTTCATTCCGGCTTCCGGTGGTACATCGGCTTTGTAGTCCGGTACGTCGGTGCCGGTCCAGGCCTTGCCGTTCCACCACACCAGACGTTTTTTCGGATCCCACGGTTTGCCGGCGACGTCCGCCGAAGCACGGTTGTAGAGAATTCGCCGGTTGGCCGGCCAGGCCCACGCCCAGCCTTGATGCTGATGCATACCGAACGGGTCGCTGTTGTCGCGGCGGGCCATCTGGTTGCCGGCCTCGGTCCAACTGCCGGCGAAGATCCAGCAGCCAGACGCGGTGCTGCCGTCATCCTTGAGCAAGCCGAATCCGGCCAGTTGCGAGCCAGCCTTCACCGCCACACCCGTGGCGTCGGTGAAATCAGCCACGGCACTGCCGTTGATTTCCTTGGCCAGTTCCTCCGGCGAAGGCTCGTCGGGGATCTTGTACGGCCACGTCAGTTTCAACAGCGGATCGGGGAATTTGCCGCCCTCGGCCTGATAACGCTTGCGCAGGCGCAGAAACAATTCGCTCATGATGCGGATGTCGGTCTGCGCCTCGCCCGGGCCATCGGCACCTTTCCAGTGCCATTGCAGCCAGCGACTGCTGTTGACCAGCGAGCCGTCCTCTTCGGCAAAACAAGTGGTCGGCAGGCGAATGACTTCGGTCTGGATCTCGGCGCTTTTCACGTCGTTGTACGGCCCGACGTTGTGCCAGAACTCCGAAGTTTCGGTAGCCAGCGGGTCCATCACCACCAGCCATTTCAGCTTGGCCAGCGCGCCCATCACGCGGTTCTTGTCCGGTAGTGCCGCGATCGGATTGAAGCCTTGGCAGAAGTAGCCGTTGACCTTGCCCTGGCTCATCAGGTCGAACATCTTCAGGACGTCGTAGTTGGGGATGTCGAGTTTCGGCAAATGGTCGTAGCACCAATTGTTCTCGACGGTGGCGTTGGCGCCGTACCACGACTTCATCAGGCTGACGTGGAACTTGCTGTAGTTCTGCCAGTAGGAAAGCTGTCCGGGTCTAAGCGGAACCTGCGTGCGTTTGTGGATGAACTGGGCGTAATCCTGCTCCATGTCGCTGCCCAGGGTCAGGTAGCCCGGCAGTGCGTTGGAGAGTAAGCCAAGGTCGGTCAGTCCCTGAATGTTCGAGTGACCGCGCAAGGCATTGACGCCACCGCCTGGCATGCCGACGTTGCCCAGCAGCAGTTGCACCATTGCCGCGCTGCGGATGATCTGCGCGCCGATCGAGTGCTGCGTCCAGCCGAGGGCGTAGAGAATCGTCATGGTCTTGCCCGGGATCGAGCAGGTGGCGATCTCTTCCCAGATTTTCTGCATGGCGTCGACCGGCATGCCACAGATCTGGCTGGCGAGGTCGATGTTGTAGCGGCTGTAATGCTGCTTCATCAATTGATAGACGCAACGCGGATCCTGCAGAGTCGGGTCGACTCTGACGAAACCGTCCTCGCCCAGTTCGTAACCCCAGCCGGACTTGTCGGTGTAGCTGCGTTTGGCCACGTCGTACCCGCTGAAGATGCCGTCTTCGAAGCCATAGCCTGCTTTGACGATGAACGACACGTCGGTGTAGTTGCGCACGTATTCGTGCTGAATCTTGTCCTCGGTCAGCAGGTAATTGATCAAACCGCCCATGAAGGCGATGTCGGTGCCAGTGCGGATCGGCGCGTAATAGTCGGCCACCGAAGCGGTCCGGGTAAAACGCGGATCAACCACGATCAGCCGCGCAGCGTTGTGCGCCTTGGCCTCGGTTACCCATTTGAAGCCGCACGGATGCGCTTCTGCGGCGTTGCCCCCCATCACCAGGATCAGATTCGCGTTGGCGATATCGGTCCAGGTATTGGTCATGGCACCACGGCCGTACGTCGGGGCAAGACTTGCCACCGTCGGGCCGTGTCAGACACGCGCCTGGTTATCGAACCCCAGCATGCCGAGACTGCGAATCACCTTCTGGGTGATGTAACCGGCTTCGTTGGACGCCGCCGACGCGGCGAGGAACCCGGTGCTCAGCCAGCGATTCACCGTTTGCCCGTTGGCATTTTTTTCGATGAAGTTGGCGTCGCGATCGGTCTTCATCAGGTCGGCGATGCGGTCAAGCGCTTCGTCCCAACTGATCCGCGTCCATTCACTGCTGCCCGGCTTGCGGGTTTGCGGGTAGAGCAAACGGCCGGGGCTGTGAATGAAGTCGAGCAGGCCTGCGCCTTTCGGGCAGAGGGTGCCGCGGTTGACCGGGTGGTCGGCGTCGCCCTCGATGTGAATGATGCTTTGCGCTACGTTCTTCGCGGTGTCGCCCTGGCTGTACATGATCAAACCGCAGCCGACCGAGCAATACGGGCAGGTGTTGCGGGTTTCATGGGTGTGGGCAAGCTTGAAGTGGCGCACCTGCTCGGCGAAGGCTGGCGTCGGGGCCATGCCCAACGCGCCCAGGCTCGAGCCTGCAAGGCCGATACCGGCGACCTTGAAGAACTGACGACGGCTGAGATCCATCGTGCACTCCTGATCAGGTGGAACCCGGTACTGCTGCCGGGTTTTATCTGGACAATCACGGTTGCGGCAAACGTCTGCCGACCTTTTCACTGTAGACAATGACCACACGATCTGTGTGAAAACCGACCGTCGGCCGTTTGTCGGCACTCCTGCTAACAACCGCAAACCCTGTGGGAGCTGGCTTGCCAGCGATGACGTCGGCTCCTCCAACAATGATGGTGACTGACCCACCGCTATCGCTGGCAAGCCAGCTCCCACAGGGTTTGAGTGTGTTTCCAAAGGGACATGGGTTTATCATGCCCGCAGGACCAATCCCGCCTTCACGAGACCGCGCATGACTTTCGATTTTGATCAGGTATTCGACCGCCACAACACCGGCAGCACCAAGTGGAGCCGCTATTCGGCCGATGTGTTGCCGATGTGGGTCGCTGATATGGATTTCGCCGCGCCACCGGTGGTGATCGAGGCATTGCAGCAACGTTTGCTGCACCCGCTGGTGGGTTACAGCGTGGCGCAGGACAACTTGCGTGAAGCCATCGTCGCCGACCTCTGGGCCAAGTTCGCCTGGAAGGTCAAACCGCAAGAGCTGATCTTCCTGCCGGGAGTCGAGTCGGGCTTCAACATGGCTTTGAAGGCGCTGGTGCAGCCGCAGCAGAACGTTGTGGTGCAAGTGCCGAACTACCCGCCGCTGCGCCACGCGCCGGGGCATTGGGGGTTGAACAAGGTCGAGCTGGAGTTCGTCGCGCAGGCTGACGGCACTTACCTGACGCCGCTGGACGTGTTGCGTGAATCGCTGAACGGTGGCGGCGCGCTGCTGCTGAGCAACCCGCACAACCCGATCGGCAAGGTGTTTGGCCGTGAGGAACTGCAAGCGGTGGCGGATATCTGCGCGGCGCAGGACGCCTGGATCATCTCCGACGAAATCCACGCCGAACTGTGCTTCGACGGTCGCGTGCACATTCCGACCGCGTCGCTGAGCACGGAGATCGCCGAGCGCACCATCACCCTGATGTCGGCGAGCAAGGCGTACAACATTGCCGGCCTGAAGACCTCGTTCATGATCATCCAGAACACCGCCCTGCGCGAACGCGTCAACCACGCCCGTTGCGGCATGGTCGACAGCGTCAATCCGCTGGGCATGGAAGCCACGCGCGTGGCTTACAGCGAAGGTGGACCGTGGCTGGCCGAGCTGAAAACCTACCTGCAAGCCAATCGCGACTGGCTGGTTGAAGCGGTGCGCAGCCGCTTGCCTGGCGTGACCATCAATGTGCCGCAGGGCACGTATCTGGCGTGGCTGGATTGCTCGGCGCTGGACCTGGACAACCCGCAGCAGTTCTTCCTCGAGCAGGGCAAAGTCGGGCTGAGCCCGGGTCTGGACTTCGGCGATCAACACCAGCAGTTCGTGCGCCTGAACTTTGGCTGCCCGCGCTCACTGCTGGAAGAAGGCATCGCCCGCATGGAGCGCGCCCTGACTCAGCGCAACACCTGAAAACACCACTAAACCCTGTGGGAGCTGGCTTGCCAGCGATAGCGGTCTGACATTCAACATTAATGTCGACTGATACATTGCTATCGCTGGCAAGCCAGCTCCCACAGGTTCTTTATTCAGTCTGAAGACCTGCGTAAATCCGATCGAACTCACGGCAAACACACCGGGTCAACCGCCCATACCTGCCCTGAGACCTCGGAGACCCGCGATGACCGACTATCCAAAACCACCCTTCCCCGCACAAGCCCAGGCCGTTCCCGGTTCGCAAGGCAAAATGCAGCCCTACCCCGACTGCGGCGAGCAAAGCTACGTCGGCTCCGGGCGGCTGGCCGGCAAGATCGCCCTCATCACCGGCGCCGACAGCGGCATCGGCCGCGCCGTGGCAATCGCCTTCGCCCGTGAAGGCGCCGATGTTGCCGTCGCCTACTTGAATGAACATGAAGACGCCAAGGAAACCGCGCGCTGGGTCGAACAGGCCGGGCGCCAATGCCTGCTGTTGCCGGGCGACATCGCGCAAAAAGCCCATTGCCAGGCCTTGGTCGACAAGACCGTTGAACGCTTCGGCCGCATCGATGTGCTGGTCAACAACGCCGCGTTCCAGATGACACACGAAACTTTCGAAGAAATCCCCGACGAGGAATGGGTGATGACCTTCGACGTCAACATCACCGCAATCTTCCGCTTGTGTCAGGCCGCGATCAAACATATGCGTGCCGGCGCGTCGATCATCAACACCAGTTCGATCAACTCGGACATGCCCAAACCCACCCTGCTCGCCTACGCCACCACCAAAGGCGCGATTGCCAACTTCACCGGCGGTCTGGCGCAGATGCTCGGGCCGAAAGAGATTCGCGTGAACTGCGTGGCACCGGGGCCGATCTGGACGCCGTTGATTGTCTCGACCATGCCCGATGAAGAAGTGCAGAACTTCGGCGGCAACACCCCGCTCGGCCGCCCCGGGCAACCGGTTGAAGTGGCGCCGATCTACGTGCTGCTGGCCTCGGACGAAGCCAGTTACATCACCGGCCAGCGCTATGGCGTGACCGGTGGTAAACCGATGTTGTGATGACGCCTTCGCCAACGCCTACAGTACAACTGAAGGCCCATTGAACACGGTGCGATTGCCGTCAGATCAAACATTTGAGGGCGGCAGATCATGAGTTTTATCGTGTGGGTCGCCGTACTCGGCGCCGTCCTGCTGACCCTGGCACTGACCTCGTCGTATCTGCGCTGGATGCCGGTGACCACGTCAGCAGTTTGCTTGTTGCTGGGGATAGGCATCGGCCCCAGTGGCCTCGATCTGCTGAAGTTATCCCTGGAAGACGCCTCGCTGTGGATGGAGCACCTGACGGAAGTCGCGGTGCTCTTCTCCCTGTTCGTCTGCGGCCTGAAGCTGCGCCTGCCGCTGAGTGACAAACGTTGGCGAATCGCCTTTGGCCTCGCCGGGCCAGTGATGGTGCTGACCATTGCCGGGGTTTGTCTGCTGCTGCACTTTGCGTTGAGCTTGCCCTGGGGGCCGTCGCTGTTGATCGGCGCGATTCTGGCACCGACCGATCCGGTGCTGGCGGCGCTGGTGCAGGTCAACGATGCGCGGGATGTCGACAGCGTGCGTTTCGGCCTGTCGGGTGAGGCCGGGCTGAATGACGGGGTGGCCTTTCCGTTTGTGATTCTCGGTTTGTTGTTGATCCACGGTGACGGCTCTGCCGCCGAGTGGCAGGGCTGGGTTCTGCGCAATTTATTGTGGGCGGTGCCCGCAGGATTGCTCACC
Source organism: Pseudomonas sp. IT-232MI5 (assembly GCF_949767845.1). Lineage (NCBI taxonomy): Bacteria > Pseudomonadati > Pseudomonadota > Gammaproteobacteria > Pseudomonadales > Pseudomonadaceae > Pseudomonas > Pseudomonas sp. IT-232MI5. The sequence continues at coordinate 35,459 of NZ_CATKQE010000059.1, forward strand.
GGTTACTGGATGGGGCGCGGTATCGGTCGGGTGACGCTTTCGCTACGTATCCGCAATGACGACAGCACGCTCAGTCCGAATGACTATCTGGCGTTGTCACTGATCGCCTTGGCCTATGTCGTCGCCGAGGCGATTGGCGGCTATGGCTTTCTGTCGGTGTTTGCTGCCGGGCTGGGCCTGCGTCAGGTCGAAGTGAAATCCACCGGCGCAGGGCAGCCACCCGCCGAGCATCTGGTGCAACCAGTGGTCGGCCACCAGAACGTCGAGCCGCGGCACGCGGTGCACGGCGACACGGAACGGCTGGAGAGTGACCAGGTCGCCGCCGGCATCATGATGGGCGACATGCTGTCATTCGGCGGTCTGGTCGAGCGCGCCATGGAAGTGTTTCTGGTAACCCTGCTCGGCGTGGTGCTAGTGGCGCATTGGGATTGGCGGGCGTTACTGGTGGGCGGCGTGCTGTTCTGCCTGATCCGCCCGGCCTGCGTTGCGTTGATGCCTTGGGGCGCATTGCTGGAGGGACGCCAACGGCTGTTGATTGGTTGGTTCGGCATTCGCGGGATCGGTAGCCTGTTCTATCTGTTTTACGGCTTGAATCACGGGCTGACCGATAGCGTCGCCACCTTGTGTACCGACCTGACCTTGTCGGTGGTGGCACTGAGCATTTTGCTGCATGGCATCAGCACACAACCGATCCTCGCTCGCTATGAGCAGCACAAGAAACAAAAATCCTGATTTTTAATCCCGAGTTTTATCGACTAATTGATCGAACATTTTTCTGTAAAAAAATGGATCCCTGCTTAATCACCGGCAGTCACAAGCATAACCCCTCGCCGGATACGTCCGGCGAGGCCCGGCAGGTTCGGTTCCCCTGCGGCGCTACGCCTATGAAACGGAATCCTTGAAGAAAAAGGTCACGGTCATGAAAGAATGCTCGACTCCTGCGCAAATCAAGGCTTGCAGAGCACTGGCTCTGGAACGCAATCGTCAATTGTTCGATAACGCCCACACCCTCAATCGAGCGGCCAATGCGCTGCTTGACGTGGCCGATCTGGACATTGAGCAGTTTGAGCGCTACCGCGCACTGCGCAAGAAAGCCGACTCGATGTTTGAAGACGCCATCGACCATTTGTGCGTCCTGAACGAGGACTTCCCACCGATCCCGATGTCCTCGCAAAACTCAATGGCGCTGCGTCGAGAGCTTGAAACTGTGGAGTGAGGCAGAAAAGCCCCTCACCCTAGCCCTCTCCCAGAGGGAGAGGGAACTGACCGAGGTGAATGGTCGGGATACGCCGACTTGAGATACCGAGTCGAACGCGGATTTTTGAATACGACGAGGACCGGCTCACTACGGTGCGAACCTTGACAGCACCTCACCCTAGCCCTCTCCCAGAGGGAGAGGGCTAGGGTGAGGTGGATGGTTGAGGTACGCCGACCTGAGATTCCGAGTTGAACGCGAACTTTGGCCTGAGGTACCGAGCCGAACGCAGATTTTGAACAGCACAAAAATCTGCTCCCTTCCCCCTCGCCCCCTTGGGGGAGAGGGCTGGGGTGAGGGGGATCGATCTGAATGGCAACACAAAATCCAAGCGAATGAAAAAGCCCGGCCACATAGGCCGGGCTCTTCCAGAGCTGCCCATCACCCCCCAGGATTGGTCACCTGAATAAACACCGCATAACTCCCCAGCAACACCCAGAACGTTGCAAAAATCCACGGCGTGCGTACCGAAAACAGCAGCGACTTGCGATAACCCTTGTGGCTCGATTCCATCTCGCTGAACAGCGGCGACTCGTCATACGCCAGGCCCATCAGCGGTTCGCTGTGGAGCAAGTGGCTCTGCTTGAAATGCCAGTGATCGATGATGTCGTACGCCGCGCGAATCCCCGGCCAGGCGTTCAGCGAGCTAAGCAACCCGAGGAGTGCCAGAAACGGTGGTACCACCAGCGTGAACAACTTGCCCCACTCCGGGTTGAGGTTGGCCATGCAGGACGCAAAGGCGATCACCAGAAACGATTGCGCCGCCAGATAGGCGTCGGTGCGGTTGGCGAGGATGCTGGTTTCGTACTGGATCTCCCGCCGATAGAAATCCAGCCGTTCCTTGGGTGAGCCGAACATTTTGGCGTTATGTTCGGTCAGGGTTTCTTCAGCAGTGGGCTCGGTCAGTATGCGAGACAAAAAGTGCATGCTCCGGGGTGGGGAAAACCTTTAGAAGTCCCCGTTGGCGCGCAAGTTCAGACGGATTGACCGACGTTTTATTTCATCGACTGAGCAATGATTGCCACCAGATTCATTTGCGTGAACGGCTTGGGCAGCCGTGGCAGTTGCGCGGCAAAACCTTCCAGACGCTCGGCGTAACCGGTGGCCAGGATGATCGGCAGATCCGGTTTGAGCACGCGCACGGCATGTGCCAGTTGTGCGCCGCTCATCTGCGGCATGGCCATGTCGGTGATCATCAGGTCGATGACCTCGCCCTGATCGAACAACGCCAGCGCCTGCGCACCGGACGTCGCACTGATCACCCGATGGCCAAGGTCTTCGAGCAGCAGACTGGTGCTGGTCAACACCAGCGAATCGTCATCCACGACCAGCACGCTCAGTCTCGACACCACCACCGGCTCGGCGTGAGGCAGCGGCGGCTTGTTGGCCGTGCCCGCAACGGCCACCGGAATCCACAGTTCCGCCGTAGTGCCCTGGGCCTTTGCACTCTTGAGGATGAAACGGCCACCGAGTTGCTCCATGAAGCCGTGGACCATCGACAGGCCCAGTCCGGTGCCCTTGCCCAGCCCTTTGGTGGTGAAGAACGGATCTCTGGCCGACGCCAGCGTGTGCTCATCCATGCCCTCCCCGCTGTCGATTACGCTGAGGCAGACATAACGCCCCGCTGGCAGGTCCGAATGCCCCAGCTCAAGCACCACTTGCGGTTCGGCAGTGATGCTCACCGTACCTCCATCGGGCATGGCGTCGCGGGCGTTGGTTGCCAGGTTAAGCAACGCCAACTCCAACTGATTGGTGTCCGCCAGCACCGGCTCGATATCTTCGGGAAACCGCGTATCGATACGAATGCCCGGCCCGAGGGAGCTGCGCAGCAACCCGGTGATGCCCTGGACCAATTGCGCGATATCCACCGATTCGGTCTTCAGTTCCTGACGGCGAGCGAACGCCAGCATGCGCTGGGTCAGCGACACGCCGCGCAAAGCGCCTTGAGTGGCGTTCTCCAGCAGGCGGCTGATTTTCGGATCATCGCCCACGCGTTTGTGCACGATCTCGAGGTTACCGAGAATCACCGTCAGCAGATTATTGAAGTCATGGGCGACGCCGCCGCTGAGTTGGCCGATGGCCTGCATCTTCTGCGCCTGGAACAGCGCTTCACGGGTTTTCTCCAGCGCTTGCTGCGCCAGGTGGGCCTCGGTGATGTCGCGGGTGATTTTGGCGAAACCGAGCAACGTGCCGGTGTCACCACGAATCGCATCGACCACCACATGAGCGAGAAACCGCGTGCCGTCCTTGCGCATGCGCCAGCTCTTGTTTTCAAAGCGGCCTTCGCGGGTGGCGATTTCCAGCGCCCGCCGCGGCTCGCCGAGTTCGCGGTCTTCGGGGGTATAGAAGATCGAAAAATGCTGGCCGATGATTTCTTCCGGCAGATAGCCCTTGATTCGCTGCGCGCCCTGGTTCCAGTTGCTGACCCGGCCTTCGGGGCTGAGCATGTAAATCGCATAATCGGTGACGCCCTGCACCAGCAAACGGAACTGCTGTTCGCTTTGCTTGAGGGTTTCCTCGGCCATCTTGCGGTCGGTCAAGTCGCGGGTGATCTTGGCGTAACCGAGCAACTTGCCGCTGGGATCAATGATCGGATCGATCACCACGTGCGACCAGAAGTTGGTGCCATCCTTGCGTACCCGCCAGCCCTCGCCTTCGAAGCGCCCTTCACGAATCGCCGTATCGAGCGCGCGTTGCGGCAGGCCGGCGGCGCGATCCTCAGCGGTATAAAAGCGGGAGAAATGTTCGCCGAGGATTTCCGCCTCTTCATAACCCTTGAAGCGTTTGGCGCCGGAATTCCAACTGGTGATGATGCCGTCGGGATCGATCATGTAGATCGCATAGTCGACCACCGCATCGATCAATAGACGAAAACGCATCTCTTCGATCGCCGCGGTCTTGTTTTTCTCGCTCATCACACTCACCAGCCATTGTCATGATCGGAAGTATGCGGCAATCCAGCGAATTGGGAAGCAGCCGTCTCATGATTGATCGCCCACCAGCGCGGCAGCAGTTGTTTGATCCGGCTCTCGGCAAAGCGGTCGTCAATCAGCATCACCACGCCGCGATCCTCGCGGGTACGGATGACTCGTCCGGCGGCCTGCACCACTTTCTGCACGCCGGGGTACAGGTAGGTGTAGTCGTAACCGGCACCGAAGATGGCGGCCATGCGGTACTTGAGTTGTTCATTGACCGGATTGAACTGCGCCAACCCCAGCGTGGCAATAAACGCGCCGATCAGCCGCGCACCGGGCAAATCGATGCCTTCGCCAAACGCACCGCCCAACACAGCAAAGCCGATGCCCTGGCTGTGTGCGGTGAACTGGTCGAGAAAGGCCTGCCGCGCGCCTTCGAGCATCCCCCGCGATTGCTGCCAGAGGGTGATGTGCGGATAACGCTCCGCCAGCAACGACGCCACTTGTTGCAGATAATCGAAGCTGCTGAAAAACGCCAGATAGTTGCCGGGGCGCTCGCTGAACTGCCGCGCGATCAGCTCGACAATCGGTTCCAGCGAGGCCTGACGATGGTTGAAACGCGTCGAGATGCGGCTGACGATTTGCACCTGTAACTGCTCGGCGCAAAACGGCGACTCAACGTCGATCCACACGGTGTCGGCGGGCGTGCCGAGCAAGTCAGCGTAATAATGGCGCGGACTGAGGGTCGCGGAAAACAGCACGCTGCTGCGCGCCGCTTTCAGGCGCGGGCCAATGAACGCGGCCGGCACCACATTGCGCAGGCACAATTGCGACAGTGGCTTTTTGCGCTCGAGGTCGCGCTTGCTGATATCGAACAGGTAATGCTCGTCGTACAACTCGGCCACCCGGGCGAATTGCAGCAGGTCGAAGTAGAAGTTCTGCAAGGCGCTGTCGAGACCCTGCGGGTGGTCATTGAGGTAATCGCCAATGGCCGCGCAACACAGCGAGATGGCGTGCAGGAGTTTTTCCGGCGCCTTGTCGTACGCCTGATACGCCGCCAATTGCGGCGCATGCAGCGCGTTCCATTCACGGTTGACCCGTTGCAACGCGTTCTTCAGCGCCGCCGGCGCGGTTTTGCGCACGCTGCCGAGGGTGAACTGATCAAGACTGGCGCTGTACATCTGCCGGCCACGTTCGACGAGGTTATGCGCCTCGTCCGCCAGCACCGCGACTTTCCACTGATTGAGCTGGGCAAGCCCAAACAACAGGGCACTGAAGTCGAAGTAATAGTTGTAGTCGGCGATCACCACGTCCACCCAACGGGCCATCTCCTGACTGAGGTAATACGGGCACACCGCGTGCTGCGCGGCGACCTCGCGCATGGCCGCTTGATCGAGCAGGCGGATTCGACTTGCTGCCTCACGCGCGGCTGGCAGGCGATCATAAAAACCTTGGGCCAACGGGCAGGATTCGCCGTGACAGGCTTTGTCCGGGTGTTCACAGGCTTTGTCGCGGGCGACCATTTCCAGCACCCGCAAAGGCAAGGCTGGTGACTGATCGAACAACACCTGACTGGCATCCAGCGCCAATTTGCGCCCCGGTGTTTTGGCAGTGAGGAAAAACACCTTGTCCAGTTGCTGCGGCGCCAGAGCCTTGATCATCGGGAACAGCGTGCCGAGGGTTTTGCCGATACCGGTCGGGGCTTGGGCCATCAGGCAGCGTCCGGTGCTGACGGCCTTGAACACCGACTCGGCCAGATGCCGCTGACCGGGACGAAAATCGGCATGGGGAAACGCCAATTGTTGCGCGGCGAGATTGCGCGCCTCGCGATGAGCCATTTCTTGTTCGGCCCATTGCAGGAACAGCGTGCATTGCTGCTCGAAAAAAGCTTTCAACGCATCTGCACTGAACGCCTCGACCAGACAGGTTTCCTTCTCGCTGACGATGTCGAAATACACCAGCGCCAGATTGATCTGTTCGAGTTCGAGCTTGCGGCACATCAACCAGCCATAGATCTTCGCCTGCGCCCAATGCAACTGGCGGTGGTTGGCCGGTTGCTTGCTCAGGTCGCCACGGTAGGTTTTGACTTCTTCCAGGCAGTTTTGCGCCGGGTCGTAACCGTCCGCCCTGCCCTTGACCTTCAATTGCCGGAACTCGCCTTCCAGCGCCACTTCACTTTGATATTTTTCGCTGCGCCGCGAGGCCACGGTGCGGTGGCCGGCGATGCCTTCCAGCGCCGTGGGGGATGGAGTGAAGCGCAGGTCGAGGTCGCCGGTCTTGGCGGTGAACTCACACAGTGCGCGCACGGCAATGCTGTAGCTCAAGCGCTCTGCTCCGCCCATTGCACGTAACACACGGCCACCGGCATCTGGTGTTGATGACAGAATTCGAGCCAGCGCAATTGGTTGTCCTGCAGGCGATCGCCGGGGCCTTTCACTTCAATCATCCGGTAGGTTTTGTGCTGCGGCCAGAACTGGATCAGGTCGGGCATGCCGGCGCGGTTGGCCTTGATGTCGAGCAGCAAACGGTTGAACCAGTGCTTGAGATGTTCGGCGGGCAGACAGGCCAACGCCTGTTCCAGCAGTTGTTCATTCACCGCGCCCCAGAACACGAACGGCGACTGGATGCCCCATTTGTCGACAAAGCGCTGGCGAATGGTCGCGGCATAGCGACCGTCGTCGAGTTCGCTCAGGCACGCCTGAAACAGCTCGGCGCGGCGTTGCTGGAAGTCTTCGTTGAGCAGGTCCACCGGGCCACGCTGGAACGGGTGAAAAAACGCCCCGGGCAACGGCGCAAAGATCGCCGGCCAGCACAACAAGCCGAACAGCGAATTGATCAAGCTGTTTTCCACGTAATGCACCGGGCCGTCGTCATCGTGCAAGTGCGCCTGCACGTAATACTCCACGGACAACCCAGGATCGCTGCGCGGCAAGTGCAGATCCAGACGCTCGACCGGTCTGGCCGCTGTGCGCTTGAGTGGCGGGCCACCGAGTTTGCGCCGCAGCCTTGGCAGAATCCGTTGCAGGCCCTGCTGCTCGGCGGCACTTTCCGGTGCCTGTTCTGCCAGTGTGGCGAGTTCCAGCGCCGACGGGTATTCGCCGCTGCGCTCGAGCACGCGGATCATGCGCAAACGGGCGCCGGGATAGGCGCAGTCGCGGTAAATGCTCAGGGCCAGGGCAAATTCGCTGATGCGCTCGCAATACTGACCGATCTGGAACAACACCTTGCCACGCCGGCGTTGCAGCCACGGGTTGTCGAAGTGCAAGGCACTGACCTGCGCGACGATGGTGTCCAGCGGCTCACCGGCCTCGAAACGCAATTGGCAGTTGTGCAGGAACAGGCAGGCGTCGACGTCTGCGCGACTGCGCAGGCCCCGCGAGTCGGCGCAGAATTCGACTTTTTCATAGGTGAAGATGCCAAGGTCGGCGAGAACGAATTCCGACCAGTCTTGATACAGGTTGCCGAAGAACATCAGCCGCAAGCGGTCGCACAAGTCCATGATGGTCAGGCTGAACAAACGATCATCGAGCAGCGGCGCCCAGTCGCGCAGGCTGCGAGTGTCAGCAAACTGCTCGGCCAGTACCGGCAGCCAATCGTCCTTGCGACCCTTGGGCTGCTCGATGAAGGCTGCAAAGGCTTGCAGGATCTCGGCCTTGAGCAACACGTCGAACAACTCGGCGAGGGCCAGCGGCGCGTGCTCATCGATCCAGCCATGGTCCAGCAAGGGTTGCGCGGCCACGGCGATGTCGCCGATTTCAACGTAATTGAGTTTGCCGGCACGAAAATGCACGCCCTTGCGCATGACCATCCGCACCAGCAAACCCTGCGACGCTCGGGGCAAGGCCTTGAAGTCGCGAATGAACGTGTGTTCCGTTTCACTCATCACATCGGCATAGCGAAGCTCAAGCCAATCAAGCACTTGCCGGAAGTTGTTGAGGTAATAGAACGGGTCGTCGAGGGGATTGGCAGTCACGGGAATTCTGGGCCATGGCGAACGAGTACTGGTTATGCGTACAGATACCAGCTGTGCCCTGCCCGGCGCAAACGGAAAATGATCAATGGCATTTTTTCGCCGGGCCATCGAACTTTTCCCTCGGGGATGGCACCAACCGCGTTAGAGGGCCGACAATGCTCGGCATCACATCGAATGAGGATTTAGAGGTGGGTATGAAAATCAAATCACTGGGCATCCCTTTCGCCATCGCTGCGGCGCTGACACTGGCCGGTTGCTCGACCCCGACGGTGGTCACTCTGCAGAACGGCACCCAGTATCTGACCAAGGACATGCCGAAGACCAAAACCAAGGATGGCTTCTATGAGTTCGAGGATATTTCCGGAGCCAAGGTGAAGGTCCGTGCTGATGAGGTCGCCACGGTTCGCGAAGAAGACTAGGTTTCGCTCGTGTCGATCGTTCCCACGCTCTGCGTGGGAATGCCTCAACGGACGCTCCGCGTTCGCCTCTGGATGGGACGCGGAGCGTCCCGGGCTGCATTCCTTTGCTGCGCGTGGGAACGATCATATCAGGGCAGCTTTGTGTTATTCGAAAGTCGGCATACCCGGCAGGCTGCCGTCGCAAGGCATGTACGTGCCACCCCGCTTGACCACTTCCCCCTGCAAGCGCCGGCAGCGTTCCAGATCCTGCTGCGCCATACGATCGATGCTCAGATTGCCGGTGGTCTGCGGCTGTTTACCGTCACCCAGGCGCAGGGTCACGAACGGTTGTTCGGGCTGAATCTGAAAGCGACTCTTCTCTTCGACCGGTTCGACCGCCTCGGTTTTCGGCGGGCTCGGCAGTTGGTCGGTGGTAACGCCGTAACGGCTCAGAATCGAGCTTTGAGGCAGATCGGCGCAGGCATTGGCCGAACCCAGCGCCAGTACAACGAACCCGACATACCCCTTGAAACCTTTCACGTTTGAATCTCCTGTACTCAATGGCGGCTAGCTGTAGAACGTGTGCGCACGTACTGGCTTTAGGCCGCACTTGCTGTTTTCGCAGGGATTTGAGTCAGGTCGTGGCCATCGAGTCACTTTTGAAACCGAGTTATCGTTCTTCGCGAGCAGCCTCGCTCCCACAGGGGTTTTGCAAAGGACACAGATCCAGTGTGGGAGCGAGCCTGCTCGCGAAAGGGCCCTTACCAGCACCCCATCAACCTCAGGCGATCACAACACCGTCAGCACTCAGGCTGTTGAGTGACACCCCGACCAACGTCACCGAATCGTTGCCAAACGTCAGCACCGTATCCTGTCCAACGGTCGCGGCATGGGCACGGAAGTCCTCCGCCGGCAAAACTCCCTGCACGCCAAGAAACACCAGTTTGTCATTCGACGTGTAACCCACCACCCGATCCTGCCCAAACGCACCGTTGAACAGGAACGTATCCGCCCCGCCCCCCGACTCCATCAGGTCATTGCCAGCGCCGCCGACAAACACGTCATTGCCGGTACCACCAATCAGGTGATCGTTGCCATCCAGGCCGAACAACCAGTCGCCACCGGCATGTGCCTTCAGCGTGTCGGCGCCAGCGGTGCCTTTGACGCTGGACTCGTACGCGGTGACGTTACTGCCGACCTTCAAGCCGCTGGCCGTGACGCTGTGGGTCACATCGTCCTTGAACAGGCCCCAGAGAAACCCCGGCTCTTTGGTAATGATGCTACCGATGTCGCGGGTAATGCTGATCCCGCCGTTGGCATCGCGCACGTACAGATTGCCGGCGCCGTCGTTGGCGAAGTCGAAGTTCTTCACCGCGCTTTGCAGATCGAGGGTGTTGCTGCCCTGCCCGCCAAGGATGACGTTGTAGCCACCGCCATCGCGGAAGGTGTCATTGCCGGCGCGGCCTTCCAGGTAATCGTTGCCGCTGCCGCCCTGGATCAAGTCGTTGGCGTCGCTGCCGATGATGAACGTGCTGCCCTTGTGGGTTTCGGCGTTACGGTTGAGGTCCTGCACCCAGGTGTTGGCCCGCGCCGGGTCCGAGAGGTTGGCGACGATGATCGTCGAGTCGCGACTGGTCAGGTCGTAGAATTTTGAGTCGATCACCCGGTTCATGCCGTCGCCATACGCGGTCGGCAAGTGCGAGATCCAGGTGGGAATGTTGAGGATCGAGTACGGCAGCAGATTCCACGCGGTTGAGGCGTAGTGATCGTTGAAGCTGACGATGTTGTCGGTGGCCGATACTTTGGGCGCATCGTGCACGCCGACGGAGGCGCCGGTGAAGGTCGAACCGTCGAGGGCGCGGAACACCGGGTCGTTTTCGTAGCCGACGTTGAGCACTTTGTCGGTACTGCTTTGCGTTGGCGAGGCGTAGGCGATGTAGTTGGAATCGGCAAAGAAACCGCCCCACTTGCCGCCACTCAGATCCGCCATGCTGTTGACCGCCAGGCCGCCGAGGCTGTGACCACTGACCAGCACGTCCTTGCCGCTGAGGCCGTTGGCCTTGGCAAACGCCACCACATCATTGAGCAGATTGCCGAACGCTTCGCCGACATAATTCTTGGCGTAATCCTTGGGACCGAAGGCGGCGAGCAGGTCGTTGATCACGTCGCCGATGGAGTCGAGGATCAGGTTTTCACGTGGGCCGCTGGTGCCACGAAAGGCAATGCCAAGCTCGGTGAGATGGCCCTGAGCGTCGTACTTGCCGAGGATTTCCACTTGCGCGGTGGTGTAACCGGCCTTCTCGCCGAAGAAAGTTCCCCGCGCGTCGGTCTTGCCGTCGTAGCCTAACTGCGAGGCGGTGATGGGCGTCCAGCCGGCCTTTTTCACGGCGTCGAGGGCGAGTTTTTCCGAGTCGGGGTTCCACGGAATGCCGGGAATCACCCCTTGCGAATCGGTACCGCCGAGCAGCGCCGTGACCAGCGTGGCGGGCAGGCCAAGGCCGAAACCGTTGTGCTGATAACCGGCGGCAAAGCCGTTATCGAGGTTGTGGTAGGAATACAGCGTGATTGCCATGGCATCACTGAACAACGCCTTGGAATCGGCTGTGCCGAAGTTCTTGTAGTCATACACACCCATTGCTATTGCCTCTCTCTTGTTGGAATTGTTAGAGATAGCTCACAGCCAGGGCGCCCCACGGGGACGCCCCGGAGCATTTCAGAATCTACATAGCTTTTAACTGTAGGAGTGAGCCTGCTCGCGATAGCGGTGTGCCAGATGAAAAAATGCAAACTGACACACCGCTATCGCGAGCAGGCTCACTCCTACAGGGGTTACTAGGCGAAAACGAACGCCGAGTCCGACAGGTTAGCCACTCCCACCCCGATCAGGGTCACGGCATAGTCGCCAATCTTCAGCACGGTATCGCTGCCGGTCTGCGCCGCGTGTTGCTTGTAGTCGTAGCCCTGCCCCGCGCCTTCAACGCCCATGAACACCAGTTTGTCGCTGCCCTGATAACCGTTGATGGCATCGAAACCGAACGCACCGCTGAACAGGAAGGTGTTGTTGCCACCTACGGCAGTCATCACGTCGTTACCGGCGCCACCGACGAAGGTCACATGGCCTTTGTCGCTGATCAGCTTGTCATCGCCACCAAGGCCAAACAGCCAGTCACCGTCAGCCGTGGCGTGCAGCGCATTACCGTAGCCGTCGCCACTGAGCGAGTGGTTGTACTGGGTCAGCTCGCTGCCATTGGTCAAACCCTTGGCCGTAACGCCCCAGGTGATTTCCTTGCTGCCCCACCACGAGCCCGACTCCTTGCTCACCAGCGCGCCGATGTCGCGGGTCATGCTGATACCGCCGTAGGCATCGCGCACGTACAGCGTGCCGTCACCGTCGTTGGCGAAGCTGAAGTTCTGCAACGGTTTCTGCAGCTCGAAGGTGTTGTGGCCCTGGCCACCGAGCAGGATGTTATAGCCGCCGTCATCACGGAAACGGTCATCGCCGCCCAGGCCTTCGAGGAAGTCGTTGCCCGCGCCGCCCTTGAGCCAGTCGTTGCTCTGAGTGCCGATAATGAAGGTGCTGCCGGTGTGCGGCTCACCGCTGCGCCCCAGATCCTCGACCCAGGTTTTGCCCCGGGACGCTTCTTCCAGATTGGAGACGATAATCGTCGAGTCTTTATGCGTCAGGTTGTAGAACTTCGAATCGATGACCCGATTCAAGCCATCGGCATAGCCCAGCGAGCTGTGGGCCGACCAGTTCAGCGGATTGACGATGCTGAACGGCACCAGGTTCTGCGCGGTGGACGCGTAGTTGTCGTTGAAGTTGACGATGTTGTCGGTGGTCGAATCGTGGGGTTTGTCGTGCTTGCCCATCGAGGCTGTGCTGAACGTGGTGCCATCGAGCACGCGGAACACCGGGTCGTTCTCGAAACCGATATTCAGCACGTTATTGCCGGTGCTGCTCTGGGTGGGCGAGGCGAAGGTGATGTAGTTGGCGTCCTTGTAGAAGCCGCCCCAGTTGCTCGCGCTCAATTCGGCAACGCTGTTGACGCCGAGCCCGCCGAGGCTGTGGCCACTGAGCAGGACGTCCTTGGCGGCGATGCCGTTGGCAATGGCGAATGCCGCGACAGCCTTGAGCAAATTGTCGAAGGCGTTTTTAGCGTAATTGCTCGCGTAATCCGAAGGCCCGATGGCGGCCAGCAGGTTGTTTTTCAGGTCGCCGAAGGTATCGCTGTAACCGAGCCCGCCGGTGCCACGAAAGGCCACGCCGATGCCGATCAGTTTGCCGGCGGCGTCGTATTTGCCGAGCACTTCGGCCTCGGCGCTGGTGAAGCCGTCCTTCTCGCCGAAGAACGTGCCCTGCGGCCCGACTTTGCCCTGATAGCCCAGCGCCGTCGCCGTGAGCGGCGTCCAGGCGGTGGCCGGCAGCGGCTTGCCGGTCGGCGTGTAGGCATATAGCGTCAGCGCGATGGCGTCGCTGTACAACGCTTTGCCATCGGCATTTTTATAATCGAACAGTCCCATGTTGTGCTCTCTCTTCCTTCAGAAACCGGCAGCTCTGTGCAGAGCTGCCGGTACGCTTTAGAACTGCCAGTCGAGGGTCAGACCCACACCGTGGTCCTTCTCGTTTGAGCCAATCAGGCCGTTGTAATCCAGGTTCACCCGCACATCGCGGTTGAGCGCCAGACCTGCCCGCACGCCGACCACCGCGGCGTCGCGATCCATCGACACGCCCTGCACGGTGAACGCGCTGTTGCCGTTGGCAAAGGCCAGATGGCTGTCAGCATCGACGTTGTTCAGGTTGTGCTGCCAGCCGAGGCTCGCGCCCAGTTCCAGCTGATGCTGATCCGACAAGGCGAACGAACGCTTGGCGCGCACGCCGAGGGTCGACAGCACCACATCGCGATTGTCCTCACCGCCCTTCAAGGCCGCGGCGTCACCCTTCTCGGTGAAGCTTTCGGTATTGAGGTGCACGTAAGCCAGATTGGCGAACGGCTCCAAGTTCATCGGTTGCAGGCCCAGATCATAAGCGGCCTCGGTGAACACTTGAGTGGTGACGGCATCGTGCTTGGTCTTTTGTTTACTGTTGACGTCCCCGAACTGCAGGTCACGTTTGACGTCGACACGGTGCCAGCTGTAGGCGCCGCCGACGGTCAGCCGCAGCGCATCGATCTGATGCCCCAGGTACGCACCCAAGTGGTAGCTGTCGACCGACGCCGACGAATGCGTGCCGCTGCCCATGCTCAACGAGCTGTCGCTATAACCGGTAACGAAACCCAGACGGGTATCTTCAGCGATCAAGCCATCAACACCGGCCAGCAGGCCGCCAATGGAGCTGTTGGAGTCGGCATTGTCATGCCCGCCATCGCTCTTGCCCCACGACCCCAACACTTTGACCCAGGCGTTGCTGCGATCGTCAGTCGGTGCGCTGGCATTGAACAGATCACGCTCACGCAGACGCTCGCCGACGGCTTCACGCAGGTAACGGCTGTCGTTGATCAGCATCGTGCCAATGGCCGGATGGATTTCACCGGACAGTTGCTGGAACGCTTGCTGCGCCGACGCCGCATTCGGCGACAGCAACAGGGTTTCGAACAGCGCATTGCCAGCGCCCAGCCGTTCCGCCGCAGCGCCCACCGCGCGCTGGTTTGGCGTCAGACCGACGCTGGCGAACGAAGCCTCGTTACGCCCGACGGCCAACTGGATGCCATCGGCCGAGTACGCCAGCGTGCCACCGAGGAAGGCGTAATCCGGCAACACCTGACCGAAGCGCCCTTCAATGCCGCCGGCCGCTTGCAGGATGTTGTAGCGCGTGCCGAGCAGGCTTTGCACCTCGTTGGTGGTCAGCAGTGTCGGGCTGTTTTCCAGCGACATGCTCACCGTGGCGCCTTCGATGACCGCTTTACCCGTGGCGATGATCTGATCGCTGCTGGTCGGCGACAGCTCTACGGCGTAGGTCGAACCCGGTGCAAAGGTCACGTCACCGGCCACGTTCATTGTGCCGATGGAGTTACCCGGCGCCACCGTACCGCCGCTGTTCACCGACAGCGCGCCGATGTGGCCGTTGCCGCCGAGGATACCGCCGTCATTCACCGTCACCGCCGATTGCAGCGAACCGTTGATGGCCAGACGCCCCTGATTGACCAGGGTCGGGCCGCTGTAAGTGTTGTTGCCGGTCAGCACCAGCGTGCCGATACCTTGCTTGGTCAAACCGCCGTGGCCGGAAATGTCGTTGCGCCAGGTGTCGAGGCCGCAGGTGATGTCGGTGCACACGCGTTCGGTCGGTTTGCCCTGATCGATGATCGCGCCGATGCCCGGTAGATCGGCGACAAACTGGCCGGAACCGTACGCGCCGTCGATGCGGAATTCCGCCGGTATGTCTTGTTCAGTGACGAACATCGACGGGCCATCGATGCCCTTGCGCAGGTTGATCATGCCCCAGCCGTACAAGGCGTCGATGCCCGGCGCGCCGAGGTCGGTGGCGGTGGTGCGCAAGACCGTGGCGACTTGATCGCCGGTCATGTACGGGAAGCGCTCCATCAGCACCGCCATGGAACCGGCGACGTGGGGCGCGGCCATCGAGGTGCCGTTGTAGTTTTTGTAGCCGGTGGTGAGGTTGTCGGCGTTGGTGCCTTCGATGATCGAGCTGAAGATCTTCGTGCCTGGCGCCGAGACGCAGAAACTCGCGGTGTAACCGCAGCGCGAGGAGAACGTGCTCATGATGTACGGGTTGGCGCTGGCCAGGTCCGGGTTCTTCTGCAACGCGGCGACGGTGATCCAGTTCGGCGCGATGTCCGGAACGAAATAGCCGAGGCCGGCGATGGCGTCCGGGTTGTTGAGGTTGTAGTCGTTGCCGGCGGCGAAGATCGTCACGATGCCGCTGCGCGCGGCGGCAATCGCGCCATCGTAGGCGCCACCAGGCTTGGTGCCGAGCAGCGTGCGGATCTCGTTGAACTGCAACTGCGCGTCATTGACGGTGAAATGCGGGTACGCCGGATCGCGGCCGCCGAGGTCGAAACGATCAGTGATACCGATGCCCCAACTGTTGTTGATGATCCGCGCGCCGCTGGCGATCAGTGCATCCCAACCGGCCTTGTACACCGCGCCGTCGTTGCCGCGAACGATGCCGTCTTCCGGACCCGGGTCACCGTTGTCGGCGCTGATGATCTGCGCACCGAACGCCACACCGTGCATCGGTCCGCCGTCGCGACTGCCGGCGGCGATACCGCCGACGTGGGTGCCGTGGGCGCCGAGTTTGCCGTCGGAGCCGACCGAGGGCGAACCGTCATAGCGGAACGCATCGCCGGCTTTGACCGGGATATACGGATCGGTATATTCGCGAATTCCGCTGGTGACCAGGGTGACGACTTTATTGCTGCCGGAAAACTCCGGGTGCGCGGCGTACACCGGCTGGTCGAAGATCCCCAGTTTCACGCCTTTACCGGTATAGCCGGCGGCGTAAGCATGATCGGCACCGATCGCGCCCAGACCCCAATCGGCCTGAAACTCGGCACTGCGCCAACTCGACGGATCGCCCGTGCGACCGCTCTCCACGTACGGCGCAGCGTGTGCCGTGCCGATTGCACAGAGTACGGCGAGCGTGAGGGATTTCAGGGCAAAGCGGCCACCCGTTTGCGCGGGGGTTTTATTGTTATTCATCCAGCGACCTTCCTTAGTGTTGTTGCGAAAAATCCGTCTCTTCAGCTCTGATCGTTCCCACGCTCCGCGTGGGAACGATCAGCGTGGGTTAGAACTGCCAGTTCAGGCTCAGGCCGACGCCATGGCTTTTCTCGCGATTGGCCAGTTGTCCGTTGTAATCAAGGTTGACGCGCACGTCCTTGCTCAACGCCAGGCTGGCCTGCACGCCAACGAGCGCGGCATCGCGCACCAGCGCCGAACTCTCCACCGCGTACGGCGTGCCGCCGCTGGCAAAGCGCAAATGCTGCTCGGAATCGATGTCGCTGAGGCTGTGCTGCCAGCCGAGGTGGCCGCTCACGTCCAATGATTGTTGAGGCGAAAGATTGAAGGTCTTGATCGCCCGCACGCCGAGTGTGCTGAGCACCGCGTCACGTTGATCACCCGAACTTTTCAGCGCCGCGGCGTCGCCCTTCTCGGTGAAACCTTCAGTGTCCAGATGCACGTAAGCCAGGTTGGCGAACGGCTCCAGCGCCAGTGGTTGCAGGTGCAGGCGATAAGCCGCTTCGCCGAATACTTGCGTGGAGGTGGCATCGACCTTGGTTTTCTGTTTGGCACTGAGGTCGCTGTATTGCAGATCGCGTTTCACATCGGCGCGATGCCAGCTGTATGCCGCGCCGGTGCTCAAGCGCCACGCGCCGATTTCACGGCCGGCGTACGCGCCTAAGTGATAGCTGTCGACCTTGGCCGACGAATGCGTGCCCGAGCCCATGCTCAGCGAACTGTCGCTATAACCGGTGACCAGACCGATGCGCGTCTGCTCATCCAGCGCGCCATCGACACCGGCCAGCAGACCGCCAATCGACGTGCTATAGCCCGCTGTGTCGTGGCTCGAATCGGTCGTGCCCCAAGCGCCGAGGGCTTTGATCCAGCCATTGCTTTGCGCAGCATTGTTATCGCGCAAACGCTCGCCCACTGCATCACGCAACTGGCGGCTGTCGTTGATCAGCATCGTGCCCAGCGCTGGATGGATTTCGCCGCTCAGTTGCTGGAACGCCTGTTGCGCAGACGCGGCATTTTCCGAGAGCAGCAGGCTTTCATACACCGAGTTGCCTGCGCCCAGACTTTCCGCAGCCGTCGCCACCGCGCGCTGATTCGGGGTCAGGCCAACACTGGCAAAAGAGGTCGCGTTGCGCTCGATACTCAGTTCAATGGTGGTGACGCCGTAATCGAGGACGCCGCCGATGAACAGATAGTTCGGTTGAACACTGCCAAACTGGCCCCATATTCCGCTCTTCGCCTCCAGGATGACGTAACGATTACCGAGCAGGCTTCTCGCTTCGACGGCACTGAGCAGGGTTGGACTGTTTTCCAGCGACACGCTGACCGCACCCTGACCGGGGGCAGCCATGCCTTCGGCAACGATTCGGTCGCTGCTCGCTGGCGACACCTCTACCTCGTAAGTCGAAAGATCCCCCATAAGGACGTCACGCATCACGCTGAGCGTGCCGATGGAGTGGCCGGGCGCAACGCGGCCGGTGCGGTTGAGGATCAATCCGCCGACCACACCAGTACCACTAAGAGTACCGCCGTCATTGACTGTCACCGTCGAAGTCAATGTACCGTCGACGCTCAGCAAACCGCCGTTGACCATGGTCTCGCCACTGAACGTATTGTTCCCGGTGAGATACAGACTCCCTGCCCCGGACTTGATCAGGCGACCCTGAAGTATCTTGTTCTCCCATGCGGCGTCGCGGGCCATGCCCACCGCATAATCCGTCTTGTCCTGCTGGCTGGCATTCTCCGGAAGCCCGTTGTACCAAGCCTTGTTGAAGAATGTTTTCTCCCACGCATAGTGCTCGGCGAGTGCTTCATCTTCGCGGGCTTTGCCTGCCTTGTCGGAAATGTCATTGCTCCAGACGTCACTCTGTCCGGCCGCCAGATTGGCATTGAACACCCCCATCAACTGCCCCGGCCCCCGCATCGCCCGGTCCAGGTTGATGACACCCCAGCCGACTTGTTCATTCGGCACTTGCGTCACCGAACCATCCAGTTGCGTGGCGGTGGTCAGCAGCACTTGCAGGGCTTGCTGATTGGTCATGTACGGGAAACGCTCCATGACCAGCGCCAATGCGCCGGTCGCATGGGGTGCCGCCATCGAGGTACCGGACTTGATCCCGTAGCCGCCGCCGGGAACGGTGCTGTCGATCTTCGCGCCCGGTGTGGTGATGCACCAGTATTTGGCGATGCCGCACTGGTTGTACTTCTGCTGATTGTTCTGATCGAGCCCGGAGACCGCCAGCCAGTGGCCTTCGAGATCCGGCTGAAAATACGGCAGTGCCGCACGCACGCTGGCATTCGGGTAGCCGCTGTTGCCGGCGCTGAACACGTTGATCACCCCGCGCCGCGAGACATCGGCCGCCGCGTCAAGCCAGGTGCCCTGGTTGTAGTGCTGGGCGTAGGCCTTCTGCACATCCGCGAGGGTGCGGTAACTGACATCTGGCGGCTGGCTACCCCAACTGTTGTTGATCGCGCGCACGCCGGCATCGGCCAGCGCGTCGTACACCGCTTTGAAATACCGCGGATCGGGATTGGGGCCGAACAGGAAGCTGTCGTTCTTGTTGGTGTTGCCGACGTAGATCTGCGCGTTGTACGCCACGCCGTGCATGCCGCTGCCATCGCGCGAGGCGCCCATGGTGCCGACGACGTGGGTGCCGTGGGAGTCGTTGTTGGGATTGAGGGTGCCGTCGACGTTGAACGGCGAGCCATCGACGTAGCTGCCAGTGGCCGTCACCGGGTGATAGCGGTCACTGGCGAACTCTGGGTGAGTTGTGTCAAAGCCGGAATCGAGGGCGCCGATTTTTACCCCCTTGCCACTAAATCCTGCCGCGTAGGCTTTGTCGGCCTGCATCCGCTCAAGGCCCCAGTCACGGAGGAATTCGGCAGTGCGCCAACTGGCCGGATCGCCGGGTTTTCCAGGTTCCAGGTATTGCGCCTGAGCGGGGTTTGCGGAAATCGCAAGCAGCAAGGTGCCGAGCGAAATAGGTTTGATACGTCCGTCCATGTTCACCATTCACTTTTATTGTTTTATGCAGGTTCTTTTGCGGTGTTGCCTGTTCCCCTCACCCCAGCCCTCTCCCCCTGGAGAGGGAGCCGACCGAGGTGTCTTGCGTCATTCATCGACCTGAAAAACCTGGGTCGATTGTGGATTAGGTAAAGCACATCCCCTCACCCCAGCCCTCTTCCCGAGGGAGAGGGAGCTGACCGAGATGTCTCGCGTCATACATCGACCTGAAAACCCCGGTCGATGTTGGATTCGGTGACGCTCGATCAGGTCGGCGTACTTCTAAAATATCCCCCGATCGGTCCCCTCTCCCTCTGGGAGAGGGTTAGGGTGAGGGCTGGTGAGCGACCACAAAAGCCTCATCCACCCGCGCCAGATCCTGCTCGTTCAAGGTCCCGGCGTAGTAATGCAACTTGGTCCACGCCATCAAATAGTCATACCGAGCCTGCGCCAGATCACGGCGCGTGGTGAACAGTTGCTGCTCGGCGTTCAACGCGTCGAGGTTGGTGCGTTCGCCACCGAGAATGCTCTGCTTGGTCGACACCACCAGCGCTTCCGCCGAGCTCAACGCTTTCTGATAAGCGCGCAGTTTGCTTACCCCGGACAAACACGCACTGAACTGACGACGCAGTTCGATCAGCGTCTCGCGTGTCTTGCCATCAAGCTCGTACTCCGCCTGTTCCATGGTGCGGCTGGCCTGACGCGTCGACGCCGACACCCCGCCCCCGGCATACAACGGCACGCTGACTTCGAAACCAATGGTGTTGGTTTCGTAGCGCTGGTTGTAGGTATTGCCGCTTTCTGATTCGTTCTGGCGCATCGAGGCATAGGCATTGATTTTCGGCAGATGCCCGGCGCGATTGCGTTCCACTTCATAACGCGCAACTTCCACGGCCTGGCGCTGCGAGGCCAGATTCGGGTTATTGCTCACCGCCATTTCGTGCCAGGTGTCGTAATTGGCTGGCATCAGCGCGAAGGTCTGGAAGTTTTGCCCCAGCGGCGCCAGATCGCCGATATCCACCGCCGGCACGCCCACCAGTGCGCCCAGTTCACGCAGCGCCGCGTCTTGTTCATTGCGCGCTTCGATCTCTTCAGCGGTCGCCAGTTCATAGCGCGACTCAGCCTCGAGAATGTCGGTGCGCGTGCCCTCGCCTTGCTTGAACATGTGCTCGTTCTGCTGGAACTGCTGCTCGTAGGCCTTCTTCTTCGCCTGGGCGATATCGATCTGATCCTGCGCGAACAGTGCCTTGGTGTAGTTATCCAGCACGCGGACCAACAGTTCCTGGCTCTTGCCGCGAAAGTTTTCGTCGGCGAACAACGACTGCGCGACACCTTTGCGATACGCGGCATACGCCTCGTAATCGAGCAGCGGTTGCTGCAGGGTCAGTGCCGAGCCGTAACTGCTGTAGTTGCGGTCATCGGTACGATTACGCGCGCGCTCATCCAGCGAGGTGGCTTTCGAGGAGTTACGGCCCTTGTTGTAGGTGTAACCGATGCGCGGCAGCAGGCCGGCACGGCCAATGGCGCGGTTTTCCAGGCCGGCATCACGCTCCTTGATCGCCCCGAGGAACACCGGGTCATTGCGCAACGCCTGTTCGTAGATCTCGAACGGCCCCATCGCCGCCACTGCTGAGTGACTCGCGAGCAGCATCATTGCCGCCGCGAGCATGGAAAGCTTATTCATACAGCCGAACATCCTTATTCCTCGGTCAACGCGGAGCCGGCCCGGTCGAGCAGCGGTTTGAACAGATAGTTGAGGAGTGAACGTTCGCCGGTGCGCACGAACATTTCTGCCGGCATGCCGGGCTTGATCACCAGACCGTTGAGTTTTTCCATGGCCTGATCGCTGACGCTGCTGCGCAGGACGTAGTACGGCACGCCGGTTTTCTCGTCGACCATCTGGTCGGCGGAAATCAGACTGACTTCACCCGGTACACGCGGGGTTTTGCTCTGGTTGAACGCGGTAAACAGAATATCCACCGGCAAATGCGTGCCGACCTTGTCGATCAGATTGATCGGCAAGTGCCCTTCCACTTCCAGCGTGGTGCCTTGCGGAACGATCTCCAGCAAGGTTTCACCCTGACGCACCACGGCACCTTCGGTGTGCACGCCGAGGTTGACCGCGACGCCGTCGGCGGTGGCGATGATTTCGCTGTGCTGCAGGTCGAAACCGGCGGAAGTCAGTTGTTCCGACAGGGTCACGCTTTTCAGCTGCGCGTCGGCCAGTTGCGTGCGGACTTCCTTCTGGTATTCCTCGGCGTGCTGTTGCAGCTTCAGCCGCGACTCGAGGATGCCCTGTTCCACGCGGCCGCTTTCACCGGTGTTTTCCGCCAGTTGCTGCTGCACTTGCGACAGTTGACGCTGGTACTCCATCAAGCGGTTGCGCGGGATGTAGCCGTTGTCCGCCAGCGGTTGCAGGTTGCTCAGCTGTTGTTGCAGCGAGTCGGCCTGGGCATTCAGATCGGTACGGGCGCGGCGCATGCCGGCCAGTTGCGCGGTGGCGCCTTCGATGCTCGCACGCAGTCCGGCCTGCTCGCGGTAGTAGGCCTCGCGACGGCTGCTGAACAGTTGCCGCTGACCTTCCAGCACCAGTGCCAGACGCGGATCCGGATCATTGCTCAGCTCGGCGGGAAAGGTCACTTGCTTGAGGTTGTCGCGCTCGGCCTGCCAACGCGCGAGACTGGCCCAGGCCATGCGGTACTGCGCCTGCAGCGACTGCACGTCAGCGGCGACTTGCGTCTGATCGAGGCGGAACAACGGCTGACCCTGCTTCACGATTTCGCCTTCGCGCACCAGAATCCGGCTGACCACGCCGCTGCTCATCGACTGCACGGCTTTGCGCTTGCCCGAGACCACGACCGTGCCTTGCACCGGAATGCCTTGATCCAGCGGCGCCAACGCCGCCCAAGTGAAGAAACTGCCAGCGCCGACGATCGCCAGAATCCAGCCCATGCGCGCGAAGAACTTTGCATCGCGTTCCGGGCGCTCGGTAATGTAGGCGTGTTCCATGCTCGCTTCGTTTTCAGTGTTCATGCTTGCGCTGCTCATACACCCGAATTCCTTGTCGAGGGCTGATACTGGCGACTCATGCTGAGCCCGCCCGGTGCCTGTGCAGCTTTTTCCCGTTGTTGTTCTTGCTGGCCGGAAAGTGCCTTGAGCACGTCCTGACTCGGGCCGAAGGCTTGCAGACGCCCGTCATTGAGGACCAGCAATTTGTCCGCCTGGGCCAGCACTGAAGAGCGATGCGTCACCAGCACCACCGTGGTGCCTTGCGCTTTAAGCGCGGCAATGGCGCTGGCCAGTGCCGCTTCACCGACGGTGTCGAGGTTGGAATTCGGTTCATCCAGCACCACCAGGCTCGGCGTGCCGTACATCGAACGCGCCAGTGCCACACGCTGCTTCTGGCCGCCGGACAAGCCACTGCCGTCCTCGCCCAGTTGCGTGTCGTAACCTTGCGGCAGACGCAGGATCATTTCGTGCACGCCAGCCTGTTGCGCGGCGGCGACGACTTTCTGTGGATCAGCCTCGCTGAAACGGGCGATGTTTTCGGCGATGCTGCCGCTGAACAGTTCGATGTCTTGCGGCAGATAACCGATGTAGGGGCCGAGCTGGTCGCGGTTCCAGCGATGAATATCCGCGCCATCGAGGCGCACGGTGCCGCCGAGGGTTGGCCAGACACCGACCAGCACACGGGCCAGCGTCGATTTGCCGGAGCCGGAAGCACCGAGCACGCCGAGCACTTCGCCGGCATTCAGATTGAAATTGACCATTTGCAACGTAGCCGTGCGTTGCCCCGGTGGGCCGGCGCTGACCTGTTCGAAAGTAATCTGGCCTTTCGGCGCGGGCAGCGCCATGGCGTCGTCACTCGGCGGGAACGCTTGCAGCAGCGCATCGAGACGACGGTAAGCCAGCTTCGCCCCGCTCCACTGCTTCCACACGGCAATCAACTGATCGATCGGGCTCAGTACACGACCCATCAAGATCGAACCGGCGATCATCATCCCGGCGGTCATGTCACCCTTGATCACCAGCAATGCGCCCAGGCCCAAGACCAGCGATTGCAGGCACAGGCGCAGGGTTTTACTCACAGAGCTGATCACCGCACCGGTGTCGCTGGCCTGATTCTGCAGACCGAGGAAGCGCGAGTGCACCTGGAACCAGCGCTTGCGCAGGGAACCGAGCATGCCCATCGCCTGAATGGTTTCGGCGTTGTGCAAATGGCTGGTGGCCAACTGGCTGGACTTCTGCGAATAACCGGCGGCTTCGCCCAGTGGCTTTTTGGTCATGTATTCGTTGAGGCAGGCCAGCCCGATCAGCAACAGTGCGCCTGCGGTGGCGAGCACGCCGAGCCAGACGTTGAACAGGTAAATCACGAACAGATAGACCGGGAACCACGGCGCATCGAAAAACGCGAACAGCGCCGGCCCGGTAACGAATTGACGAATGTGCGTGAGGTCGCCCAGCGACTGCCCGGCGTTGCCCTCGCCCTTGAACAGGTTGCGTTCGAACGCCGCTTGATAAACACGCAGGTTGAAGCGGCGCTCCAACTGGCTGCCGATGCGAATCACGATAAAGCTGCGGATCACTTCCAGCATGCCGATGAAGGCAAAGAAGCCGACGACCATCAACGACAGCATCGCCAGGGTCGTTTCGTTCTGCGACGACAGCACCCGGTCATAGACCTGGAGCATATAGATGGAGGGCACCAGCATCAGCACGTTAATCAGCGCGGTAAAGCAACCGACGCTGATCAGGATACTTTTATAGTCACCCAATGCCTTGATTAAGGGAGCGGTGGCTGGGGCCTTCGCCATCTTCATTGATTATTCCTGGAAAATATTTCCCGCCATTCATTGGCAAGATTCGAATTAATGATCCGTGCAACGTCGGAACTTGCTTTTTTCGTCTACCGCTTACACTTTCATAACAACTTGCGCGATTAACTGCGGTGCAGTTGCCATTCAGCGTTTCTTATAACCATTGCGTGGCGCTTTATATTAAAACTTCGTCGCCGTTTGAATAATCAAGGCTATTGCGCTGCGCGCTCAAGCGTAATCACCAGACCCGATCTCAAAGTCGCCAGATAAAGCCCGTCACGTTGTCGGCTGAAAAACTGGATTCTTGAGCCTTCTTTACCGGTGATCGCGATACCGTCCGGCTCAGGAAACCAGCCGATCGGGGTTTCTTCAAGCCATGCACCCAGGCAGTCGGCGCCTTTGCTCAAGGTTTTGTTGGCTGCCAATTCCACGAGGCACGTATTCGAAGGCTTGTCCTGTTGCTTTAGCGCTTCTCGATCATCATCCCGGGTAGACAATGTCGCTTGCCACTGTCCGGCAAACACCGAGGGTTCTTCGAGTCTGAGGCTGCTTGCCATGCTGGTTTCTCCTGAAATCATGATGAGCGCCGCCGAAAGCCACGCCGCTACCTTGTAGGTAAAAGCTTTACTGATCATGGGAATATTCGCTCCGGCGTGTAGCCTTGCTTACCTGTTAATACGATGCAAGCAAAGAAAGCGGCGCATCACGCGCCGCTTTCCATTTCTACATCACGCCACGATGTCGCTGGTCGCTGCCTGGCCAACGGTGCTGACCTGGAAGTCGGCCACGCCGTGCCCGGAGAAGTCCACCGAGAGCAGGCTGTTGCCGCCCGACGACGTCAGGACCGCGTCACCGGCAGCACCGGTGAAGCTGCTGACGAAGTGCAGGCCGGCACCGTTGGTGATGCCAGTCAGGTCGATTTTGTCCAGACCGCTGACGAAATCGAGGATCTGATCGATCGTACCTGGCTTGGAATCGGAACTGGCCGCGAACACAAAGGTGTCCGAACCAGCACCGCCCCACAACTTGTCAGCACCGCCAGCGCCGTAGAGGATGTCGTTGCCGGCACCACCCTTGAGCTCGTTGGCCACGCTGTTGCCGATCAGCAGATCGTTACCCGAGCCGCCAATGGCGTTCTCGATGATCGCGCCCTTGGCGATGGACACGTTACCTACCATGCCGCCAACGTCGGAGAACGAGGCGTCATTGAGGTTGATCTTCTGGTTCTGAGTGAAACCCGAGAAGTCCAGAGTATCTTTGCCGCCCGCGTCCCACACCGAGAACACCACTTTGTCACTCGACGACGAAGCGCTGAGGAAATCGCGGCCAGTGTTGGAGTTGAAGCCGTAGGTGGTGTCACCGGTACGGGTTGTCAGGTTGGCACCGTAGAGCTTCTGGATGGCAGCGATATCGTCCATCAGTGGGCCGGACGAATACGCTTCGACCCCGCCCTTGCTGAAGTTCTGATTGGTGTTGCTTTCGCTCCAGTAGCTCATGACGCTGTAGCCGCGGGTGTCCTGCCCGTAGGACGCGTCGTTGTAGGTCGGGTTGCCATTACCGGCGTTGTAGTCGCCAGGGTGAGCGAGACCCAGGCTGTGACCAATTTCGTGAGTCAGGGTCTGACGACCGTAGTTGTTCAGATCCGGATTCTTGTTCTGCGTGTAGCCACTGTTGATCAGGTACCACGAGGTGCCGTCATAACCGGCGCCAGTGCCTGGCAGATAAGCGAACGCTGCAGCGCCATCCTGGCCACCGCTGTAGTTACCGAAGGTCATGTGGCCGTCACCGCCCGAGGCTTTCTCGGTGAAGGTCACATTGGCCACGTCAGCCCAGGATTGCATGGCGAGCTTGGCCTGGGCTTGTTGTTGTGCACTGAACTGACTGAACCCGGTGATCCCGTGCTTGTACATCGTGCTGGACGATGCCGAAGTCAGGAACGTATAGGTGAGTTCGATCTTGCCGCTGCCGTCCTTGTCCTGGTAGGCAGCACCGTCGCGCAGCAACTGGGTGGCGGCCTGGTCGACGGAGTAGGAGGGTTTGCCATTGACCGTGAGGTTGCCGCCACGATCGTACTGATGGCTGAAGCTATTGATCTGGTTATACGCCGAGCTGAAGGCTGACAGCTGGAAAGCCTGTTCGGCAGTATCAATAGCATTCGCTTTAACTTTCGACATAAACACACTTCCTTGTTTAGCAATGGAACAGTTTTTGTCCGACAGGACGATCTCTGGCGAGGTCGTCCTATCACTCGCCCAATGAAGGCGTAAGAAACCTGACACAATTTGAAATCTGCCGTAAAGGATTTTTTTTGGATCAAATCGGACTGTTTCGGGAAACTGCCGTAAACAAAGCGTGCGGAGGTGAAAGAATGTTTTAGTTGCGGAGCTTTTGCCTAATTGTCTGACGATTTTCTATTTAAATATTAAATATGGGTAAGTTGTTTTTTGTTAGGCGCGTCTCACTTTCCTGCACTTTATTAGTGCGATGCCAGTGTATTGATATCAACCAAATGGCTCACCCAAACTGTAGGAGCTGACGAGTGAAACGAGGCTGCGATCTTTTGACTTTGCCTTTCAAAAGCAAGATCAAAAGATCGCAGCCTGCGGCAGCGCCTACAGGGGAAAAGCGGATCAGCTACCGGTGCGTATCTTGTTCCACACGCGAGTGCGGATCCGGTCGATATTCAACGGCATCGCCTCCAGCGCAAACAATTTGCCCATCATCTCCGGGCTCGGATACACCTTGGTGTCGTTCTTGATGGCCGGGTCGATCAGGCTGTCCGCCTGCTCATTGCCATTGGCGTAATGCACGTAGTTGCTGATGCCGGCCATCACGTCCGGGCGGAGCAGGTAGTTCATGAACGCATAACCAGCCTTCTCGTCCGGCGCGTCGGCGGGCATGGCGACCATGTCGAACCAGATCGCTGCGCCCTCCTTGGGAATCGCGTAGCCGATGTCGACGCCATTCTTCGCTTCTTTGGCGCGGTTCTCGGCTTGCAGGATGTCACCGGAGAAGCCGACCGCCACGCAGATGTCGCCGTTGGCCAGGTCGCTGGTGTATTTCGAGGAATGGAAGTAGCTGACATACGGCCGCACTTTCATCAGCAGCGCTTCGGCTTTCTTATAGTCCTCGGGATTCTTGCTGTGGTGCGGCAGGCCCAGGTAGTTGAGCGCCGCGGGCAGCAATTCCGGGCCGTTATCGAGGATCGCCACGCCGCACTTCTGCAGCTTTTCCATGTACTCGGGCTTGAAGATCAGATCCCAGGAGTCCACCGGTGCGTTGTCGCCCAGCACCGCTTTGACTTTGGCGATGTTGTAGCCGATGCCGGTGCTGCCCCACAGGTAGGGAAAGCCGTGTTCGTTGTTCGGGTCATTGGTTTGCAGGGCTTTGAGCAGCACCGGATTGAGATTCTTCCAGTTCGGCAACTGGCTCTTGTCGAGTTTCTTCAGCGCCCCACCCTGAATCTGCCGAGCCATGAAGTGGTTGGACGGAAACACCACGTCGTAACCGGATTTACCGGTCATCAACTTGCCGTCGAGCGTTTCGTTGCTGTCGTAGACGTCATAAGTGACACCCACGCCGGTCTCTTTTTCGAAGTTCTTGGTGGTGTCCGGCGCGATGTAGTCGGACCAGTTGTAAACCTTGACCGTTTCCGCTGCCTGAGCAAGGGAAACGGCGAGCATCAGCGGTGCCAGAGCGAGGGTCTTGCGGATCATGGATCGATTCCTGTGTGGGTTTTCTTTTTTGTTGGCAGGCAATCAAAAGGATCAAACAATCAGAAAATCAGCACGTAGCTCTTGCGCACGGTTTCCTGGATATCCCAGATACCGAGCGTATTGGCCGGCAACATCAGTGCGTCGCCACCTTGTATGTGCAGGGTTTCGCCGCCACCGTCAGGGGTGAACGTGCAACGCCCGGAAATGAAATGGCAGAACTCTTGCGCGGTGATCTGCCGGCGCCAGCGCCCGGGCGTGCATTCCCAGACGCCGGTCTCGACGCCGTCATCGCGCTCGACGCTGGTGGTCGAGGCGATCGCCACCGGTTCGCCGAGGGGTACGGTCACCGGGTTGGATTCATCGAGTGTCAGGGTTGCAGTGTTTTTGAACTGGGTAATGCTCATGGTCTGACCTGTCTTTGGGCTTTCTTGAATTAATTCGACGCTCAATGCATGAAACCTTCCATGAAGCCCGCGACCTGGCTGGCGAGTTTGCGCCGCCATGGCGCCGTCGCCGGGTTGGCCAGGGTCTGGTCTTCGTGGACGAAACTTTTGATGATCGCGTTGTAGCCGAGCCAGCGGCACGGCTCTGGCTCCCAGGCGCGCAGGGCATGAATGCCGCCGTCCGGCAGCACCCACGGCTGATGGGTGAGTTCGGTGTCGCGCTCAAGAATCAGCTCCGCGAGGGTGCGCCCGCCGAGATTGCTCGCGCCAACGCCCTCCCCGCCATATCCGCCGGACAGCGCGATGCCGTTGGCGCGATCGCAAAGCATGTGCGGCTTGAAGTGCCGGGACATGCCGAGGTTGCCGCCCCAGGCGTGGGTGATCTGCACGTTTTTCAGTTGCGGGAACAGTTCGCCGAACAGATAGCGGCGCAGCTCGACCTCATCGCGGGTCAGATCGAAGTTATGCCGCAACTTGCCGGCAAACTGATAACCACCACGGGCGCCAAAGATCAGGCGGTTATCCGCGCTGCGCTGGCCGTAAGTGACTTGGCGGCTGAATTCGCTGAAGGCTTGGCCGCGATTGAGACCGATTTCCTCCCAGGTTGCCGCCGACAACGGTTCAGTGGCGACAATCAGGCTTTGCACCGGCAACTGATAACGGCCCAGCGGCGGCAGAGTCACCGAATAACCTTCGACGGCCGGCACGATCCAGCGACTGCGCACGCTGGCTTTCGCCGTGCGCAAACTGCCCGACTGCCAATGGGTGACCGGGCTGTTTTCGTAGATCTTCACGCCCATGTTTTGCACGGTGCGCGCCAGGCCGCGAACCAGTTTCGCCGGGTGGATGGTCGCCACGTGTGGCGCGTAAATCCCGCCATAGGGTTTGGCCACACGGATCTGCTGGGCCAGTTGTTCGGGGCTGAGCCAGCGGTAATCGTCGTCGGTCAGGCCCTGGGCATGTAGTTTGGCCAGATACTCACGCAGCGTGGCTTCCTGCTCCGGATAGCGCGCCGCGCAATACAGCACGCCGCCCTTGCGGTAATCGCAGTCGATGCCTTCGCGTTCGAGAACAATTTCCACTTCATCGGGAATGCTGTGCAGCAGATCGAAGGACGCGCGGCGTTGCTCTGGCGACAGCCCGGCCAGCAAGCGATCCTCGCCGAGCAGGTTGCCCATCAGCCAGCCACCATTGCGACCGGAGGCACCGAAACCGGCGGTTTGTGCTTCGACAATCGCAATGTCGAGGCCCGGCGCGAGTTTCTTCAGGTAGTACGCCGTCCACAGGCCGGTGTAGCCGGCGCCGATGATCGCCACGTCGACGTCCATATCTCGCTCAAGCTCGGGCCGCGCGGTCAGCGGCTCATCGAGTTGATCCATCCACAAACTGATAGTGCGCCACGCCGGCATGCAAGACTCCGCCACTGAAAACCTTCGATGGCGTCGATCCTAGTGGCTGTGCTCAGTTGCTGTCTTGCGCGCGTGTCCGCAAAGAAATTTGTTTAACGTAAGCCTTCGGAGACTGACCGGTGTGCTGGCGGAAACAGCTGTAAAACGCCGACAACGAATTGAAACCGGCAGCGAAAGCCAGTTCATCGATACGCACCGGCGGTGTGGCGTTATCCAGCGCACGCAGCAAATGCTGCAGGCGCGCCTGATTGACGTAGCGATAGAAGCTTTGCCCAAGCACCTGATTGAGCAGATAGGAAATCTGATTGCGACTGTAGCCGCACTCCTTCGCCACCCGCTGCAAGTCGAGTTCAGGATCGAGATACGGCTGCTGCTTTTCAAAGTACTGTTGCAGGTCTTCAGCCATGAAACTCAATTGACGCGGCGACAAGCCCAGGCGACTGACCGCCGGGCGCTGACTTGCCGAGTTTGTGCCGTGAGTTTGCGTGCGCACCAGCGAAGCGTATTCGTTGACGCGCCAGATCAGCCCGTCCTTGACCGTGATCGCCTCGCTGGAGCGAAACGACACCAGTCCGTCGCCGCCGCGCAAGGTCACTTCGTATTGGATGAATGCGGTGTTGCCGTCGACGCGAATGCGGTCGCAATGCTCGAGCAGTTCGTCGGATTCACGCGGCATGCTGACGCGTACGTACTCGCGCAACTCATCAAGGCCGAGCACGCGATTCTGGAAGAAATCGTTGTACTGGATGTCCGGGTGATACAGCGCCATGACGCTGTCGAGGTCACGGTGCTTCCAGCTCAGGTGATAGCGCATGACCGTGGCCGCCGTGGCCTGGGTCTGTTCTGGGCCGTCGTCGTCGGCGTGCATAAAGGGCTCGGCGCAAAAGAATCGAGCTTGCCGAAGTTCGGCGCGAGCTTCAATGACTAATCCGTAGTGGCCATTTGGCGACGATTGCGTAGGCCGTGACTTACATCAAAAAATGCGAAGCAATCGCAAAATGAACTGAAAAATCTCACAGGAATTTCACATGCAGATGCTACTTTTAATGTCAGTCACCGGTTGAGCCAATGAAGGCTCTTCCCACCTAACATGAGCAAACGGAAGCGCTCGATGAAGAAGGCGGGCAACACATGAATAAAGGGTCAAGCAAAGTCACGTTTCCCAATGCATGCCAACTGATGCGCTGGCATTTTCATCCCATGGGTTTTGAGGCGACGATGGACGCGCCGGGCAGCATGATCGCCCGTCTGTTTGATCGTGCCAGCGGCGAAACCATGATCGCCATTGCTGGCATCCCGTGTGCGACGGTGATGAATGCAGCGGATGTGGAGCGAATCATCGAGGCTGTGGAGGATGAACTGGAAACCTTCGTACCTCCGGAGTCTCTCAGAAGCTACGCATAAGCTTTTGATTTAAAACAAAAAGCCCACATCTCTGCGGGCTTTTTTGTGCCTATGCGGTTTGTTTGGTAACACGGTGATCAACGAAGAACGGCTTGCCCTTGGCCACCCGGTCAGACGCCCGCGGCATGTTCACCGCTTGCGCTTCCTGCGGTTCGACGAACCAGTAGCAATGGCTGACCGCCCGTGTAATACCGACATAGGCCAGGCGCAGGATTTCGTCTTTTTGCGCAGTGTCGTACGGTTCGCTGTCGCCCGACTTCCCCAAACCTGCCATGCGATAGACCTGGTTCTTGTAGGGCGAACTGGTCAGGTGCTGGCAATCGCCGAGCAGAAACACCGCGTCGGCCTGCAAGCCTTTGGCGCTGTGGTAGGTCAGCTGCTTGAGACGCCGCGCTTCGTACGGCAAGCTCGAATCAACATTAACTACTGACTGAATATGCTCTTCAATCAATAACTTATCGCTACTTTTTCGATAAAGCATCAAGATCGAATGACCTTGGCGGTAGTGCTCGGCGAGGCGCTGCCCCAAGGCCTGATCATCGCGCTCCAGCACATTGACCGGCTGCAACGGCTTGGGCGCACCGCTGGCCTTGGCTTTTTTGCCGGGGATCGCCGGCGCCGCGCGGACGATGTGTTCAGCGGCATCGATGATGTGCTGGTGACTGCGATAGTTGTCACTGAGCATCACTCGCGTGGTGCCTGGCGACGGGAACTCCTTGTCGAACGCCATGAAGTAACTCGGCGAACTGCCACGCCAGCCGTAAATCGACTGCCAGTCATCACCGACGCACAGCAGCGATGAACGCTGCGCGCCCCGCCCGACGTGCATGGCCGGGCCACGGCTGCGGATTTCCGTGAGGCTGGCGCGAATCCACGAAACGATCTGCGGCGAAACGTCCTGAAACTCGTCGATCATCAAGTGCGACAAC
Source organism: Pseudomonas sp. IT-232MI5 (assembly GCF_949767845.1). Taxonomy (NCBI): domain Bacteria; kingdom Pseudomonadati; phylum Pseudomonadota; class Gammaproteobacteria; order Pseudomonadales; family Pseudomonadaceae; genus Pseudomonas; species Pseudomonas sp. IT-232MI5. The sequence goes on from NZ_CATKQE010000059.1 coordinate 67,414, forward strand.
GGCCTGAGTAACTCATCGCTCAACAACTTGAGGTTCTCCGGTGAGTGCTCGCTGAACAGCGCGAACATCCGGTTGTAGGTCATGATCGGCGGCTTCTGGTCGAGCAGATGATCTTCAAAGGCCCGCCAGAACAGGCTGAGTGCCTCAAAGAAAAACCGGTCTGGGTCGTCCTTGGCAAAGCTCATGCGACCGACTGCGTCTGGAACGTCCAGGCCGAGGTTTTCGATGAAACCGGCCGCCGCGACAAAACAGTCGAGCAATGGCGCGGAAGCCAGCTCGCCCTTGACCTTGTACTCAAAGCCCGGCCCGGCGCTGGCATCACCCGCCAACGTGGCCAGAACACGCCTTGACGATTCGTAACTATCTAGCCAAATCAGAGGCTTACGACAGAAAGCTTGAAACAGGGTGCGCTTGACTGCCCACTCGGCGCGCACGCTGAGCTTGGCATTTGGCCGGCTCGTTTGCGGGTTTTCCCGCGGATCGAAACCGAGCACCACCCAGGCATCCAGGCTCGGAATGTAGCCATGACAGTGAAATTTCGCGCCGTTGATATCGAAACTCTGCCGGTTCGGCTCAATGCCCTTGATCGGCCAGGCGCCAGCGCGGAACCACAGATCTTCGATGGCATCGCACAGTTCTTCATCGCGCTGGGAGGCTAACTGCGTCACCGCTACGCGTTTTTGCACGTCCGGATGATCGCGTTCCAGCTCCTTGAGCTGCAAACCAGCTCGGGACAGCGGCTGAATCAACTGGCGGAAACGCTCGTCTTCATTAAACAAGCGCTGATAACAGGCGTTGAGTTGCTGGCGTTGTGCATCGTTGATGCGCAGGTCGAAGGGGTTACTGTCGACCTCCTGCTCATCACCTTGTGCGCGGTGGCTGAGGTTTTCAAAGGCCTGCAGACGTTCGAAACCCGGCAAGCTGCGCACCATCGGCAGGATGCGCGAGTGGAAAGTACGCACCAGATCGCGTGCCTGACGCAGATTCAGCGCCAGGCCCCAGAGCGCGAACAGCTCGATCAGTTTGTTGATGAAATCCTTGCGCGACTCGCGGGTGAAGGTCACCACGGTCATCGAGTCCAGCTCAAAACCCAGATAGTGGTTAAGCAACAGAATTCGCAGCACCAACGTGGTGGATTTGCCCGCGCCTGCGCCAGCAACCACTGAGGTTGACGGGGTTTCGCTGAAAATCATCTTCCATTGTGCAGCGCTCGGCTGAGCGTGCTCCGGCAGCAAACGGGCGACATCGGCCTTCATGCGCTTTTTCAGCTCGGCCGTCAGCGGCAGGCGCCAATCGTCAAACAGATGGTTATCGACACTGGGTGGTCGATGCTCAGTGTTACGACTGTCACGGATCAGCAGCACCTGACGGCCTTCTTCCAGCCCCTCAAGCTTGCCTTCCTTAAAGCCATATTCGACGCCGGCGGTATGCCCGCTGCGAAAGCCATCGGCCTGACCGTGCAACCACGATGCTCGGTGTTGAGCGCGCAGCCGGGTCAAACCATGGCCGAAAAAGCGCGCAGCCAGACGTTTGAACCATGGCATCTCGGCCAAGGGGCGAAGTTCGGGAGGAAGATCGGGGGTGTGTTGCGCCACGCTGACGGACTCCAGTGTGTGAGGCTGTTGCGGCTATGGTGTCTGTATTTGCCGTTCAGTTCTAGCGAAATGCTTACAGGTCATTGGTTTAGGCGATGAACTGAAGGTGAGATGAGACCCTTTCGAGCTTGTTTCCAATCGATCAATTCGATAATAACGCCGCACTTTTTACGCTTTTTATCGATTATTGACTGATAGATGATGGCCGTCATAAACCACCGGTGTCGCGTCGGGTGTCAACCATTCACACCCCATGACGAACCTTTTGAGGAGACGATCATGATTGAACTCAGACCCTTCAGCTCGCTGGGCGGCGCCCACCACGGCTGGTTGGATGCCCATCACCACTTTTCGTTCGCCGAGTACTACGATCCGCAGCGCATGAGCTGGGGCAACCTGCGGGTGTGGAACGATGACGTGATCGCCGCAGGTACTGGCTTCCCACAACATCCGCATCGCGACATGGAAATCATCACGTATGTCCGTGAAGGTGCGATTACTCACCAGGACAATCTCGGCAACAAGGGTCGCACCGAGGCTGGCGACGTTCAGGTGATGAGCGCCGGCACCGGCATCGCGCATAGCGAATACAACCTGGAAGCCAAGGACACCAAGATCTTCCAGATCTGGATCCTGCCAACGGAAACCGGCGCGCCACCCTCGTGGGGTGCCAAACCATTCCCGAAAGGCCAGCGCGAAGGCTTTGTCACGCTGGCCAGCGGCAAGGAAGGTGATGACCAGAGCTTGCGGATTCGCGCTGATGCAAGATTGGTCGCGGCCAATCTCAAAGCCGGGGAAACTGCCGAATATCAGCTGGATGAAGGTCGTCGTGCGTATCTGGTGCCGGCCACTGGCGTGATTGAGGTCAACGGCTTGCGTGCACAAGCTCGAGACGGTGTGGCGGTGGCGCAGGAACGAGTGCTCAGCGTCACGGCCATTGAGGACAGTGAAATTGTCCTGGTGGATCTGGCCTGATCGCTCGAATGGCAGGCAAAAAAAAGGGGCAACCAGACGGTTGCCCCTTTTTTCATGCGCTTGCCGACTTCATCAGCCGGAAATGGCGCCATCTACCAGCGTCTGCGCTTCAACGACCAATTGCTTGAGGTGGTCGTCACTGATGAAGCTTTCGGCGTAGATCTTGTAGATGTCTTCGGTGCCCGACGGACGCGCGGCGAACCAGCCGTTTTCAGTCATCACTTTCAGACCGCCAATCGCCTGATCGTTGCCCGGTGCATGGCTGAGAATGCTCTGGATTTTCTCGCCGGCCAGTTCTGTCGAGGTAACCTGCGCAGGCGACAGCTTGCTCAGCAACGCTTTCTGCTCCGGATTGGCCTTGGCATCGACGCGCACCGAGAACGGTTCGCCCAGCTCATCGGTTAATGCCTTGTAGGCCTGGCTCGGATCGCGACCGGTGCGCGCGGTCATTTCAGCGGCGAGCAATGCCGGGATCAGGCCATCCTTATCGGTGCTCCACACGCCACCGTCCTTGCGCAAGAACGATGCGCCCGCGCTCTCTTCGCCACCGAAGCCGAGCGAGCCATCGAACAGGCCGTCGGCGAACCATTTGAAACCGACCGGAACTTCGTACAGACGACGCCCCAAGCGCTTGGCCACGCGATCGATCAGACCGCTGCTGACCACGGTTTTACCGACGCCAGCATCCGCACGCCACTGCGGGCGGTTCTGGAACAGGTAATCGATCGAAACAGCGAGATAGTTGTTCGGCGCGAGCAAACCACCGGACGGCGTCACGATGCCGTGACGGTCGTGATCGGGGTCGCAGGCAAAAGCGACGTCGAAACGCTCTTTCAGGCCGATCAGGCCTTGCATCGCGTGGCTGGACGACGGGTCCATACGAATCTGGCCATCCCAGTCAACGGTCATGAAACGGAACGTCGCGTCGACTTCCTTGTTGACCACTTGCAGATCGAGGCGGTAATGCTCGGCAATCGCCGACCAGTAGCGCACCCCTGCTCCGCCCAGCGGATCAACACCCAGGCGCAGTTTGGCGTCACGAATGGCGTCGAAGTCGATCACGTTTATCAGGTCGGCCACATAAGTGTTCACGTAGTCGTGACGATGCGTCGTGCTGGCCTTGAGCGCCTGCTCGTAACTGATGCGCTTCACACCGGCCAGTTTGGCGGCCAACAGTTCATTGGCCTTGGCTTCGATCCATTTGGTGATGTGGGTGTCGGCCGGCCCGCCGTTGGTTGGGTTGTATTTGTAACCACCACTTTGTGGCGGATTGTGCGACGGCGTGATGACGATGCCGTCCGCCAGGCCCGAGGTGCGGCCACGGTTGTAGCAGAGAATGGCGTGGGAAATGGCCGGCGTCGGCGTGTATTCATCACCTTCGGCGATCATCACGGTGACACCGTTGGCGGCCAGTACTTCCAGCGCGCTGGCTCCGGCCGGAGTCGACAGGGCGTGGGTGTCGATGCCGACAAACAGCGGCCCGGTGATCCCTTGGGCTTCGCGATACAGACAGATCGCCTGGCTGATGGCCAGAACGTGCCACTCGTTGAAACTCAAATCGAACGAGCTGCCCCGGTGCCCGGAAGTTCCGAACGCCACACGCTGAGTGGAAATCGAGGCGTCAGGCTGTCCGGTGTAGTAAGCCGTTACCAGTCGCGGGATATCGACCAACAATTCTGCCGGTGCCGGTTTGCCCGCAAAAGGACTGAGTGTCATGCAAAACCTCTGAAATAGAGTGATTCAGGAATAGAGCGCAGTTTACTGGCAGTTTGACCGCAGTGCGATGGGATCTATCCGGGACGCTCCCGATGTTTTTTAACGTTATTCACCGGGTGCCAGGCGCAAGGCGTCACCGAGCAGGCCGACCACGCGGGCCAGGTCATGCTCGCCGTGGCTCAGCGGACTCAATCGCACATGCTGCGCATGCAGGCCTTGCAGGCTGAACAGCTCGCCCGGCGCAATAATGATCTGCTGCCTCAGCAGGCGCTGGAACACCTGTGCCATGTTGACCGGCCGCAGAGAACGCACCCACACGGTCGCGCCACCTTGGGGTTCGACAACCTGCAACGCATCGCCCAGACGCTCACGCAACAGCTCAATCAATTGCGTGCGACGCTCCTTGAGCATTCGTCGCAGTATCAACAAATGCTGATCCAGCCGACCACCCGCCAACAGCCTGGCAACGGCCTTCTGACGGATCGGCGACAAGCGAAACGCGCGCAACAGAAAATGCCGCTGCAACTCGTTGCGCCACTGCCGTGAGAGCAATATGCCGAAAGGTGCCTCGGCACCAATGAATTTTTCGAACGTGGAAAACACCAGCAGACGATCAGGGTCCAGCCAATCACGCAATCGTTGGGTGCCCCCTCCTTCGTGGAGTTCGCTGTAACAATCGTTTTCCAGCACCCAAGTGCCATGGCGCCCGAGCAAATGCGCGACTGCCTGTTGGTTGCTCAGCGGTATCAGGCTGCCCCGCGGCATGCTCAACGCCGAAGACAACAGGATCAAACGCACCGACTCACTCTTGAGCACCGACTCCAGGCGCTGCAGATCAATCACGCCACCGGCAAATGGCAGTTCGATAACACGCACCTCGGCGGCTTCCAGCAGACGCAAGATCACCCAGTCACAGGGCGACTCGACGACCACGGTGGCGCGACGCAACTCAAGCACGGAAATCAGAATGTCCAGGACACCGCGCAGATCAGCACCAATATAGACGTCATCCGCACGCCAGTAATTGGCGGTAGACGAGGTATAGCGCGCGGCCATTACCGTGCGCAGCTCAAGCTCTCCGCAAGGTTGCACGAGCGCTTGCGGCTGGCGCGGATATTGACGCAGCAGTTCGCGCTCCAGCATCAGTAACGGACTGTCGAGCGGTTGCAGAGAGGCCGGCTCATCGGCGCTCAGCACACACATGCCCGGGCGCCTGGCATTGACGTAAACGGTTTCCAGCAAATCACTGCCGCTATCGGGCGAGTCCGATACGTGTAGTGCTTGCGCGTAGTATCCGGATTTGGCGATTGAATAGACCCTGCCTTCCTTTTCCAGCAGCGAATAGGCGTACTGGACCGTCGAGATCGACACATTGAGCCGATCCGCCAGTTGTCGCAGTGAAGGCAAGCGCACCGCCGAGCCACTGCCCGCCTCGTCTATCAGCAGCGTGAGATATCGATATACCGCCTGATAAACAAAGTCATTCTGCCTCGCCGCTTTCACAAGCTCGCGTCCGTTGGCATGGCTCCATCTCCCTGCACGAGGCTCACGTTCACCCCTCCGCTGATCGATCAGCTGCCGGTTCAACGACCGGGTCCTGCGAGGCTTTTTCACCGGCAGCAGGCATATGAACAGGCCCCATTGCATACAGGCGCACAATCAGCCTGACCGGCAGCCCACTGACATCCGTCATCCATTTCATGACCTGTTCCGGCGCATGCAGGCCCTGCATCGCCCGGTGCAGATCCGGCAACGCCACCAACATGCCGGGGTGACAATTGCGCAAGAACCGCTCGAGCCCGGCGCCAGCATTGATGAACGGTGAAAACAGCAAGCACGTCAGCTGGATTTCATTCAGTTCAAAATTGGCCTGCAGAGCGCTTTCTGCCTGCTTACGCAGAGACTCGAGTGCCTGCAGATTGCCGAAACTCGCCAGCAACTGTTCGCAAACAGGTTCGGGAACCTGTTTTTGTCGCATGGATATCAGGCTGTTTTTCAGGTAATCGCTGACGCCAGCCTCGTAGGTTCGTCCCTCGATGAAGTGCGCCTGCAAGCCCTGCAGATGCGCAGCTACCAGAGGTTCCACATGTTCGTTATCACCTTGATACAGCGTCAGGTCATCAGCCTGAAAACCCAGAAAATCACTCAGCAAGGGCCAGCGTTCTTCGAGCTTGCCGACAATCATGTCGTTGATGCTGATGAAACTGGTGCGCCGACAGGCCTCGAATTGACCTTCGGGACGCCACGCTACCCGCTCTTCTTCGGGATAAAACTCGCGGTAATAATCGCCACCCAGTCCATCGAGAAGCGGGAACAGCATGTCAAAGCCGAGAGAACTCACCTGCGGCCCGGCAATCGCGGCTTTCTGCGCGGCGCGCCCCAATCCCTCAAGGAAGTGCCCCTGACGGCGCACGGATTCACTGCCGACCATCGCATCGACGCCATTGTTCCAGCGGGCAACCTGACCGTAGAACTCGGCAGTGGCCAGATAAGCGTCATCCCACAGTTCAAGCGTTTCGTTCCAGGTTCGACGATGGCCGATCAGCAACAGATTGATGCGGTTGGCTTCACGCCCCGCCTCGCCAATGGGTGCCTGATGATCAAACGGCAGGACCTCGCGGTGATCCACCATCACCAGTTCGACTCGTGGATCGTCATACAGAAACAGCGCGCTGTAGCTGCGGTGCATGTTTTGCAGGGACGCCGGGCTGCTGCCGTTCCAACGCAGGTTGGCGACCCGCAGCTGAAAGGTCGCGGGCGATCGGCCAGCAATGGTCAGTTGTGCGGCCCGTAAAAGGGCCAGCGTATAACAACTGTCGCGCGACCCTGACTGGTTCACCAGAACCTTGAAATGACCGATGTTCTCCATACCGCCGGCGGCCACTGCCAGTCGCTGGATCAGCAACTGCAACGCCGTGCGTTCCGCGCGAGAGAAGAAACTCAGCAAACGTTGCAATACTTGCTGGTAGACATAGTTCATTGCCTGATCATGGATCGTGCTCATCGGTATTTACCCGGTATCGAAAGTTTCATGCCGCGCGGACTGAAAATCAGTCTGGCGACAATTCATCAATAAGTAATAGACGTTCGAATGCTAACACTTACAAGTTTGTAGTTATTTGAAACACTTGAGCTGCAAAAACCCCTTCAGCGACCGACCAACAGCCTCAAACCGCTGTAATTGCAGGGATATTTTTTTCCGGACGCAGTCCTAGGAAACTTCCCACAATGTCCCACGACAAGTGAGTACAAGAAAAAGAGAAGCAGTTTCCGAATAGCCCTACAACAATTAAACAAAAGTTGGCTTGATCAATCGATTTATTCGTTTGATATCGCGCAGGACAAATTGAATGCACAGCCATGGCTCATTCCTTGAGATGAAAGTAATCATTCAATTATCAGGGCTTACATTGTGATTAGAAGATACAGATAGGGAGCAAAAACCAGTTCAGTTGCTGAACGGTCCCGGGGGCTGCACCAGAGCGCTGTGTTTTTCAGGAGGGAGGTAAACGCACAAGAGTCCGTGGGGCCACGGACTCTGATGACAAGGCTTACGCCGGTTCGACTTGCAGGGCAACCCGTTCGCGGCATGGGCATTCGTCCATGTAGCGATGCGCTTCGACGAATTCGTTGAACGGGAAAACCCGCGTTTTCAGCGGCAGCAACACACGATCAGCGGTCAACTGGTTGATGTCACGCAAGGCACGTTGCAGAGCGACGTGGTCCTGAGTGATGCCCAGTTCCGGCTTGCCGGTGAAGTTGCCGATGCAGTGCACGAAAAACTGGATGTTCTTCTGGAACGCTGCACAGGCCGGGAACGGCGTCTGGTTGCCGCCCTGCAAACCGTACAGCACCAGGCTGCCACGCGGCGCCAGCACATCGCCAAGCAGCGACATCTGTGGGCCGCCGAGACCGTCGAACACCACATCGACACCACGGTTGTCGGTGATCTTGTTGATTCGCATCAACAGATCTTCCTCTTCGGTGACGATGACCTTTTCTGCACCGAGGGACAGCAGGTACTCGCGCTCTTCGGCTTCTTTGGTCGCAGCGATCACCCGCACGCCCATCGCCTTGCCCAACTGGACAAACGAGGGACCGGCACAATGGCTGGCGTCCGTGACCAGAGCGAATTGCCCCGGCTTGACCCGCGCCAGATCGGCGTAGGCAAAGTAGGCGATCAGCAGTGGCGTGTAATGCACGCTGGCTTCGATCGGGCTGAGCACATCCGGATAACGGGTCAGCGCAGTACGCGGCAGTACGATCGACTCGCCGTAGACCGGATAGTCGTTCGGGCTTTCAGCCGGAAAACTCGCGACCTTGTCACCGACGGACAGGTCCTCGACATCGGCACCGACTGCAGTGACCACGCCGGCCATTTCATGGCCAAGACCCGATGGCAAACGTGCCTGGGACGATGCCAGGTTCTGACGCCACAGGGTGTCGTACCAGCTGATGCCGATTGCCTCGACACGCACCTGCACTTCGCCAGGACCTGGCTGAGCGGCCGCATGCTCTTCGCATTTGAGCACCTCGGCCGGACCAAACTTGTGAAAACGGATCGTGCGGGACATCGCAAACCTCGTCAAAGTAACCTCTAATGCCATGAACTCTATCTGGGCTTTTGACCCAAGACTATCAGTGGCTATTAATAGTCGACATGCCTGTCATTGATTCCGCAACAGGGGCGGCAGTGGCAAAATCCATGAAAAACTGCTGCCACCGTCTCATTCAAGCTGAATTTTCCGGTGCAGAGTACCAGCCTTTCCCCGTAAGATTCATGCCGGCCATTGTTCTCATATGGCCGCTCTCGTCAAGCTTGATGACTCTGCCAGGACTCCAGATGAATCGTAATGACCTGCGTCGTGTCGACCTGAACCTGTTGATCGTATTCGAAACATTGATGCACGAACGCAGTGTGACCCGGGCGGCAGAAAAGCTCTTTCTCGGTCAACCGGCGATCAGTGCGGCGCTCTCGCGCCTGCGCAGCCTGTTCGATGACCCGCTGTTTGTACGCACCGGGCGCAGCATGGAACCGTCCGCCCGCGCGGTGGAAATCTTCGCCCTGCTCTCACCGGCCCTCGATTCGATTTCGACCGCCGTCAGCCGTGCGGCCGAATTCGACCCGGCGACCAGTACCTCGGTATTCCGTATCGGTTTGTCCGACGACGTCGAATTCGCCCTGCTGCCAATGCTGCTCAAACGCCTGCGCGCCGAATCCCCGGGAATCGTGTTGGTGATTCGTCGCGTCAATTACATATTGATGCCGGGCCTGCTGGCTTCCGGCGAGATATCCATTGGCGTCAGCTACACCACGGACCTGCCGGCCAACGCCAAGCGCAAGGTCCTGCGTCGCAGCGCGCCAAAATTGCTGCGTGCCGATACCGTGCCGGGGCCGTTGAGCCTGGACGACTACTGCGCTCGTCCGCATGCGCTGGTGTCGTTTGCCGGCGACCTCAGTGGCTTTATTGATGAAGAGTTGGAGAAGCTCGGACGCAAACGCCATGTGGTGCTGGCTGTTCCGCAGTTCAACGGGTTGAGTACGTTGCTGGCCGGCACCGACATCGTGGCGACCGTGCCCGATTACACCGCGGAAGCATTGACGGCTGCCGGCGGTGTTCGCGCGGAGGACCCGCCGTTGCCGACGCGTACGTTTGAGCTGCATATGGCTTGGCGTGGGTCGCAGGATAATGATCCGGGTGAGCGGTGGTTGCGGTCGCGGATTCAGATGTTTTTTGGGGATCCGGATAGTCTCTGAATCAGCGCTGGCAGTTCTGAATATTATTGAACGCAAGCGTAGCTTGCGGCATTCTTCGCAACGAAATTTCCAGGGACGGTAAAATTTGATGCGTACTTCACGTATGCAAGCGCTTGTGCCCCTCGCGTCTTCAAACACCACCGGTGTGATTGAAGGCGAACACTCGCATCCGTCCGGATGCACATGGGGTCAATGTCTCGCAGAGCTGACACCACACCCTCACCATTCCCGATTACTACGACCACCAAGGCTGTCGATCCAGCGAACAGCCCTGGCTGTTCTACGATACGGCTATTCATCACGGCTGCCCGATCTGACCTCTTGAAACGGAACTTCGCATGAGCGGAAAACCTGCTGCACGCCTCACGGACCCCACTAGCTGCCCTCTTCCGGGACATGGCACGAATCCCATTGCCAGTGGCTCGCCCAATGTGAACTTTGACGGGCTTGCTGCCGCCCGGATGACCGACAAATCCGCTTGTGGCAGTCCGATCACGGGAGGCGTCAGCTCGACCGTTTTCATCAATGGTTTGAATGCTGCGACGATCGACAGCACGGGCGGACACGGCAACATCGTTGTGGGCGGTTCCGGAACAGTCATCATCGGCGACACCTTCGTCTCGGCACCTTTCAGCGGTCTGCTGCCGATGCCGGTGCACTTCAGCGACAAGATCAAATTGATCGACGAAAGCACGGGTGAGCCCATGCCTAATCATGCCTACGCGATTCAGCGCGCGGACGGCAGTTTCGAGTACGGAACCAGTGATTCGCTGGGGTTCACGCACGTCGTGAGTTCACACGTGGCAGAAACCTTCAAACTCTTTCTGGAAGATTGAAAACATGCCGGCAGAGCAAATCCAGCTTCCCAATGGTAATACTGCGAGTCTGGCCGTCACGCCGACGTTAACACTTGTGAAGGATCAATCTGTAAAGACGGCTCCTGTTCCAGTAAAGAAGGCGATCGTTTTCTTCATTGGTGGGGCTGCCGACCAAGAGAAATACTATTTCCAGGGCGCGTTCCACAATATCGATGACGCACAAAAACAGCTCGACGGTAAAATTGCCGGCAACGCCAAGCTGAAGGCGAAATACACGGGGATCCCTAAAAGCTATAAGGATGCAAGGGGGGCTGGCGATATCCAGACTCACTTCATCGACAACATTCCCAGCAAATCCTGCCCGATTTACATCGTCGGCCACAGCCTCGGCGGATGGAACGGGGCACATCTGTCACAGATCCTTTCCGAAGCCGGTTACTCCATCAAATATCTGGTGACACTCGATCCCGTGGGTGAAGGGTTCTTGGTATGGCTGGGTTCCGATATCTATTTTTCTGAGCCAACGCCTGTCGCTGAAACATGGATCAACATCCGGGCGAATGCCAGTACACCTGACCAATCTGACGGTGTCGCTGACTTCGGGGAGCGCTGGATTATCGAGACAGGTCCGACCATCAATAAAACCATTGATAAGCACCATGCTTCTGCTGACTGGATGTTTATAGAACCTGTGCAAGGGACGAAGTCCGCCTGCGATCTGATTTTTGACTCAATCAACGGTATCTTCAGCCAATGAACAGCTTCCGCGCGGTCATTTACCTGGGCGTTCTTTTCTGCACCGGGTGCGTAAAAACGGCCAGTATTCCACCCGCCGACCTCACGTTATCGTCGTTTGAGCTCGGCCCCGCCAATCTGTTCACGGCGCACTTCAACTCCACTGTGGATTTGCAGAGTGCTTTCAATGACTACGAAAATTCCAACCAACTCAGCCCTACCCTGATCTGCTCTCTGAATCGAGACACGCAATTCTCATCCGAGCATCCAATCGCTGTAAAAGCCGAAGGACGAGTTACAGCGAGCAGTCAGGCCAAGCCAAATTACAAGTTTTCCTCTGATCTGATCTTTTACTATACCAATCCGAATGGCACGCAACGCGACCTGAATGACTACGACGCCATCAAACCGTTGCTGGCGTCGCAAGCTTCAATCCCCTGCAAAGTTCGCATAACTGCCTATGGGTATGAAGCCTATTACACGAATACTTTGCTGATTCCATCCAGGCTGATGATTGAGCAGATTTTCAGGTAACCATCACCTCGTCATCGGCAACCATATCTGGCAGATAGGCCCGGTTATTGCCACCCTCAAACACCTTGACCACCAACGCTGCCGCGCCAAGCGACGCGCGACCAACCCCCCGTCGGCTATCCGGGGAACGGCATCATCCAGCAGACAACGCGTGCCGAGACAGCGGTGATCCATTTCATCAACTCATACCAAGAGAGCGCTTTGCCCCTCCACGATTTCGCGAGTTTCACTGTCATAGAGGCACCGACCCAAAGGTGATGTCTCTGGCAGTAACAACTTGCGGCTTTTTATGCAAAACGGCACAACCCAGAGCTTCAAGTCTTTCGAACTCGTGAAGTCGAATACAGGCAAAGGCTGAGTAAATGACTCCGTCCACGGGTAGATCAACACGACGCTCCCCGGACTCTTCAAATAGAGGTGTGCGTAGGCGTGCAATTGGTAAAAATCGCTCTGGCTGAGTTGGTATTTCTCAACACTGTTGCCCTTGGCACTATCAAGAAGCTTCCATTTCGTATCGAGCACCATGCAAGTTTGGCCGCCCTGCTCTATCAGCAAATCCGGTATGAGGCGGAACCAGCCTTGCTGCTTGTGGCTCACTAAATGGTGCTTGCTGGTCTGGGTCCGCAGATTGAAACCCTGCCGGACCTGAGCGTCGAGGTGCTTCGCCACATAAGCTTCGAACACCGCCTCCATGGGAAACAACATGGAAGGTGCGTTGTGCTTGCCTGCACCTGTCACCGGGCTGTCGCCTTGCAGGATCAACCGCGCCCAGGCAAGCGCTGGTTCGTAATAGCTCATACCCCGATCCAGCCGGATACGCTTGAGGTCCTGGGCTACATCAGTGCACACAGGGACGTCGGCGAACACGAAACACAACTCGCGCGCTAGGCGCTGGTTACCCGGTACTTTGCACATACCCAGCGCTTTGCGCAGTGCTGCATGAATGAGCCTGTTCTCAGCGCGGTCCTGAATAAACTCGTCGTATTCGGTGAAAAAACGGTCACGACGCACCACATTCTGCGACAGATGAGCCGCTATCAACAATTTGCCACGCAGGCTCGCCAGATTAGCCTGCCGAGTGCTGTAGTCACTTCGAACTCCTCGCTTTACCACATCCATTGCTGACCCTAGAAACTGCTGAAGAAATACCTCGAACAACGGCATCTGTTCCTTTTGAAGATCAGCATTGGATGTCTTGATATGACGAAAGCCTCGCAGACACTTGAGCATCTCTATCAACGTTTTGCGTGCGTCTTCCACAGTCGTATTGCGACCGATCTTGGGCAAAATCTCTATTTGATAACCACAGGGAGCACAGAGCACGCCTACATAGTTGGAGAACTGAATGGCGCGCCGCCCCCGACGACTTGTCAATTTCATCCAGACCGGCGCAAGTACGTCAGGGGTCAGGCATTGCTCTTCAAGCCAGGCAAATACCTTCGCGGGGACAGTGTTGCCAAATGCACCGTCAGCCTTGGGTACCAGCGTATCGAACTCGAAAATCTGTATGGACGTCATTAAGCAAGCGTCGCGTAGATTTCGATAAAGGCTTGCGGGTGATGCAGCGCATCCGCATTCAAACGGTACTGAGGCCGCAGCGAGTATTCATCCAGACCGTGATTGGCGCCAAACAGGTCCTTGGGCAAACTGTCGGTTTTCAACTCCTGGACAAACTGAAGCATGTCCGCCGATTTCTGGTTATCACCCAGTACCAGTCGAATTTTTTGCCAATCCTCGAAAAAATACTCTTCCAGCAGCGGAATAATGCGTGTCTTGAAAATGCCGCCGAGAGCCTTGAAACGCTCCTCGGACGCGAGATTTTTCAATGACGTGAAATAGGCATGCCCAATGGCGTGTTCACGGTCATACAACGCCTCGATACGCAGGTTGAGTGCCGTCAGCAATTTATCGAGATGGAGGGTATGACCGCCTTCGGAAACTGTGATTTCGGCCAACACGGACGGTTCTGGCATCAACTCGATGAATTCGAAACGACGTCGCAATGCCGTATCAACCAATGCCAGTGAGCGGTCGGCTGTGTTCATCGTCCCGATCACGTCAACATTTGAAGGAACGCTGAATGGCTTGTTCGAATAGGGCAATGTCAGGGTCACCTCATATTCACCACCCTTGCGCTTGTCGACTTCGATCAGCGTGATTAACTCGCCGAAAATCTTGCTGATGTTGCCGCGGTTGATTTCGTCGATCACCATCGCATATTGCTGATCCGGATTTTCCTGAGCCTCTTCGCACAACCGCAGGAATGCGCCTTTTTTGATCTCGTAGCGGACATCCTTTGAAGATTCTTCCAGGGTTTTGTCATTGAGTTTCTTATTCTCAAGATCGACAAGCACCGGGCGCAGGCCCTCAACAAAATCTTCGTAACCGTAAGATTGGTGGAAGGTTACAAACTCATAGCGCATAGTGCCTTCGGAGGATGTGTATTTATCGCGGAGTAACCTCTGCAACATGCGCGTTTTGCCGGTGCCCGGAGGACCAAAATAGATCACGTTGCGAGTAGCGGTATGTTTCTGGGTCTGAGCAACGCTATTAGGCTGGTTGCCCTCGTCTCCGTCTGTCTTTTCTCCATTAACGTAATCATCCGGCCAGAAACCCGTACGGCCGGAGGGCGGGCGACGACTAGCTCCGACGGCGCTTTCCGCTTCGAATAAAGTGACCAGTTCATCAGTCATATCCTGGTACTCCGACATCGGTTTCAAGCTACCGAATGATACAAATTTGACCTGAAAACGATCCACTTGGACAAACAACTCACCAAACGCCGACCCGTATTTTTTAATCTTTTCCTTCGAACCGAAAATCAGTTGAGCGTTGGTGGTCTTTGTATGCCACCAATCCCAGCGCATGTTATGTACCGCAACTGCGAACCGCACAAATAACTGCGTAGTCTCGTCAGTCCAGTCAGGCTGCCGCTTGCGGAAGGCTTCACTGACCTGGAAATGTCCCAATATTTGGGCCACTGTTGGTGTGTTGGTCAAGCCGAGCTGTTCAGCCATGTCGTCGTATCCAATTGCAAATTTCGAAATAGCCTCGGCACTCCAGTCGACAATCCCCTGAAAGCCGCGCGCAAGGCCTTCTTCGGCCGGCAAGGTCGCAACGATAGGTGAGGACTGATAAGAGCCGCGCAGTTTTTCATAGCGGTCGCGCAACGCTTTATCTGCGTTTTTTGTATCGACCAGATCAAGTTTGACGACAAAGCCCCAATTGGCGTCGATCCCGACGGTATAAGCCAAGCCTTGCGGAGCGTCCGCGCGTGGATAGATACGCGCCCAGTTATAGCCCAAAAACGCCTTCTGCCACTGGCCTATGGGCCTGCGAATGACTCGAGGAGCAATGCTGTCCGGGAACAAATGTCGTTGCAGTTCAATCGCCCACAACTTGGTGGTGTCGTAGGCCTCGCGCAATTGACTGTAGGCTTGGCGGTGCGCAATGTCGTTCTTGTCAAAGACCCTCTTCTGCCAGGTTCTCAAACAAACGAATTGTTCACGGGTGAAGAAGTTTGCTGCCACGTGTCGTCATCCCATCCTTGAAAGTAATCGCATGGTGCCACCACTCATAGGGCGCGGATAGAGCACCTCGAAATAGTTTTTCATTTGTGCGTCTCTTTTGCATTTTTGTGCGACACATCCCCTTTCAGGACTCCCGCAAGGCTCTGACACGGTGTTAGGTTGTAAGCGTATGTGTCTCAACCTTGAGACACGCCTAACTCACTGCCCTGCAAAGGAATGCCCTTCGTAATGAATGTCCCTTTCAAAAAACTGGCTGCCACCACCTTGATGCTGGCCGGCCTCGCCGTGTTCACCGCGCCCGCGCAAGCCAATATCACCCCACAACAGAGCGCTGAAATCCTCAAGACCTACAGCGCCGACAAAGCCACTGATTTCCGACAGTTCCTCGGCAATCTGGGCAAGAGCGATCTGGCGAAAACCGCCAACATCGGCCCGGCGATTGGTGCTTATCTCGACAACAAGACCTTAAACGCCGATCAGCAGAACGAAATCTATCGTCTGCTGGGTATCTACACACGAGCGAAATACAGCGCCGCCGCCACCGAAACCCTGCGCGAACTGGTCGAGATCCCGACTTATCGCAAGGACGGCGTCGAACAACACGACAACCCGGAATTCACCAAGATCGCGGCGAAGATTCAGAGCCTTGCCGAGTCGTTCAATCTGAAATTCCGCAACATCGATAATCGTGTCTACGAGATCTCTCTCGACGGTAGCGGCGATGAAGTGGTCGGCATTCATGCCCATGCCGATGTGGTGCCGGTGACGCCGGAAAACTGGGTGCTCAAGGATGGCACCCGCCTCGACCCGTTCAAGATCACCCTGATCGGCGACCGCATGTATGGTCGCGGCACCGAGGATGACAAGAACGGCATCGTGGTCACGCTGTATGCCATGAAAGTCATCAAGGAAGAAAAGCTGCCGCTGGTGCGCAACTTCAAGCTGTTGGTCGACACCACTGAAGAAACCACGGGCGACGCGATTCCCTACTACTTCGAACGCAATCCGACACCGAACTACAACCTGGCGCTGGACGGCGGTTACCCGGTGGTGATTGCCGAGAAAGGCTACGGTACCGTCATGGCCAACTTTGCCAAGCGCAAAGGTGCAGGCAAAGGTGCGGAAATCATCTCGATGACCGGTGGCCTGGCGACCAACCAGATTCCATCAGCGTCTGTCGTCACCCTGGTCACCGATAAGCCTGCGGAGCTGGCCGCCAGTCTGCAGAAGGCCGGTGACGAGTTTGCCAAGCGTAATGGCGGCGATTTCCAGGTGAATGCCAAGGTTGATGGCAAAGACGTCAAGCTGACCGTGACTGGCGTATCTGCGCACTCCTCCGAGCCAGAGTCCGGGGTCAACCCGGTCGCGCGGATGCTGGTCTTTATCGATAGCCTTGATGGCAAAGTCGCGTTCAAGCACAACCACATCACCGATGCCGCGCGTTACGCCGCCGACAACTGGGGTCTGGATTACCTCGGTAACAAGCTGGGGGTCGGTTTCTCCGATGCTTTCATGGGGCCGCTGACAACGTCGTTGACCTACGTCGGAATGGATGACAAAGCCTTCAAACTCGCGGTCAACCTGCGCGTTCCGAAGGGCAAGTCGCCGGAGAAGCTCAAGGCTGAAATCGCTGAGAAACTGGCGGCGTGGAGCAAGAAATCCCACGTAGCGGTTGCGTTCGACTACTCGATTGCCGAGCCGATGTACCGCAATCCTGAGGGCGAATGGGTCAAGGCACTGTTGGCGGTTTCGACAGAAAACCTCGGCATGAAACACGAGTTCGGCACTTCCGCCGGCGCCACTTCGGTGCATGAACTGCCGAATGGCGTGCAATTCGGTTTGGCCATGCCAAATGTGAAGTACACCGGTCACACTGATGGCGAGTTCAAGACCGTGGAGCAATTCCAGCTGGATCTGCAGATCGTGACGGAAATGATCGGACGTGTCGGCCAGTTGCCGAAACTCTGATCACATTGCCGAACCCGCCGCCATGGCGGGTTCGGCATTTTTAATCCCCGCATAATCCCCGCCGCGCAGCCTCGCTTCTGACTTTTGCAGGTCAGGCAACAGAGAATTGCCGTGAGAGAGATTGATAGCCACCTAACGAAAGGTGCATGCTAGAGGGCTCGTTCGGGTCTTATATCATTCCGAATGATAGTTACCTTTGCTTCATTCGATTCGTGCCATCACACCCCGCCGAGCATCATCCGCCCATCTTCAATACATTGGCGGATGCATCCATGGAACAGTCACTCAAACATTTGCGCTTCCCGTTGGCCATGTTGGCCGTACTGGTGATGAGCGCCTGCGGCAAGACTCCGGAGACTGCCGCCACTATGCCCGCTGCGAAAGTCAGCGTGGCCAAGGTGATCGAACAACCGGTCAACGAGTGGGACGAATTCACCGGGCGCCTCGAAGCGCCAGAAACCGTTGAAATCCGTCCACGGGTCTCCGGCCAGATTGACGAGGTGGCTTTCACCGAAGGCGCACTGGTCAAGAAAGGCGACCTGCTGTTCCAGATCGACCCGCGTCCGTTCCAGGCTGAGGTGCGCCGCCTCGAAGCATTGGTCGCCCAGTCCCGCGCCAACGCCACCCGCAGTGAAAACGAAGCCGGACGTGGTGAGCGTCTGCGCGCCAGCAACGCCATTTCCGCCGAACTGGCCGACTCGCGCACCAGCGCTGCACAGGAAGCCCGCGCCGCCGTCGGTGCCCTGCAAGCGCAACTGGATCTGGCCAAACTGAACCTCAGCTTCACCCGCGTGACCGCGCCGATCAGCGGCCGCGTCAGCCGTGCCGAAATCACTGCCGGTAACCTGGTAACCGCCGACACCACGCCACTGACCAGCGTGGTTTCCACCGACCGCGTCTACGCCTACTTCGACGCCGACGAGCGCGTGTTCCTCAAATACACCCAACTCGCCCGTAACGGTCAGCGCGGTGCCACCACTCCGGTGTACATGGGCCTGTCCAACGAAGACGGCAACCCGCACCTCGGCCAGATGAACTTCGTCGACAACCAGGTCAACCCGAAAACCGGCACCATCCGTGGTCGCGCGGTGTTCGACAACCGCGACGGCACCTACACCCCGGGCCTGTACGCACGCCTGAAACTGGTCGGCAGCGGTACCTACAACGCCATGCTGATCAACGACGAAGCGGTCGGTACCGACCTCGGCAAGAAGTTCGTACTGGTGATGGATGCGGACAACAAAACCGCGTACCGCGCCGTCGAACTGGGTCCGAAAATCGAAGGCCTGCGCATCGTCCGTAACGGCCTGAACAAGGACGACACGATCATCGTCAAGGGTCTGCAACGGGTTCGCCCTGGCTCACCGGTCACTCCTGAAGTGGTGCCCATGGCCAGCGAACAGACCATCGCGGCACTCGCTCAACAACGTCAAGCGCTGGAAGCCAGCAACCTGCCCAAAGTCGCCCCTGCCAAAGGTGCGTCCGGTGCGGTTGTGAAGCTGGCTGCTACGACCCCACGCGGTTAAGGGACGACAACTCCGATGAATTTTTCCCAATTCTTCATTTCACGGCCGATCTTCGCAGCGGTGCTCTCGCTGTTGATCCTGATCGCCGGTGCGATCTCGCTGTTCCAGCTACCGATCAGCGAATACCCGGAAGTCGTGCCACCGACCGTGGTGGTACGTGCCAACTTCCCGGGCGCCAACCCTAAAGTCATCGGTGAAACCGTGGCCGCTCCGCTGGAGCAGGCCATCACCGGCGTCGAGAACATGCTGTACATGTCCTCGCAGTCGACCGCCGACGGCAAGATCACCCTGACCATCACCTTCGCCCTGGGCACTGACCTGGACAATGCGCAGGTGCAGGTGCAAAACCGGGTGACCCGTACCGAACCGAAGCTTCCCGAGGAAGTGACGCGCATAGGTATCACCGTCGACAAGGCCTCGCCCGACCTGACCATGGTTGTGCACTTGACCTCCCCGGACAAGCGCTACGACATGCTCTACCTGTCCAACTACGCGATCCTCAACATCAAGGATGAGCTCGCTCGTCTGAACGGTGTTGGTGATGTGCAGTTGTTTGGTATGGGCGATTACTCGCTGCGGGTCTGGCTCGATCCGAACAAGACCGCTTCGCGCAATCTGACCGCAACGGATGTGGTCACCGCGATTCGTGAGCAAAACCGCCAGGTCGCGGCCGGTCAATTGGGTGCGCCCCCTGCCCCGAATGCCCAGAGCTTCCAGCTGTCGGTCAATACTCAGGGCCGTCTGGTCTCCGAGGAAGAGTTCGAGAACATCATCATTCGTGCAGGCGACGACGGTGAAATCACTCGTCTCAAAGACATCGCTCGCGTTGAACTCGGTTCCAGTCAATACGCCCTGCGCTCGTTGCTGGACAATCAGCCGGCGGTAGCCATCCCGATCTTCCAGCGTCCAGGCTCCAATGCCATCGACATCTCGAACGACGTTCGGGCGAAAATGGACGAGTTGAAGAAAGGCTTCCCGCAAGGCATGGACTACAGCATCGTCTATGACCCGACGATCTTTGTGCGCGGCTCGATCGAGGCGGTGGTTCACACCCTCTTCGAAGCACTGATTCTCGTGGTACTGGTGGTTATCCTGTTCCTGCAAACCTGGCGCGCCTCGATCATTCCGTTGGTGGCGGTGCCGGTATCGTTGATCGGTACGTTTGCGGTGATGCACCTGTTCGGCTTCTCGCTCAATGCGCTCTCGCTATTCGGCCTGGTACTGGCCATCGGTATCGTGGTGGACGACGCCATCGTGGTGGTGGAGAACGTCGAGCGCAATATCGAGCTCGGATTGAATCCGGTCGAAGCCACCAAGCGCGCCATGCGTGAAGTGACCGGCCCGATCGTTGCCACGGCGCTGGTGCTGTGTGCGGTGTTCATTCCGGCAGCGTTCATCTCCGGTCTTACCGGGCAGTTCTACAAACAGTTTGCACTGACCATCGCCATCTCGACCGTGATCTCGGCGTTCAACTCGCTGACCCTCTCGCCAGCACTGGCCGCTGTGTTGCTGAAAAGCCACGACGCACCGAAAGACCGCTTCTCCAAAGTGCTCGACAAGATCTTCGGTGGTTGGCTGTTCCGTCCGTTCAACCGCTTCTTCGACCGCGCCAGCCATGGCTACGTCGGTACGGTGGGCCGGGTTATCCGCAGCAGCGGCATCGCCCTTCTGCTCTACGCCGGTCTGATGGTCCTGACCTTCTTCGGTTTCTCCAGCACGCCGACCGGTTTCGTACCCGGCCAGGACAAGCAATACCTGGTGGCCTTCGCACAACTGCCGGATGCTTCGAGCCTGGATCGCACCGAAGACGTGATCAAGCGCATGTCTGATCTGGCGCTGAAACAGCCAGGCGTGGAAAGCGCCGTTGCGTTCCCGGGGCTGTCGATCAATGGTTTCACCAACAGCCCGAACGCCGGCATCGTCTTCGTGACGCTGAAACCGTTCGACGAGCGTAAAGACCCGAGCATGTCCGCCGGTGCAATTGCCGGTGCCTTGAACGGCCAATATGCGAACATTCAAGAGGCGTACATGGCGATCTTCCCGCCACCGCCGGTACAAGGTCTGGGCACCATTGGTGGTTTCCGTCTGCAAATCGAAGACCGGGGCAACCTGGGCTACGACGAGCTGTACAAAGAAACCATGAACATCATTAACAAGAGCCACAGCGTGCCGGAACTGGCGGGCCTGTTCACTAGCTACACGGTGAACGTGCCACAGGTCGATGCCGCCATCGACCGTGAAAAAGCCAAGACCCACGGCGTGGCCGTCAGCGACATCTTCGACACCCTGCAGATCTACCTGGGCTCGCTGTATGCCAACGACTTCAACCGTTTCGGGCGCACCTATCAGGTCAACGTTCAGGCCGAACAACAGTTCCGCCTCGAATCCGATCAGATCGGTCAGCTGAAAGTGCGCAACAACAAAGGCGAAATGATCCCGCTGGCGACCTTCATCAAGGTCAGCGACACCTCGGGCCCGGATCGCGTGATGCACTACAACGGCTTCATCACCGCAGAAATCAACGGTGCGGCAGCTCCCGGTTACAGCTCCGGCCAAGCCGAGAAAGCCATCGAGAAACTGCTGAAAGATGAACTGCCGAACGGCATGACCTACGAGTGGACCGACCTGACCTACCAGCAGATTCTGTCCGGCAACACCGCGTTGTTCGTGTTCCCGCTCTGCGTACTGCTGGCGTTCCTGGTGCTCGCCGCTCAATACGAAAGCTGGAGCCTGCCATTGGCGGTAATCCTGATCGTACCGATGACCCTGCTGTCGGCCATCACCGGCGTGATCATCTCGGGCGGTGACAACAACATCTTTACCCAGATCGGCTTGATCGTACTGGTCGGACTTGCCTGTAAGAACGCGATTCTGATCGTCGAGTTCGCCAAGGACAAACAGGAAGAAGGCCTCGACCCGCTCGCTGCGGTACTGGAAGCCTGCCGTCTGCGTCTGCGGCCGATCCTGATGACTTCCTTCGCGTTCATCATGGGTGTGGTGCCGCTGGTGTTCTCCAGCGGTGCCGGTGCCGAGATGCGTCACGCCATGGGTGTGGCAGTGTTCTCCGGGATGCTCGGGGTGACCTTCTTCGGTCTGTTGCTGACACCTGTGTTCTACGTACTGATCCGTAACTTTGTCGAACGCGGTGAAGCCCGCAAAGCGGCCAAAGCTCTGAAACTGGAGGCGCAACGATGAGTCTGAAAGTCTTCCTGCCGAGTCTGCTGGTGCTGGCCCTCAGTGCCTGCGCCGTCGGCCCCGACTACAAGACCCCAGCCACGGAGGCGGCCAACATCACGGCCGTCACCGACGGCGCCGCCGGGCAAAAGAACTTCGACCGCTCGAAATTCGAAGGCATCTGGTGGCAGCAATTCGACGATCCGACCCTCAACCAGTTGGTGACCCAATCGCTGCAAGGCAACCGTGAACTGCGCGTGGCGTTCGCCCGCTGGAAAGCCGCCCGGGCGATCCGCGACGACGCCAGCAACGATGCGATGCCGACCATCACCAGCCGCGCCAGCAGTGATCTGGCCAAGGGGCAAATCCCTGGCCAGACCACCGACCGGGTCAATAGCGAACGCTATGACCTCGGTCTGGACATGGCCTGGGAGCTGGACCTGTTTGGCCGCATCCAGCGCAATCTGGAAGCCAGCAACGCCGACCAGCAAGCGGCCGAAGCCGATCTGTATCAACTGCAAGTCACCATGATTGCCGAACTGGTCGATGCTTACGGTCAACTGCGCGGTGCCCAGCTGCGCGAAAAGATCGCCGTGGCCAACCTGAACAATCAGGTGGAGTCGCGCAAGATCACCATCAGCCTGCGAGACGCCGGTGTCGGTGATCAGCTCGATGTCGAGCGCGCCGATGCGCGTCTGGCCAACGTTGAAGCCACCGTGCCGCAGTTGCAGGCGGAACAGGTTCGGCAGAAAAACCGCATCGCCACCCTGCTCGGTGAGCGTCCGGACAAGCTGACCGTCGATCTGAGCCCGAAAGACTTGCCGGCGATTGCCAAGGCCTTGCCGATCGGAGATCCGGGCGAACTGCTGCAGCGTCGGCCGGACATTCTCAGCGCTGAACGCAATCTGGCTTCGGCCACGGCGCGTATCGGCGTGGCGAAAGCCGATCTGTTCCCTCGGGTCAGCCTTAGCGGCTTCCTCGGCTGGACGGCCGGGCGTGGTTCGCAGATCGGTTCCTCGGCGGCCAACGCCTGGGCACTCGGCCCGAGCATCACGTGGGCGGCGTTCGACCTTGGCAGCGTACGCGCCCGTTTGCGTGGCGCCGATGCTGAAGCCGAAGGCGCACTGGCGACTTACGAGCAACAAGTGCTGCTGGCCCTGGAAGAGTCGGAAAACGCTTTCAGCGATTACGGCAAACGCCAGCAACGCCTGATCTCGCTGATCCGTCAGAGCGAATCGAGCCGCAAGGCTGCCGACCTGGCTGAAATTCGCTATCGCGAAGGCACGACTGACTTCCTCGTGCTGCTCGACGCTCAACGTGAACGGTTGAACGCCGAAGACAGTCAGGCCCAGGCCGAAGTTGACCTGTATCGCGGCATTGTCGCGATCTACAAGGCCCTTGGCGGCGGCTGGCAACCGGAGACTGTTGCCAGCAAGTAATCGATTGTTAAAGAGCTCCTTTGGTTGGCCGCAACCAACCAAATTTTTTGCCCCGCGTATCATTCGGTCGCGGGGCTTTTTTATGCCTCGAAAATCACACCCTCTTCTGTAAGAGCTGCCGCAGACTGCGATCTTTTGACTTTGCTTTAAAGGAGCAGATCAAAAGATCGCAGCCTGCGGCAGCTCCTACAGGGATCAGTTTTCCAGCACGGTGACGGTCGCTGTGGTGCCCGCACGCAAACGGTTTTTGCCGGCGTAGTCGCCATCGATTTCGATCCGTACCGGCACCCGCTGCGCCAGTTTCACCCAGGTGTAACTCGGGTTGATGTTCGCCAGCAGCCGACTGCCCGGCGCGTTCTCCCTGTCGGCAATGGCGAAGGCAATGCTCTGCACCGTACCGCCGAAGGTCTCCCCACTCATCAATTGCACCCGCACCCGATCGCCCTCACCGATTCGCGGCAGTTTGGTTTCTTCGAAGTAACCACTGATGTAGAACGAATCGCTGTCAACCAGCGCCAACAACGCGCCGCCACTCACTGCGTAGTCACCTTCGCGAGTCAGCAGGTTAGTGACATAGCCACTGACCGGTGACTCGACGCGGGTGCGCTGCAAGTCCAGTTCGGCCTGAGTCATCGCGGCAATCGCCAACTGCACATTGGCTTCGGCCAGGCCGAGATTGGCCTGATTACGTAAAAGATCGGCCTGGGCCACCGCTACATCGGTACTGGATTTCTCCCACTCTTCCCCGGAAATCGCAAAACCCTGCTTGAGCGTACGCCGCCTACGCTCTTCGCTTTGCCGCTGTTTGAGCAAGGCTTCACTGGCAACGATCGCCGCTTGCGACTGGCCCAGCGTCGCCTTGGCCACTTCCACTGAACGTCGCGAATGCTCCACCGCCAACCTGTAACGCGCCGGGTCGATCTCCATCAACAGTTGCCCCTTGTCGACATGCTGGTTGTCCTGCACCGCCAGCCTGACAATGCGCCCCGAGACATCCGCCGACAGCGTCACCACATCCGCCCTCACCCGGGCATCGCGAGTCCACGGTGCGCGGGTGTAATGCTCCCAGGCGAACCAGCCGAGCACGATCGCCAGCAACACCACCGCCAACGTGATCAATCGCGTGAATAACACTTTCAAGGCATCAGGCTCCCATCAGCAAAATCAGCGTGGCACAGACGCAGGCATATAGGGCGCCTTCGAACAGCGCTTCATGCCAGACCAGGCGCAGCACACCCAGACGCCGCAATCCCCAGTCGAGCAGCATGAATATCGGTATGGCCAACAATAGCGCCTGGGCAATGGGCGGCAGGTAGACACCGCCAATCTCGAAATCAATGGGCAAGGGCTGCTTCTCCTTCCGGGACAGATTGCTGGATGGCGTCACCGTGGCGCTGCAGGAATGACACGACAATCAACAGGGCCACGCGCATGCGAAACAACGACCACACATGCTCATGACTGGCGACGTGCAATTCATCCAGTTCGTCGCCCAGTGTGTGCAGCGTGGTCAGCAGTGGCGCCAATTGCACATCCTGACGCCCGGCGACAAAACGCCCGGTTTTGCGCACGGCCGAAGCAAGACGCTGATTGAAGGTGTCTGTCAGCAGCGCATTGTTGTGTGCCTGCTGACGCAGTTGATGCATCGCCACACCCAGCGCAACACACGCCAGGCTGATTTCGTAAAGTTGCTGCATCGCGCGGCTGTTCACCGCCGGCAGCAGGCCGAGCATGCTGGTCAGACGATCGACCATGCGGCTTTCGAAGGCGAACTGTTGTTCATCGGTCGCGGGGGTTTTGGTTAGCGCATACACCTGCTCGCGCGCTTCGTTGTACAAGCGACGAAGGCGCCACGCCGGGCGAAACGGGAAAATCCACGCGTAAACAATCAGGGCAAGCATGGCCGCACTGACGTAGGCGCCGGCGAACTCGAACCATTGAATCGCCGTGTTCTGCCCGGTACCGACATTCTGCGGGCCGATCATCAGGAAACTCGACAACCCCAGTCCCATGCCGATGCCCGCCGTCGCCGGGCTGGCCAGACCAATCGCGATCACATACAGCAGCGGGGCCAGCAGTAATGCCAACAGCTCGAAATCACTGACCGCCGGCACCAGCATGAATTGATAGAACGCCGAGACCACCAGCGCGAGCCCCAAGCCTCGGGCGTAACTTTGCGCGGCCATCAGTGGACGCGGGAAAGTAGCCATCAGCGAACAGAGGATTCCCACCAGAATCATCCCGCCCCGCGCACCGTCCCACGCGGTTTCGATCCAGATCAACCCGGCCACCAGCAACGCAGTGAAAGCGCGAATCGCGTTCATCGACGCCAGGGTGAAGTCCAGATGCAACGGGCTGACCTGACCGCGATAGAGGCAACTGGCCTCGCGCCCTTCCTGGATGGCATCGCTCAATTCGAGGATTTGCTCCAGTTGCTGCAACAGCCGCGCCTGTTCCCAGCGCAGCGCCCAGGCCAGCGAACGTAGCGTGGCACTCATGTCTTCAGTCAGTTGTTCGGCCTGATAAGCGAGCGCCTCGAACTGATGCTGCAGCGTGATAAACCGGTGACGTGTGGGCTCGGACAATGATCGCCCCTGCTCCGCCAACTGATCGAGGAGCGCCAGTTCGTCCGCACGCAGTCGCTGGATATCCAGCGGCAGCTCCCCCTCCCAACGTTCGGTGAGCAGTTCGCGTTGATGGCGCAGCGCGGTTAATCGCGAGGTCAACAGCATCAGTTGATTGCCCAACAGCAGCACCAGATGGTTGGCGCTGCGCAATCGTGGTGCATCGAAATACAAGTGTCGCCGCAAGCCTTCAAGTGCGCTGATCTCCCCCAGCAGTTGCATTTGCCGGCGCTGGAAATCGGCCTCGCTTTCTTCCGTGCGAAGCACCGCCGCTGCGTGGCTGGCGGCCAGTTTGATCACTTGATCGACTTTGGCGAAATAACCCTTGGCCACCGCTTGCGGGCGCGCTGTCAGCAGGCTGACGACACACACGCACGCCACGGCCAGCAAGGTTTCGGTCACGCGGGTAACCGCCAGTAAAAACGTACCGTCCTGATCCGGAATCGCCAGTAACGCCACCACCACGGCAGTGTAACCACTGAGCACAAATGCTTGAGAGCTGGTGTAGCGCAGCAACGTACCGCCCGCCGTGCACAGCGCCAGCCATAGGGCCAGAGTGGTAATGAATGGCAGCGGTGCCTGGGGAAAGATCGCCATGATCAACACCGCCACCGCCGCCCCGAGGGTCGTACCGATCACCTGACCGAAACTGCGCGCCAGTGCCATCCCGGCCAACGGCTGGCTGACGATGACTACCGCCATGATCGACCACTTGGGCTGGTCGAGATCGAACAAAAAGGCCAGATACAAAGTCAACAATCCCGCCGCGATGGTTCGCAGGGCAAACAGCAGGACGGCCTGACCGGGATGGATCACGGCCTTGAAATAATTGAACAGGGCTTGCATGGGCACACTCATCGAAGCGACTTCTGCAAGCGTAGACACTGCATCGAAAGCCTGACGGGTAACTGAGTCGACGCAGCTTGTAGGGCGATTCGCATGCACAGGGTTTGACTCGTGGCCCGCGCTGACCGAAGCTTGCCGTTCTGCTCAAGAACGCCTGTTTCGGAAACCTGCATGCCTCAGTCGCGCCGCTACCTGCTTATCAGCCTGGGCCTTGTGCTTGTCGTCATTGTCGCGTGGTTGTCCGTGCGCAGCACCGTGCCGGTCATACCCGATGCGATCAAACACGGCTATAGCGAAGCGCTGGATGCCGCGCGCAAGGGTCAACCGGGCGCGGCGCGTCAGCTATATCAACAGCTGGGCCGTCCGGACATCTCGGTCAAGCGCCGCGTGTGGCTGCATGGCGAGCTGCCTAACTATCCGAGTCCACAGGCGTTGAAGCTGGCCGACACCGACCTGCAAAACGAATCCCCAGCCGTGCGGCTGGCGGCGATCAAAAGCGTGGTGGGGCTGGTGCCAGGCGGGCAACGCAGCCTGTTGCTCGGGCCAATGCTCGATGATGAAGATCAAACCGTGCGCTTTGCCGCCATCAACGCTCTGCTCGGCTTGACCCCGGATGAACTGGGTCTGTACTTCGCACCACTGCAACAAGCAATCGACGGCTGGGAACAAACGCTCAAGGCGCAACCGGAAAGCGCCGCCAACTACGCGCAAATCGCTCGGCTGCATCTACACAACGCCGAACTCAAGGAGGCGCAGGTCGCGCTCGATAACACCCTGCGCCTGGAGCCCGGCAATCTGCAGGCGCTGGTGATGCAGATCGATGTCCTCGACCGCCAGGGCCAGACCGACGCCGCCCGGCAATTGCTGGGGCAACAACTCAAAGCGCAACCCGATTCTGCTTACCTGCAACATGCTCTCGGTCTTTGGCTGTTACACCACGATCAGCGCGAATACGCCCTGCTCGGCTTGTCCAAAGCCGTCGAACTTGAGCCAGACAACAAGGATTACCGCTACGACCTCGCCACCACCCTGCACAGCGCCGAAGAACTGGAAGCGGCACAAAAGCAATTGCAGGAAATCGTCCAGCGCCACCCCGCTGACCGCAAGGCGCGGGTCTTGTTGATCAACTACTGGAAAGAAAGCGGTCAACTGCAGAATGTGCAGATTCTGTTGGCGCAACTGGAACAACTCAACCCGGATGACCCGGCCTTGCAGCAAGGCCTCTGACCCACTTTCGACAGCTCTTTCGACACATCTGGCAAGGAATTTCGGAACTGCCATCACGCCAAAGGGTCAAGTTAATCAGGCCGCGCGATTCTGTTGGCGGCCTCGCTTCCCTTAGTCATGAGAGGGCATTTTTTGTCTACTTCTAACGAGTTGATCAGTGCGAAAGCCGCTACCGGCATTGTGGGTCTGGACGACATCCTGGCCGGTGGTTTGTCTCGCGGTCATGTTTTCTTGCTGGAGGGTGAACCCGGTACCGGCAAAACCACGGTCGCTTTGCATTTTCTCCTGGCCGGCGCGAAAGCCGGCGAACGCTCGTTGTACATCACGCTCTCGGAAACCGAGCGCGAACTAAGGCAAGGGGCGTCGTCCCACGGCTGGACGCTGGATGACAACATCAAGATCTTCGAGCTGACGCCCCCGGAAAGCCTGCTCAATGCCGAGCATCAGCAGAGCCTGTTGTATTCCTCCGACCTGGAACTGGGCGAAGCCACCAAGCAGATTTTCGAAGCAGTCGAACGCTTCAAGCCGACGCGCGTGGTGCTCGACAGCCTGTCGGAGATCCGTTTGCTGGCGCAGAGTTCTTTGCGTTATCGCCGACAGATTCTGGCGATCAAGCATTACTTCGTGCGCTATAACGCCACCGTATTGCTGCTTGACGACCTGACCACCGAGTCGCTCGACAAGACTGTGCACAGCGTTGCTCACGGGGTCATTCGCCTCGAAGAGCTGACACCTAACTACGGCGCCGAGCGCCGACGCGTGCGGGTGGTCAAGTACCGCGGCCAGAAGTATCGCGGTGGTTTCCATGACTTCACCATCATGGGCGACGGCGTGCATGTATTCCCACGACTGGTGGCGGCCGAACATCGCGGCGAGTACGCGCGATTGCAACTCTCGAGCGGCATCCCGGAAATGGACGCGCTCCTCGGCGGCGGCATCGAGACCGGCTCCAGTACGCTGATTCTCGGCCCTGCCGGTACCGGTAAATCGCTGATCTCGATGATCTTCGCTGCCGCTGCCGTACTACGCGGGGAAAAAGCCGCGCTGTTTATCTTCGATGAAGAACTCGGCCTGCTGTTTGAGCGGATGAAAAACATCGGCATCGACCTGAAAGCCTTGCAGGCCACCGGCAATCTGTTGATCGAGCAAGTCGACGCCGCTGAACTGTCGCCAGGTGAGTTCTCCCATCGCGTGCGACGCTGCGTCGATGAAGGTCAAATCAAAACCGTGGTCATCGACAGCATCAACGGCTATCAGGCGGCAATGCCGGAAGAAAACGCGCTGGTGCTGCACATGCACGAGTTGTTGCTGTACCTGAACCGCAAAGGCGCGGCGACGTTCATGACGGTCGCCCAGCATGGTCTGGTCGGCGACATGCAAGCGCCGGTCGACATTACTTATCTGGCTGACACGGTGATTCTGTTGCGCTACTTCGAAGCACTAGGCAAAGTCCGCCGCGCGATCTCGATCATCAAGAAACGCACCGGCAGCCACGAATCGACCATTCGTGAATACCGCATTTCCACGCAAGGCATGACCATCGGTGAACCGCTGGAAGCCTTTCAAGGCGTGCTGCGAGGCGTCCCCACCTACCTCGGCGCGAGTAATCCGCTGTTGCAGGAAGAACACTTGTGACGGTTCAGGTGCCGCCGGCCGAACGGGCGCTGATTCTGGCGCCGGTGGGTCGCGACAGCCAGATTGCGCTGATGATCCTCAACGAGGCCGGCTACAGCGGACTCGTCACGCCAGGTCTGGATTCGCTGTGCACGGAGCTTGAACAGGGTGCCGGTCTGGTGCTGGTCGCCGCCGAAGCCTTGCGCGGACCGGAACTGGAAGCGCTGTTCCTGCACCTGGAGCAGCAGCCGGCGTGGTCGGATCTGCCCATTGTGCTGTTGACCCATCACGGCGGCCAGGAACAAGGCCCCTCCTCGCGGTTGAGCGATCTGTTGGGCAACGTGACGTTCCTTGAGCGACCGTTCCATCCCGCGACACTGGTCAGTATGGTGTCCGCCGCATTGCGCGGCCGACGACGACAGTACGAGGCCCGCGACCGGCTGGTTGACCTCAGTGAAAGCGAACGACGTCTGCAATCGACCCTGGAAACCCTTGAACAACAGGTCGAAGAGCGCACCGCACAACTGCGGCACAATGAAGAAGCCCTGCGCCAATCGCAGAAAATGGAAGCGGTCGGCCAACTCACTGGCGGTATCGCCCACGACTTCAACAACATGCTGACTGGCATCATCGGCAGCCTTGAGTTGTTACGTCGGCGCCTGGCCCGTGGACGTCTGGACGACCTCGACAGCCTGATCGATCTGGGCGTGACGTCGGCCAACCGTGCCGCCAGTCTGACCCACCGCCTGCTGGCATTTTCGCGTCGGCAATCACTCGATTCAAAAGCTGTGCAGATGAACACCCTGGTGCTGTCCATGGGTGAACTGCTGCAACGCAGCCTCAACGAAAGCATTCAACTGGACATGCGCCTCAACGACAAGTTGTGGGTCGCAGAGGCCGACCCCAATCAACTGGAAAGTGCCCTGCTCAACCTGGTCATTAATGCCCGCGACGCCATGCCCGACGGCGGCAAACTGGTGGTCGAGACCAGTAATCAGGTACTCAAGCGCGAATTCACCGAGGCCTACAGCAATCTCGAACCCGGTGATTACGTGATGCTCAGTGTCACCGACAACGGCAGCGGCATGCCGCAAAGTGTCATTAACCGGGCGTTCGATCCTTTTTTCACCACCAAACCGATTGGTCAGGGCACCGGGCTGGGCCTGTCGATGATCTATGGGTTCAGCAAGCAGTCCCGTGGCCATGTCTCGATTCACAGCGAGATCGATGAAGGCACCACGGTAAAACTTTATCTGCCGCGCTTTCGCGGTGAAGAACTGTCCAGTCCAGACTCGGCTATTCAACAAGCCCCGGATGCGCTGGACGGCGAAACCGTGCTGATCGTCGAGGACGACCCGGCAGTGCGCGTGCTGGTCTGCGCGGTGCTCGGTGAGTTGGGCTATGCCTTTGTCGAAGCCTGGGATGCTGACAGCGCCGTGCCGATTCTGAATTCGACGCAGCGTATCGATCTGCTGATCAGCGATGTCGGCCTGCCGGGCATGAACGGCCGGCAACTGGCGGAAGTCGGCCGCCAATATCGTCCGGGGCTGAAGGTTCTGTTTATCACCGGATACGCCGAGCACGCCGCAGTGCGTGGCGGGTTCCTCGATTCGGGGATGCAGATGATCACCAAACCGTTCACTTTCGACCTGTTGACCGCCAAAGTGCGGGAGATGATCGAAAGCTGAAACCGCTGAAACTGTAGGAGCTGCCGAAGGCTGCGATCTTTTGATCTTGTTCTTGATCATCAACATCAAAAGATCGCAGCCTTCGGCAGCTCCTACAGGGCTTTACGCGAGCAATTCCTGAATCTTTTCCTGCAACACATCCAGGTCGAATGGTTTTTCCAGGATCGGCGCCTTGCGTGTGATCGGGCTGCCGGTTTCGCGGATTTCCTGCGGATAGCCGCTGATGAAAATCACCTTCAGGTCCGGGCGCAATTTGACGGCCGGTTCAGCGATCTGCACGCCGGAGATCCCGCCCGGCAAACGGAAATCGGTGATCAACATGTCCAGATGTGGCTTGCGCGCAAGAATCTCGAACGCCTGCTCGCCGTTTTCCGCCTGCAACACGCGATACCCCTGCCCTGACAAGTAATCCGTCAGGACCATCAAGATAACCGGTTCGTCCTCGACGACGAGTACTACATCTTGTGCATCTACGCTCATGGGAAGCCTTTGTTCAGTCAATAGCTGCTGATACGACCGTACGGTCAATCAGAGGTTGCGTCGGATGTGCCGTTTTCCTGAATTGGCAGACAAACGCGAAACAGGGCGCCTTCGTTGATTTCACTCTCGACGACGATGGAGCCGCCATGGGCGGCGACGATCTGCTCGGAAATGAACAGACCCAGCCCGAGCCCGGCCACTACCGTCTTGGCGGAAACCCGTTCGAACTGTTGGAAAATACGTTTCTGATTCTCTTGGCTGATGCCGATGCCACGGTCCTGCACCTCGACCCGCGCCTCATCACCTTCACGGTAAACCCGCACCTGAATCGGGCTGCGGCCACCGTAACGCAGGGCGTTGGTCAGCAGATTGGTCACCACCTGCTCGATGCGGAACTCGTCCCAATGGCCTTCCACCGGTACAGGCGCGGTGAACGACACTTCGGTTTCAGCAGCTTCGATCTGTGCCGCGAAGTTTTGCAGCAGGTTGCTCACCAGTTGCACCAGATCGAAACGGCTCGGTCGGATCGACAATTTGCCGGTGCGAATGCGTGACACGTCGAGCATGTCTTCGATCAGGCGAATCAGGCTTTTGATCTGGCGTTCATCGCGGTCGACCATGGCGTGCATCTTGTCGAGGGTGAACGCCGCAGCGTTGTCGCGGGCCAGGTGCATCTTGCGCAGCTGGGTTTCAAGGATCAGGCCATTAAGCGGCGTGCGCACTTCATGGGCGACGATGGACATGAAGTCATCGCGCATGCGCACCGCCTGCTCCAGTTCCAGCTGGGTGCTTTGCAGTTGTTGCAACAGTGCTTCCTGCTCGCGACGGGCCTGCTCCAGCGCTTCGAGCTGTTGCTTCATCGCCTTGCTCTGACGGTACAGATCGACGAAGACGTTGACCTTGCTCTTCACCGCGTGGATATCCAGCGGCTTGTGCAGAAAGTCCACTGCCCCGCTCTCGTAGCCCTTGAACGCGTAATTGAGTTCACGGCCGGCAGCGCTGACAAAAATGATCGGGATGTTCTTGGTTTTCTCGGTGCCGCGCATCAACTCGGCAAGCTCGAAGCCGTTCATGCCCGGCATCTGCACATCGAGGATGGCCATGGCGAACTCGTGTTGCAGCAGCAGCGACAGCGCTTCATCGGCCGACAAGGCTTTGTAGACAGTACGGTCTTCACGCTTGATCAGCGCTTCGAGCGCCAGCAGGTTCTCCGGCAGATCGTCGACGATCAGCAGTTTGGCTTGGATATTACTCAGCATGCGATTCGTTCCAGCTCGACAAGCAGACGGCCGATGCCGTGAATGGGTAGGACATGGTCCGGCTGCTGAATCTTCAGTGCAGCCAAGGGCATGGTGGCGACTTGCGCGTCTTCGGGGTCTTGAACGATGGTCAGGCCACCGCGGCGTTTGACTTGCGCCAGCCCGCGCGCGCCATCGTGATTGGCGCCGGTGAGCAGTACGGCGGCCAGCGACTCTCCGTAGGCGTCAGCCGCCGATTCAAACAGATAGTCGATCGATGGCCGGGAATAATGCACGCGCTCCTCAAGGCTCAGCGAGAGGCTGCGATCCTGCTCCACCGACAGGTGATAACCCGGCGTGGCGAAATACACATTGCCGGCAACGATATCCTGCTTGTCAGCAGCCTCGTGCACCGGCATGTCCACGCGGCGGGCGAAGACTTCGGCCAATTGACTACGGCGTTCTTCGGGCAGATGCAGGACCACAACGATCGGCAACCTATAGCCTCGGCGCAGCGGTCCGAGCAGGCTCAGCAGCGCCTCGACGCCGCCGGCGGAAGCCCCGACCACAATCGCCTCGACGCGAGGTAAATCCACGGCCTCGTTCATGTTTTGCGGTAGATCCGTTCTTGTTTGACCAGCGGTTCGAACTGGTTCGCGTAACCGGAGAAATCCAGCGTTTCCTTGCTGCCCAGCACCAGAAATCCGCGGTGGCACAGCGATTCATGAAACAGACCGAAGGCACGGTCCTGAAGTTTCTTGTTGAAGTAAATCAGTACGTTGCGACAGGAAATCAATTGGGTTTCGGAGAACACACTGTCCGTCGCCAGACTATGGTCGGCGAAGGTCACGTTCTCGCACAGGCTCTTGTCGAAAATCGCATAACCGTACGCTGCCGTGTAGTAGTCGGCAAACGAACGCTGACCACCGGCCTGCTGATAGTTGGCCGTATACGCACGAACATTCTCCATGGAGAAAATCCCCTGCTTGGCCTTGTCCAGCGAGCGCGGGTTGATATCGGTGGCATAGATGATCGTGCGATCGAGCAGGCCTTCTTCGCGCAACAAAATCGCCATCGAATAGACCTCCTCGCCCGTGCTGCACCCGGCAATCCAGATCTTGATCGACGGATAGGTGCGCAGCAACGGCACCACTTCCCTGCGAATGGCGAGGAAGTGCGACGGATCGCGGAACATCTCGCTGACCGGAATCGTCAGCAATTGCAGCAACTGCATGAACGCCGTCGGATCGTGCAGGACTTTTTCCTGCAGCGCCGAAATGGTCGCGCATTCGAACTGGCTCAGCGCGTGCTGCACCCGGCGCTTGATTGAAGCGCCGGAGTAATCGCGAAAATCGTAGCTGTACTTGAGGTAAATCGCCTCAATCAACAAGCGCAGTTCGATTTCACTGTTTCGTTCAGCTGGCGTACTACGTTCCACTAAATGCGTTCCATCTTCGGTAACCACACGCGAATCAGCGAGAACAAGCGATCCAGGTCGATAGGCTTGGCCAGGTAATCATTGGCGCCCGCCTGCAGGCAGCGCTCCTGATCGTCTTTCATGGCCTTGGCCGTCACCGCGATGATCGGCAGCTTGCGCCAGCGCGGATCCTTGCGGATTTCAATGGTGGCTTCGAAACCATCCATTTCCGGCATCATCACGTCCATCAACACCAGATCGATGTCCTCGACTTCATTGAGTCTTTCAATCGCCTCACGACCGTTACGGCCGATCACCACGACTGCGCCTTTGGTCTCCAGGGCACTGGTGAGGGCGAAAATGTTGCGAACATCGTCGTCCACCAGCAGCACCTTGCGACCCTCGAAGACCTTGTCGCGGCTGCGCGCGGTCTTGAGCATCTTCTGCCGTTCATGGGACAACTGCGATTCGACTTTGTGCAGAAAGAGTGTGACCTCATCCAGCAAACGCTCTGGCGAGCGTGCGCCCTTGATGATGATCGAGCGCGAGTACTTGCGCAGTTCGGCCTCTTCATCGCGAGTCAGGTTGCGTCCGGTATAGACGATGACCGGCGGGAACGAGCAGATGTCCTCGGTGGACATGCGCTTGAGCAGGTCATTGCCGAGCATGTCCGGCAATTTCAGGTCGATGACCATGCAGTCGTAGATCGTCGTGCGCAGCAGCTCCAGCGCGTCCTGCGCGAGGCCGACGGCGGTGATTTCGATGTCTTCGTCGCCGATCAGTCGGGCAATGCTCTCGCGCTGCAAGTCGTCGTCCTCGACCAACAGCACGCGTTTGACCTTCTGGGTCAGCTTGGCCTCGAGACGGGCGAACACGTCCTTGAGCTCTTCGCGGGTGGTCGGTTTGACCGCGTAACCGATCGCACCCATGTGCATCGCCGCTTCGACGCGGTCCTCGACGGAAATCACATGCACCGGGATGTGCCGGGTTCCGGCGTGTTCTTTCAGACGCTGCAGCACGGTGAGGCCGGAGTGATCCGGCAGACGCATGTCGAGCAGGATGGCATCCGGGACGAATTCTTTGGCCAGGTCGTAGCCCTCGTCCGCGCCGTGAGCCACCAGGCACTGATAGCCAAGCTCATGCGCCAGATCGTAGAGGATATGCGCAAAGTTCGGCTCGTCTTCCACCACCAGAATGCAGCGCGTGGCGAATGGCGCTTTGTTACGGTCATCGGCGAAGCGCGGAATGTGCACCGGCGTCAACGGCGAAACAACCGGCGCCAGTGGCACGCTGGCCACCGTCGCTGGCGGGGTAAAGGTCAACGGAGCGAACGGCACTTCATTGGTCTCGTCGAACTGCTGCGGCAACACCAGCGTGAACACACTGCCCTGCCCCGGTGTACTGCTGACGCTGATCGAACCGCCGAGCAAGGTCGCCAGATCCCGCGAAATCGACAGGCCCAGACCGGTGCCGCCGTACTTGCGGTTAGTGGTGCCGTCGGCCTGGCGGAAGGCTTCGAAAATGCTTTCCTGCTGATCGGCAGCAATGCCAATACCCGAATCGCGCACGATGAACGCGACGCGATCATCCGGCTGGCCGGCAATGGTCAGGCTGACTGCGCCCTTCTCGGTGAACTTCACGGCGTTGGACAGCAGGTTCTTGATCACCTGCTCCAGACGCTGACGGTCGGTGTAGAGCATGCCCGGCGCGCCAGGTTGCAAATCGACACTGAAGGTCAGCTGCTTGTCTGCCGCCAGAGGCTCGAACACGCTGCGCAGACCATCGGCCAGACGCGCCACGCTGGTGTTCTCCGGAATCACTTCGAGCTTGCCCGCCTCGACCTTGGAGATGTCCAGAATATCGTTGATCAGGTTGAGCAGATCGTTGCCGGCGGAGTAGATCGATTCGGCAAACTTGACCTGTTCGGCGCTGAGGTTGTCTTGCGGGTTCTCCGCCAGCAGCTTGGCCAGAATCAGCGAACTGTTCAGCGGTGTGCGCAGTTCGTGGGACATGTTGGCGAGGAATTCGGACTTGTACTTGCTCGAACGCTGCAACTCTTCGGCGCGTTCTTCGAGTTGTACCTGGGCCTGGTTGAGTTCGGTGTTCTTCAGGTCCATGGCGTCGCGCTGTTCGGCCAGGGTCTGCGCCTGCTCGGCGAGTTGCTCGTTGGTCTGCTCCAGTTCGACCTGCTGGGTTTCCAGATGCGCCTGGGATTCCTTGAGAATCCGCGACTGCTCTTCCAGTTCTTCGTTGGCGGTTTTCAGCTCTTCCTGCTGCACCTGCAACTCTTCGTTGAGCTGCTGGGTTTCGGCCAGCACTTCCTGCAAGCGCTGACGGTAGCGCGCAGCTTCGATGGAGGTGCCGATATTGCCGGCAATCAGTTCCAGCAATTCGATATCGCGATCCGTGAGCGGCCGCAGGAAACCCAGTTCGATCACGCCATTGACCCGGTCGTCATCGCTGGTCGGCACTACCAGCACACTGTGCGGCAAGCCCTCGCCCAGCCCAGAACTGACTTTGAAGTAGTCCGACGGCACCGAATCCAGACGGATCAGCCGCGCCTGTTGCGCCACCTGGCCGACAATGCCTTCACCGCTGTAAATCGACTGATCTTGTTCTTCCTGCTCGCGAGAGAAGCCGTAAGTGGCCACCCGCTTGAGGCCGCCATGTTCTTCACGCACGTACAGCGCGGCCACGGCGGTGCCCAGGTATTGCGCGCAGAACTGCAGAATATTGCGCCCCAGCAAGTTCAGCGTCAGTTGCCCCAGCACCTGCTCGGCCAGCTCGGTCTGACCATTGCGCAACCACGCCTGCTGCTCCAGACGTTCGGCACTGGCTTGCTGTGCGGCAAGGTTGGCGCTGTAGTTGGTCGACAGATTGACCAGATCGCGACGGCCGATATAGGCCAGCAAGCCGCTGATACCGGCAATGAAAATCAGGTAGAGGCTGATGCTCCAGATCGTGGTGCGGCGCACGTCTTCATTGCGCGTCGTGCGCAGAACCTGTTCGGTTTCGATGACGTCTTCAAATTGCTTGCGGATTTCGTCCGTCAAGCGTTTGCCACGTCCAGCCTTGACCGCGCCCCGGTAATCGCCGCTGGAGCGCTGCAGATCGATCATCGATTGTGCGTAATTGGCCCACTCGATCTGCAAGGCCTGCAAACGACGCAAGCGATCGGTCTGCACCGGGTTATCGGCGGTCAGATCGAGCAAAGTACTGAGCGCCACCGCGATACGCGGTTTGGCAGTTTCGTAAGGGTCAAGGAAATGCTCGTCGCCGCTAAGCAAGAAACCGCGCATGCCGGTTTCCAGGTCCACGGTGAGCTTCACCGCTTCGTTGGCGTTATTGATCACCCGGTCGGTGTGCTCCACCCACTGGATCACCGACAGCAGATAAGTAATCAGCGACACGAAGAACACGGCACTGAGCACACCGACGCCCAAGGGCAGACTGATGTTGCGACTCAGGAGTTTACGAAACCGTTGCTCATCAACCGTAGACGGAGAGGACATGGGGCAGCCTTGTCGAACTGTTGAAAAACAGGCAGTTTGCCCCAAAACGGCGGCATGGATCCATTTTTCTCACACCTTTCGCAGCAAATTCCTACGCTCACCAGCATGTTCATGCCCCTGAACAGTTATCCTTGCGCCCCCATCTGCGGCTATGCTTTTTTTGCGTCGGGCGGGGAACTTGTGGCACTGCGCCACTTACTGATGAAGAAGCCCGGCACTTTTGATCGACCGGCGACCCTGAACTGACTTTCGAGAGCCTTATTATGTCTACCCCCGCCTCCACCATCCTTGTCGTAGAAGACGACGACATCGTGCGCATGCTGATCGTCGATGTGCTGGAGGAGCTGGAGTTCACGGTGCTTGAAGCAGACGGCAGCGAACAGGCACTGGAAAAGCTTGAAGACTCAAGTCTGCACATTGATCTGATGATGACCGACGTCGGCCTGCCGGGCATGGATGGCCGCGAACTGGCGACCGAAGCACGCAAACTGCGCCCCGCCCTGCCGATTATGTTTGCCAGCGGTTATGCCGAATCCATTGATGTACCCGCAGGCATGCATGTAATCGGCAAACCGTTTTCAATTGATCAGTTGCGTGACAAGGTAAAAGCCATATTGAACAATTAACAACAGGAAATAGCAGCCGAAGCAACTTGTTATATCCACGCATAATTCGCAACGCACTAAACCTGTAATTACTGATCACCGCAGTTCTATCCTGAGTCAACTCTTTGATCTGTGGCGCCTGACAAATCAGCGCCGCTAACAAAGACACTTGAAGCTTACCCGACTCAGGATATAAGACATGCGCCCCGCAGTAATCAATAAAACTTCATACGTCGATCGTTCTCTTTTCGACAAACAGGAAAGAGCCAACATCACCCAAGCGCTGAATGCTGCCCTTCTACGTTCGCATCCCACTTTGACATTTGAGCAGTACAGCGCGAGCGCGTCTTTACCCGAGACAACCAGGCTTAGCCTGCAGAACCTGTTTTTCCCCTACGTTGCCGGCAGCACGTTCGATGAAGCCTATGAGCCAGCACGTCATGCCTTGCAGAAAATGATTGAAACCGAGCAGTTCTCGCATCTTTGCGAAATTCATGGTTTTCCGGCGAACGCTAGAATCGGTGTCGACGGCGAAGGCAGTATCTTTGGAATATTTGAACACGCCAAACATGAGCTACCCATCGGCGGAAGCGCAGAGACGCTGATGCTGGCCGAGTTTGCGGAAATAACCGGTGGCTATGTTTATTCCGGTTACGACATTGGCATTGAGCAATGGCTTGCCTTTGAAGGTTTGAATCTGCCGCAGACCATTGGCGACATCAAACAATTGATCGCCTATTTGATTTTTGAACTTCCCGCCCCTCCCGACTCCGGCGATTACCACGAGTTACTGAACAGTGAAGCGGATTCACCGTTTCATTTATCGCGCGCCAAACGCGAAATCATCACACAAGTCATTCAGGAAGCGACTGAAGGCAAGAGCACTCTTCTGAAAAAACTGTCCCTCGCCGATTTCAAGCAGATTCCCATCGCCACTAAACGCAAGCACGTGGACGACATTATTACCGACTGTTTGAAGCAGAACTTTGCCAGTGACCTGGGCCGAAAGCTCCATGAGTGCCTCGACTGGCATCTGGAAACGGACGATCAGCACGTGCGCGCCAATCAGCTTCGCGAAATCCTGCAGGCCGCGCTGGTCATCGATCTGGAGGCGCGGACCAACTCGCCCATCCTCGCCGGTTACGACCTGTATCAACCGGCCAATGCAACCCGCCATGCTGCACAAGTGCGTGAAAGCCTCGAGCAGCATCTCGTTAGCGAAGGCTTGATTGAACCAGACTACGCCCTGCTGGCGGCACACCTGTTACTGGCCGGCTCCGCCGCTGAATTTCTGATCGCCGATATACCGCCTGATCTGACCCTGGAAAAACCTGGCTGGGTCGTCATCGCTCAAGCGGTGGCGTTGATCGAGCACGCCTCGCCGGGGTCCTCCCGAATGATGACATATAGCCAAATCAAGGCGTTTGCAGAACTGGCTCCGCTGTCCCCCGAACAAATCGAACTGCACCAGGTAGCTGGATTCACCCCGACGATCAATTGGGCAGTACTCAATGGCGTGATCGACTACCGAGCCCAAAAAGATTACGACAAGCCCACGCTGGTCAAGGCTACCGCGCACTTCGAGCGCTACATGGAGGCCCTCAGCCAATCGGAGACGGGTCTGTCGCGAACGCCCCCCGAGCGCAGAACAATCGCCCTTGAGGCATTAAAGAAGGTGATGCCCGAAGGCAGTTACCTCGAAAAGAAAGGGTTCTCCATCAAATACCTGAGCAGCTTCAAAGACCGCAGCTGGCTCGAGGGACTCAAGGCGGCGCACCCGGCCGGCATTCTCAGCGAGTTCTATGATGCGCTGCTTAGCACAACCGGCAACAGCGAATACGCGATAAACAAACTGCTGCGCCTGCGCTTCTCGATAGTGGATCTCTACCTGTCCGGCGACCTGATCGAAAATGGCAAGTTGACAGACCGATTTCAGCAACAAAGCGATTTCAAGCCACCCGCTGACGCGTTTGCCCGATTGTCTGAACTCGAATTGCCTGGCGTACTGTTCGATCAAGCCTTCGATTGCTATTACAAAGACGTGCGCGAGGGAATGTCTTCGATCATGAAAATGGCGATTTCGAACATGCCCGAGCGCGATAGACAGGCGCTCACCAACGGCTACATGACGCTTTACACCGTCAGAAAGGAAGTCAATCCACTCAATCCACAGGAAGAAACCCAATTCGCTCGTGACGAAGCGAAAGGTCGCTACGGCCTTATTCTGTGCTGTAACAATGACGATGCATTGCGTACTTATGAGTTATTCAGCTTGCGCGGTCTGTGTCGCGAACGCCCCGAATTACTGGTGTTATTGCAAAGCACGCAGATCATCGATGCTCGCCCGACACTCTCCTTCACCGGCAGCCGGTACGACTTCCAGGCAAAGAACAAAGCCGTGGAATGGCCTCTCGATTTCGCGGCTTACAGCGAGGGCAGCGAGCCCCGAGGTGGCGTGACGTCTCGCGTAGTGGTGGAAAAGCTCTGGCACCTGAATCTGGCCGCCACGGACAATCGACCGGTTTCCCTGTTCTTTTCCCGCGAGGTCGATGACATCGCCGAATGCATCCTGACCCACCATCCTGTGGCCAGCCGTGCCGAGCTGTACACCTCACTGAATGTGCAGACGGAGTTGGAGGAATGGCGCACAACCATAGAAACCGTTGAACGCTTGGCGATCAACGTGATCGTGCCGTTCAAACAATGTATTGAAGATATCCGTTCGGGGCGTACTGATCGGGTTTCCGAGGGCATCGGTGGCTGTGTGCTGGATGGCCTGTCGGTCATCGGTTTGTTGATTGGTCTGGGGGCAAGCGCGGCAAGTATCGCCGCCAAGACCGGGTCAACCACACTCAAGGTATTGAAAATCTCCAGGGCCGTGGCTCGTGTAGCGCTGTCGTTGATCAATCCGCTGGATGGCTTGCCGACACTGGCACGCAAAGGTCTGCGGCTCGCGGGCCGTGGCATCGTCTTCGT
Source organism: Pseudomonas sp. IT-232MI5 (assembly GCF_949767845.1). Classification (NCBI taxonomy): domain Bacteria; kingdom Pseudomonadati; phylum Pseudomonadota; class Gammaproteobacteria; order Pseudomonadales; family Pseudomonadaceae; genus Pseudomonas; species Pseudomonas sp. IT-232MI5. Next base: position 109,409 of record NZ_CATKQE010000059.1, read on the forward strand.
CGGCGAAAACGCACTGAGTACGGCGCGAACCGCCAATGCCCAGTTGCGCAAACTCGTGCGCGGTGCAAATGCCCCTGAGTTGATCAAGTTCGAACGGCTGACCGATATGCGCCAGGCGACCTGGCGCGGGGCGGACGGTGTGAGCCAGGCCGTCGATATTGCCGTGCTGCAACGCAACAAGCGCTGGCACGCACTCAACCTCAAAGTCGGCGGTGCCTGGGGGCCGCGCCTGAAGTTCCTCAATCTGGGGAATTTCTCGCCGTTGAAACGATTGTTCGCTCGCGCCAGGCCCTTCAGTTACACGCAGGGATATCTGACCAAAGCCATTCCCCACGCGAAAAGCAAACTCGACAACACGATCGGCATGCTCAGCAACATACACGAGGACGATCACCATGTTCGCTCGCTGCTCAAGCATGTCTTTGGCACTGACTCTAACGAAGCAATTGAATACATCACCCACAATTTGCGCGCCATGCGCAAGGATCTCGACTCCGTTGATCTCACCAATATGGTATTCCGCCCGCATGAGCCGGACATCCTCGCGGCACTGCGTGTCGATACCTACAAACACTGGAAAGCCGGCGTGGACGCTGGCGTGAAAGTCGATAAAAACGCAGGTCAGTTTCTCGCGATCTACCCGGACAATCTGGATGAGTTCTATCAAGTGTCCAGGTATGACGATGGCAGCATTGGCGATGTCATCGTCCATGAAATGTCGCACGGCGCTCCGGGAACGCTCGACCTTTACTACGGCGAAGTGCTTGCCGGGGTTACTCCCGCCGAGTTCGATGCCGTCGGGCTGCTTGAATTTGCCAGGGACGCGCACAGGGCCCATCCGGATAATCTGAGCAATCCTCATTTCCGCTTTGCCAAGCGTGAGGAATACATCGAGTTCAAGCGAATCAAGGACGGGCTGCCAAAAGTGGTCCAAGACCATCCCGCATTGTTGAATGCGGAATCCTATGCACTGTCTGTCTCGCTCCTGGACCAGCAAGTGACCGCGCCCGCGGCGTTTCAACTCAACCTCTCGGCCATGGAAAACGCTTTGAAGAACACGGCTCCCGGTGCTTTTATCCAGGGGCCGCTGTTGCTTAATCTCGCCAAACCGATGTGAAGAGAAACAGGGCGCATCCAAGCTTTATGGCTGTGGTTTAATTGCGCCCTTTTTTCTCACCTGCTTTAAAGGATCTGCCCCCATGACCCAACCCGATAACACCAAAGTCCTGGTCATCGGCTACGTCTGGCCCGAGCCGCGCTCTTCCGCGGCCAGTGGTCATGTGATGCAGATCCTCGAAACCTTCCTGCAACAAGGCTGGGACATTACCTTCAGCAGCCCGGCCGGTCCCGGCGAGCACAAGGCGGATCTTGCCGCACTCGGCATTCGTGAGGTGCCGATCGAACTCAACAACAGCAGCTTCGATCAATTCATCAGCGGACTGGCGCCGGACATCGTCTTGTTCGACCAATTCATGATGGAAGAGCAGTTCGGCTGGCGAGTTGAAAAACACTGCCCTCAGGCGCTGCGCGTGCTGGAAACTTCCGACCTGCAAAGTCTGCGGCATGCGCGTCATCAGCGACTCAAGTCTCGCCTGAAGGTCAATCCTGACCAGAATGATTTCAGTGATGTCTTTGCCCCGGCCCTGCGCGACGAGTTCGAACTGATGGCCGAAACCGATCTGGCCAAGCGTGAAATCGCCGCGCTGTATCGTTGCGATCTGAACCTGATGATCTCCGAAGTGGAGATCGAATTGTTGATCGAGCAGTTCGGCTTGCCCCGACAATTGCTGCACTGGTGCCCGCTGATGATCGACCCGCCTGCGGTCGAACCTGCAACATTTGCGGATCGGGCGCACTTTCTGAGTATCGGCAACTTCCGCCACGCACCCAACTGGGATGCCGTGCTGTGGATGAAAACCACGATCTGGCCGCTGATTCGCCAACAGTTGCCCCAGGCACAATTGCACATTTACGGCGCGTATACGCCGCCGAAAGCCACAGCGCTGCATAACGCCCGCGAAGGTTTCCACATCATGAACTGGGCCGAAGATGCATTGCAGGTCATGTCTGCCGCGCGAGTCTGCCTGGCGCCCTTGCGATTTGGTGCCGGTATCAAGGGCAAACTGGTCGACGCCATGCTTTGCGGTACACCCAGTGTCACCACGCCGATTGGCGCCGAGGCCATGCAGGGCGATCACGCGTGGCCCGGTGCAGTCACCAGCAGCGCAGTGGAGTTCGCCAACAGTGCCGTGGCGCTTTACAACGACGAGTCGCGCTGGCAGGACGCTCGTCTGGCGGGATACACGCTGTTGAATGAACGCTACCCACAACCAGTACATGGTCCGGCATTGATTGAAAAACTGCGTTATTGCCAACGGAACTTAGAACACCTCAGATCCAACAACTTCATTGGCAGCATGCTCCGTCATCACTCGCACAAAAGCACCCAGTACATGGCGCAATGGATCGAAGCGAAAAACCGACACACACAACAAACACCGGACATATAAGTAACGCCTTTTACACGACTTGCATTAAAAGCAAACTTGGCCGAACACCCGGCACCCGTTATAAACATCCTGCGCGCGCAATTCCGACAACTTTCGTTTTCAATTGCAGGATGTACAACATGAACAATCTTGATAATTTCCAACCTTATCAATGGATGGCGGATTCGCCGCAAATCGACAACTTGTCGCTTTTCGAACTTAGTTTGCCGGGTGCCCATAACGCTGGCTGCGACTGGGAAGCGGGTTATGCACTGATACCCGGTAAAAACTGGCTCGCCTGCCAGGATGTCTCCTTTTATTCACAATTGAATCGCGGTGTTCGAGCACTCGACGCCCGCCTGACTTACGATAACAAAGCGCAAGGACTGGCAAAGTTCCGCTTCCACCACAACGGCTACCTTTCTTCCCGTACGCTTGAAGATCTTGTACGCGACGTCAAAGCTTTTTATGAAAGGAACATCAATGAATTCATCATTCTGGACTTTCATGAATTGGGTAGTGGCAAGGACGCATTCGATCATTCGGAGTTTCAAGCGTTGATACTGCAACACTTGGGCGACCGAATGATCCCGACCCGGAATCTGCACCTGACGCTTGGCCAGCTCAAAGCGATCAGCCCATTGCAGCGCATCATGGTGGCAGCCCCCATGACCTGGGAAACCGAGGACTACCGTATCTATGGAAGAATCCAGCACAAGTGGATCGGAAAGCAGCTTGTCAGTTCTCTCGATCTGCAGGGTTACATCAAAGAAGTATTGAGCACTGCCAACAGCACACTTCGCCCGTGGTCGCTGTCAGCAACCAGTTTTTCGATTGGCGGCCCTCAGCGAATTCTGGATGATCTCGACCACTGGTTTGACCCAGCCAGATCGGATTGGGCCAAAAAGTGCAACATCATCAATTTCGACTTTATTAAAAACTCGAACATTGTACGTTTTTGCCAGATGGCCAATCTGGAAAAAGCCATCGAGAAGTCCAGAGGCAGCGTCCGCGAGCAGACCGCTTGAGTGAAGCTGGCGCAAGTCCCGAGAAACGAGGCATGATCGGCAGGCGATAACAAAAAAAGTAGCTCGCCATGACCCGAACCGCCCGCGTGACCGACCCTTCATACGAGTTGATGGATGACCACAACGGGTTGTCCATCATCTACCGCCAGCACGGTTTTCCGTGCCCGCTGGTGCGCTGGCATTTCCACAAGGAATATGAACTGCACCTGATTGTCGCCAGCTCGGGCAAGGTGTTTATCGGTGACTACATTGGCAACTTCTATCCCGAAACCCTGTTCCTCACTGGCCCCAATTTGCCGCACAACTGGATCAGCCAGGTGGCCGAGGACGAGGTCGTTGAAAAGCGCGACATGCTGGTCAACTTCACCGACGAGTTGTTCGAGAGTGGCCACCAGGTGTTTGCCGAACTGAAGACCCTGGCGCCCCTGCTGGAACGTGCGCAGTACGGCATCGAGTTTCGCTGCAAACGTACCATCCGCCAGGCCATGACGCTGATGCAGCGCATCGCCGACAGCAAGGGCATCACCCGCCTCGGGCACTTCTTTATCCTGATGGAATTGCTCGCGGCCAGCGATGATTTCCAGCTGTTGTCCGGCGCCACCACCCCGCAACTGGCCGATGAGCACAATATCGATCGTACCAACCGGGCCGTCGACTATATTTTCAGCCACTACGCCCGCGATATCTCGCTGGAGGAAGTCGCCGCGCATCTGGGCATGACGCCGACCTATTTCAGCCGAGTGTTCAAACAGGCCACCGGGCGCAATTTCATCGAGTTCGTCAATCGCTTGCGTATCAGCAAGTCCTGCGAGCTGCTGGCCGATGGCGACAAACCGGTGACCGAGGTGTGTTTCGAATCGGGGTTCAACAACATTTCCAACTTCAATCGGCGCTTTCAGCAGCTCAAGGGCATGACGCCGTCGCACTATCGGCGGCTTGCGGTGCAGCGCCTGACTGAACAAAACCATCTCTGACAACGCAACTCCCCTGTAGGAGTGAGCCTGCTCGCGATAGCGGTGTGACAGCGTGCAGATATGTTGGCTGACACTCCGCTATCGCGAGCGGGCTCACTCCTACAAGTTGCGATGCCACTCCGGAAACCTGTACGCATCCGACAGCACCTCTGCGCTGAAAAGCCCTTCCCTGCATTCGCCCCACAAAAGCCCAGTGCAAAAAAGTATCGATCAAAGTGTTAGGGATGATTTGTCAGCCCTGCGATTGAAGGCTGTAATCAGCGCACATTCTTCCTGCACAGGAAGACACAAAAACAATAACTGTCCTTCTGTAACCCTACGGGTGCAGAAAAGGAGTGCACGATGCAACCGACTGCAAAAGCTCTGCTTGCCCTCACCTGCATGACCCTCAGCAGCGTCAGCCTTGGCGCCCAGACCCTGACCATCGCCACCGTCAACAACAGCGACATGATCCGCATGCAAAAACTCTCGAAAACCTTCGAGACCGAGCATCCGGACATCAAGCTCAATTGGGTCGTGCTCGAAGAAAACGTCCTGCGCCAACGCCTGACCACCGACATCGCCACCCAGGGCGGCCAGTTCGACGTGTTGACCATCGGCATGTACGAAGCCGCACTGTGGGGCGCCAAAGGCTGGCTGGAACCGATGAAGGATCTGCCGGCCAGTTACGCCCTCGACGATGTGTTCCCATCGGTGCGTGAAGGCTTGTCAGTCAAGGGTTCGCTGTACGCCCTGCCGTTCTACGCGGAAAGCTCGATCACCTATTACCGCACCGACCTGTTCAAGGATGCCGGCCTGACCATGCCCGAGCGTCCGACCTGGGAGCAGATCGCCGGTTTCGCCGAAAAACTCACCCACAAAGACAAAGAGCAGTACGGCATCTGCCTGCGCGGCAAGGCCGGTTGGGGCGAGAACATGGCGCTGATCACGACGGTTGCCAACGCCTACGGCGCGCGCTGGTTCGATGAGCAGTGGAAGCCTGAATTCAGCGGCCCTGAGTGGAAAAACGCGCTGAATTTCTACGTCGACACCATGAAGAAATCCGGCCCGCCGGGTGCCTCCAGCAACGGTTTCAACGAAAACCTCGCGCTGTTCAACAGCGGCAAATGCGCGATCTGGGTCGATGCCAGCGTCGCCGGCTCGTTCGTCACCGACAAGACCCAGAGCAAGGTTGCTGATCACGTCGGCTTCACTTTCGCCCCGCATCAAGTGACCGACAAAGGCTCGGCCTGGTTGTATTCATGGGCGCTGGCAATCCCGACCAGTTCCAAAGCCAAAGACGCCGCCAAAGAATTCAGCGCTTGGGCGACGTCAAAAGAGTACGGCGAACTGGTGGCCAAGACTGACGGCATCGCCAACGTACCGCCCGGCACCCGCGCTTCGACCTACAGCGACGCCTATATGAGCGCCGCACCGTTCGCCAAGGTCACGCTGGAATCGTTGAAAGCGGCTGACCCGGGCAAACCGACGCTGAAACCGGTGCCGTACATCGGTATTCAACTGGTGACCATTCCTGAGTTCCAGGCGGTGGGCACCCAGGTCGGCAAGCTGTTCTCGGCGGCGCTGATCGGCCAGACCACGGTGGATCAAGCCCTGACTGCCGCGCAGCAAACCACTGAACGCGAGATGAAGCGCGCCGGTTATCCCAAGTAACCGCCTCTAAACCTGTGGGAGCTGGCTTGCCAGCGATGAGGCCGGCACATTCGACATTGCTGTCGGCTGACCTATTGCTATCGCTGGCAAGCCAGCTCCCACAGGGTCCGCGCCGATGTCAGGAATGTTGTCTTTCCTGAACATGTTTCTGCACCCAATTGGTTGTGATCACCATGAATACTTCAACTGCCAAAGCCCACATCGACCTGTCGCAGCCTGCGCGCAAAGTCCGCGTACGCAATCCCGGCTGGTTTCTGGTCAGCCCTTCGGTGGCCCTGTTGCTGCTGTGGATGATCGTGCCGCTGGGCATGACCATCTACTTCTCGATGATCCGCTACAACCTGCTCTACCCCGGTGAAAACCAGTTCGTCGGGTTGGAGAACTTCACATACTTCCTGACGGATTCGGGTTTCATGCCCGGTGCGACCAACACCTTGCTGCTGGTCGGCAGCGTGTTGTTGATCAGCGTGGTGCTCGGCGTACTCATCAGTGCGTTGCTTGAAGCGAGTGAGTTCCTCGGTCGCGGCATCGTGCGGGTCATGCTGATCTCGCCGTTCTTCATCATGCCCACGGTCGGTGCGCTGATCTGGAAGAACCTGATTTTCCATCCGGTCTCGGGGATCCTCGCTTACCTCTGGAAGTTGTTCGGCGCGCAACCGGTGGACTGGCTCGCCCACTACCCGCTGCTGTCGATCATCATCATTGTTTCGTGGCAATGGCTGCCCTTCGCGATCCTGATCCTAATGACCGCCATGCAGTCCCTCGACCAGGAACAGAAAGAGGCCGCGCGTCTCGACGGCGCCGGGCCGATCGCAATCTTCTGGCACCTGACCCTGCCGCATCTGGCACGGCCGATTGCCGTGGTGGTGATGATCGAAACGATCTTCCTGCTGTCGGTGTTCGCCGAGATTTTCACCACCACCAACGGTGGCCCCGGCTACGCCTCGACCAACCTCGCCTACCTGATCTACAACCAGGCGCTGGTGCAGTTCGACGTCGGCATGGCCTCGGCGGGCGGCTTGATTGCCGTGGTCATCGCCAACATCGCCGCGATCATTCTGGTGCGGATGATCGGCAAAAACCTGACTGACAAAGCCTGAGGCCTGCCATGACTCTTCAACAATCCCGCCGGCTGCAAAGCCTGCTGCTCGGCACCCTGGCCTGGGCCATCGCGATCGTGATTTTCTTCCCGATCTTCTGGATGCTGATGACCAGTTTCAAAACCGAAATCGACGCGTTCGCCACGCCGCCGCAGTTCATCTTCACGCCGACGCTGGAGAACTACCTGCACATCAATGAGCGCAGCGATTACTTCAGTTTCGCCTGGAACTCGGTGGTGATTTCCTTCAGTGCCACGGCCCTGTGCCTGTTGATCGCGGTGCCGGCAGCGTACTCGATGGCCTTCTACGAAACCCAGCGCACCAAAGGCACGTTGCTGTGGATGCTCTCGACCAAAATGCTGCCGCCGGTGGGCGTGCTGATGCCGATCTACCTGCTGGCGAAGAGTTTCGGCCTGCTCGATACGCGCATCGCGCTGATCGTGATCTACACGCTGATCAACCTGCCGATCGTGGTCTGGATGGTTTACACCTACTTCAAGGACATCCCCAAAGACATCCTCGAAGCCGCCCGTCTCGACGGCGCCACGCTGTGGCAGGAAATGGTCCGCGTGCTGTTGCCGATTGCCAAGGGCGGCCTTGCCTCGACCGTGCTGCTGTCGCTGATTCTGTGCTGGAACGAGGCGTTCTGGTCGCTGAACCTGACCTCGTCGAAAGCCGCGCCACTGACCGCGTTGATCGCCTCGTATTCGAGCCCGGAAGGCTTGTTCTGGGCCAAGTTGTCGGCGGTGTCGACCCTGGCGTGTGCGCCGATTCTGATCTTCGGCTGGATCAGCCAGAAACAACTGGTGCGCGGCCTCTCGTTCGGCGCCGTGAAATGAAGATTGAAAAGCAAAAGATCGCAGCCTTCGGCAGCTCCTACATGGAATGTCGTATCGGCATAAATCTCCTGTAGGAGCTGCCACAGGCTGCGATCTTTTGATCTTAAAAAAACAACAATGTGGAGGCCCATCCTCATGGCCAACCTGAAAATCAAGAATCTGCAAAAAGGCTTCGAAGGTTTCTCCATCATCAAAGGCATTGACCTGGAAGTGAACGACAAGGAATTCGTGGTCTTCGTCGGCCCGTCGGGCTGCGGCAAATCCACCCTGCTGCGGCTGATCGCGGGTCTGGAAGAAGTCAGCGACGGCACCATCGAACTCGATGGCCGCGACATCACCGAAGTCAGCCCGGCCAAGCGCGATCTGGCGATGGTGTTCCAGACCTACGCGCTGTACCCGCACATGACCGTGAAAAAGAACATGTCCTTCGCCCTCGATCTGGCCGGCGTACCGAAAGCCGAAGTCGAGAAGAAGGTCGGCGAAGCGGCGCGCATTCTCGAACTCGGGCCGATGCTTGAGCGCAAGCCGAAACAGCTCTCCGGCGGCCAGCGCCAGCGTGTTGCGATCGGCCGCGCCATTGTGCGCAATCCGAAAATCTTCCTGTTCGATGAACCGCTGTCCAACCTCGACGCCGCGCTGCGCGTGCAGATGCGTCTGGAACTGCTGCGCCTGCACAAAGACCTGCAAGCGACGATGATCTACGTGACCCACGATCAGGTCGAAGCGATGACAATGGCCGACAAAGTCGTGGTGCTCAATGGCGGCAAGATCGAACAGGTCGGCTCGCCGCTGGACCTGTATCACAACCCGGCAAATCTCTTCGTTGCCGGTTTCCTCGGCACGCCGAAAATGGGCTTCCTCAAAGGCAAGATCGCCCGCGTCGACGGCCAGAGCTGCGAAGTCTCGCTGGACGCCGGCACGCGCATCACCCTGCCCTTCAATGCTGCCAACCTCAGTGTCGGCAGCGCCGTGACCCTCGGCATTCGCCCGGAACATCTGGAACTGGCGCAACCCGGTGATTGCAGCCTGCAAGTCACCGCCGACGTCAGCGAACGTCTGGGCAGCGACACTTTCTGCCACGTCACCACCAACGCCGGCGAAGCCCTGACCATGCGCGTGCGCGGTGATCTGGCCAGCCGTTACGGCGAACAACTGAGCCTGCACCTCGACCCGGCGCACTGCCATTTATTCGATGCCGAAGGTATCGCGTTGACCCGTCCGCTGCGCGCTGCGGCCTGATTTCGAGAACTCCCGATGAAACTCAACCAACAGAACCTCCATCGTCTGGCCGCCGAAGTGCAACTGCCGGCCTACAACCTTAGCGACACGCGCCAAGGCATCGCCCACATTGGCGTCGGCGGCTTTCACCGCGCGCATCAGGCGTTTTACACCGATGCCTTGATGAACACCGGCGAAGCCCTCGACTGGGCCATTTGTGGCGTCGGCCTGCGCGCCGAAGACCGCCGTGCTCGCGATGACCTCAAGGAGCAGGATTACCTGTTCACCCTGTTCGAACTCGGTGACAGCGACGACACCGAAGTGCGCGTGATCGGCGCGATTCGCGACATGCTACTGGCCGAGGACGGCGCTCAGGCGTTGATCGACAAACTCGCCGACCCACAAATTCGCATCGTCTCGCTGACCATCACCGAGGGCGGTTACTGCATCGACGACAGCAACGGCGAGTTCATGGCGCACCTGCCGCAAATTCAGCATGATCTGGCCCACCCAGAAGACCCGAAAACCGTGTTCGGTTTCTTGTGTGCGGCCCTGGAAAAACGTCGGGCGGCGGGCATTCCGGCGTTTACCGTGATGTCCTGCGATAACCTGCCGCACAACGGCGCCGTGACGCGCAAGGCGCTGCTGGCGTTTGCCACCCTGCGTAACAGCAATCTGTGCAGCTGGATCGACGCCAACGTCAGTTTCCCCAACGCCATGGTCGACCGCATCACGCCAATGACCAGCACCGCGCATCGCCTGCAACTGGCGGACAAACACGACGTCGACGATGCCTGGCCGGTGGTCTGCGAGCCGTTTGTTCAATGGGTGCTGGAAGACAAATTCGGCAACGGTCGCCCGGCCTGGGAGAAGGTCGGCGTGCAGTTCACCGACGATGTTTCGCCGTATGAAGAGATGAAGATCAAACTGCTCAACGGCAGCCACCTCGCGCTGACGTATCTGGGCTTTTTGAAGGGTTACCGGTTTGTGCACGAGACCATGAACGATCCACTTTTTGTACGTTACATGCGCGCCTACATGGATCTGGACGTGACCCCGCAACTGGCGCCGGTGCCAGGTATTGATCTGACGGATTACAAAAATACGCTGGTGGCACGCTTCTCCAATCAGGCGATTGCCGATCAGCTTGAGCGGGTGTGTTCGGACGGCTCGTCGAAGTTTCCCAAGTTCACCATTCCTACCATCAACCGGTTGATTGCCGATGGGCAGGAGACCAAGCGTGCGGCGTTGGTGGTGGCGGCGTGGGCGTTGTATTTGAAGGGTGTGGATGAGAATGGTGATACCTATTCAATCCCGGATCCGCGCGCGGCGTTTTGTCAGGCGTTGGTGGCGGACGATGCTTTAATTACGCAGCGGTTGTTGGCGGTCGAGGAGATTTTCGGCACGGCGATACCGCGTTCGGCGGAGTTTGTCGCGGCGTTCGAGTGGTGCTGCAACAGCTTGCGCGAAGAGGGTGTGACGCGGACTTTGCAGCGGATTCTGGATTGAAAAGCCCCTCACCCTAGCCCTCTCCCCGAGGGAGAGGGTTAGGGTGACCGAGTGGTTTGTGCAAGTTACATCGACCTGAACGTCCGGAGTCGAACTCAGGTATTGAACAGCACCTGATTGAGAGAACCGCAGTCGAACTCAGGTTTTGAACAGCCCCGGTTTGAGAGAACCGGAGTCGAACTCAGGTTTTGAACAGCCCCCCGATCAGCTCCCTTCCCCCCTCGCCCCTTTGGGGGAGAGGGTTGGGGTGAGGGGGTAAGCTCTTGATCTTCACCACACCCGAGTGGTTCACACATGACAACACAACAACTGTTCCTAGGCATCGACTGCGGCACACAAGGCACCAAAGCCATCATCCTTGACGCCGCCAGCGGTCAAGTCATCGGCCAGGGCGCCGCCGCCCACACAATGATCAGCGGCGCCAACGGCCGCCGCGAACAAGACACCCAGCAATGGCTCGAAGCCTTCGCCCTCGCCACTCGCCGCGCATTGTTGGCGGCGAATGTCGATGGCCAGTCGATCCTCGGCATCGGCGTCTCCGGCCAGCAGCACGGTCTGGTCCTGCTCGATGATCAAGGTGAAGTGCTGCGCCCCGCCAAGCTCTGGTGCGACACCGAAACCAGCGCCGAAAACGACCGTCTGCTCACTCATCTGGGCGGTGAAAAAGGCTCACTGGAACGCCTCGGTGTGGTTATCGCGCCAGGCTACACGGTGTCGAAGCTACTCTGGACCAAAGAACAGCACCCCGTGGTGTTCTCACGCATCGCGCGTATTCTGCTGCCCCACGACTACCTGAATTTCTGGCTGACCGGTCGCGCCTGCAGCGAATACGGCGATGCCTCGGGCACTGGCTATTTCAACGTGCGCACCCGCCAATGGGACTTGCAACTGCTGCGCGACATCGACGCCAGCGGACGCCTGCAAGCTGCACTGCCTGAGCTGATAGACGCGCATCAATCTGTCGGCACCATCCTCCCGGCGATTGCCGAACACCTCGGCATCAACCCCAATGCGCTGGTCTCCAGCGGTGGCGGCGACAACATGATGGGCGCCATCGGCACTGGCAATATCCAGCCCGGCGCGATCACCATGAGCCTCGGCTCTTCCGGCACGGTTTACGCCTATTCCGAAGTACCAAAAGTCAGCCCGGACGCTTCGGTCGCGACGTTCTGTTCGTCCAGCGGCGGTTGGTTGCCGCTGATCTGCACCATGAACCTGACCAATGCTACTGGCGCGATTCGCGAGCTGTTCAACCTCGATCTGCCACAGTTCAACGACCTCGTCGCGCAAGCCCCCATCGGCGCCGACGGCGTGAGCTTGCTGCCGTTCCTCAACGGCGAGCGCGTTCCCGCCCTGCCCCACGCCACCGGCAGCCTGCACGGCTTGACGCTGGATAACCTGACCCAGGCCAACCTGTGCCGCGCCGCTGTCGAAGGCACCACTTTCGGTTTGCGTTACGGGCTGGATTTGCTCCGCCACAATGGTTTACAAAGCCGCAGCATTTGCCTGATCGGCGGCGGTTCGAAAAGCGCGGTTTGGCGGCAGATCGTTGCCGACATCATGAACACCCCGGTGATCTGCACCGAACAAAGCGAAGCCGCGGCACTTGGCGCAGCGATTCAAGCGGCGTGGTGCAAATCCTGGTCGAATGGCCACGAAGACAGCCTCGCCGACCTGTGCCAGCGCTGCGTGAAACTCGATTCAAGCAGCGAAACCCTGCCGATTGCCGCCAACGTTGCGGCGTTTCAGCAGGCCTATGAACGCTATCAACAGCATGTCGCAACCCTATAAAGAGCAAACAATTATGTATTTGGTGTGTGGCGAAGCCCTGTTTGATTTTTTCAGTGAAGACGACGCCAGCGGTCTGGCCTCGAAAGTCAATTTCAAGGCGATTGCCGGCGGCTCGCCGTTCAACGTCGCCGTGGGTTTGCGCCGTCTGGGCGTGGACTCGGCCTTGTTTGGCGGGCTGTCCACTGACTACCTCGGCCGCCGCTTGCAGCAAGTGCTGCAGGATGAAGGTGTGTGCCCGGACTATCTGGTGGATTTCGCCGCGCCGACCACGCTGGCCATGGTCGCCGTCGGTGCCAATGGCTCGCCGCACTACAGCTTTCGCGGTGAAGGCTGCGCGGACCGGCAGTTGAGTCTGGTGCATCTGCCGGCGCTGGGTCCTGAGGTGCGCGGCTTGCACATTGGCTCGTTCTCGCTGGTGGTGCAGCCGATTGGCGACACCTTGCTGACGCTGGTACAGCGCGAGAGCGGCAAACGCCTGATCACCCTCGACCCGAACGTACGCCTCAATCCCGAGCCGAACATCGACCTGTGGCGTGAGCGCATCGCGACGCTGGTGCAACTGGCCGATCTGATCAAGGTCAGCGACGAAGACTTGAGCCTGCTCTACCCCGAACAGGATCCGCAACGCGTGATCGAAGGCTGGCTCGAACACCGCTGTCAGATTGTCTTCCTCACCCGTGGCGGCGACGGCGCCAGTGTGTTCAGCCGCCAGCATGGCAACTGGTCGGTGCCGGCGGCCTCGGTGAAAATCGCCGACACCGTTGGCGCGGGTGACACCTTCCAGGCCGCGCTGATCACCTGGCTGACCGAGCACGGTCTGGATTCGGTCGAAGGCGTGCAGCAACTCGCCCGCGAGCAGATCGACGCCATGCTCAAGTTCGCCGTACAAGCCGCCGCGCTGACCTGCAGCAAGACCGGCCCGGATCTGCCCTATCGTCACCAATTGAGTTGAACGCGTAGACTGTCGGCCTTTTTGCGCACGACGGGATAACGGCTTTTGAATTACAGGCAGACGCTTGGACTACTGACACTGGCAACGCTACTGAGCGGGTGCGGCACCTCGCCGCCCCGTTCGCCGGAAGATATCTGCGAGATTTTCCGCGAGAAAAGCGACTGGTACGACGCGGCGCAAGTCACGCAAAAACGCTGGGGCGTGCCGATTCAGGTGCCCTTCGCGATCATGTATCAGGAATCCGGCTACCGCTACGACGCCAAGACTCCGCGCAAATACTTGCTCTGGGTGATCCCGTGGGGCCGTGTGTCCACCGCATCGGGCTATGCGCAAGCCAAAGATGAAGTCTGGGCCGACTATCAGAAAAGCACCGGTCGCAGCGGAGCCGATCGCGAAGACTTCGACGACGCCATCGACTTTGTCGGCTGGTACATGGACAAGACCTATTCGATCAACGGCGTCTACAAGTACGACGCCTATAACCAGTACCTCAACTACCACGAAGGCTGGGGCGGCTTCCGCAACAAGACTTACGCCAGCAAAGCGTGGCTGATGCCGACGGCGCGCAAAGTGCAGACTCGTTCGGATGTTTATGCGCGGCAATATGCCGGGTGCAAAGAGGATTTGAATCGCGGATTCTGGAGCCGGTTCTGGCATTGGTTGTAACAGCTTCGGGATCCCGTGTAGGAGCTGCCGAAGGCTGCGATCTTTTGATCTTGTTTTTAACGATCAACGTCAAAAGATCGCAGCCTGCGGCAGCTCCTACAGTGGGGGCCCTTACAGGACGGAGAAGCTATAACTCACAATCAACCGGGTCTCATCCACATCCCGGGCAAACTTCTCATAATTGGTGCGATACGTAGCATTCCTCAAACGCAGACTCACATCCTTGAACGTGCCCGTCTGAATCACATACTTCAACTCGCTGTCGCGTTCCCACTCCTTGCCTTCCTGATCACTGCCCAACACCTTGATGTGGTCACCGTTCACATAACGGGTCAGGAAGCTCAAACCATTAATGCCAATGGCCTTGAAGTCATAGTCATAACGCAACTGCCACGAACGTTCCTGCGCGGCGGCGAAGTCGTTGACCTGCACGTAGTTGACCAGATACGGATTGCTGCCATCGAGGTACGGCATCGAGTTGTCGCCGTTCATACGCTGCCAACCGGCGCTGAACGTATGGCCGCTGTGCGCATACGACAACATGCCGCTCAACGCACGGTTATCAATGGAACCGGCCTTGGCATCACCGCTGTCGGCACTCTTCAGCACCCGCAGATCTGCTTTAAGTACACCGCCAGCTAACGGTTGATTACCCAACAGCCCGACAAAGTGCTGACGATAGATGTCTTCCAGTTCGGCGTAGTGATACTGCGCGGTCAGGCGATCGTTGATCTTGTAGTCGAAGCCGTACATGTCGAAATGATCGGCGGTGGTGTTGCACGCGTAGCGCTTGTTCTTGCAGTGCACGCGGATGTCTTGCGAATCGGTGGAATCACGCGCGGTGTACTTGTCCAGACGCGCGGCCATGAAGGTCAGGTCTTTCAGCTCTTTAGAAGTGAGCATGGCGCCATTGAACATGGTCGGCAGCAAACGGCCGTCGTTGTATTTCAGCAACGGCAGATCCGGCAGTAGCGCGCCGTACTTCAGCACGGTGTCCGAGACTTTGACCTTGGCGGTCAGGCCCATTTTCGCGTACTGGCCTTTCGAGCCGCGCGGATCGTTGCCACTGGAAGGCAGCAAGCCGCTGTTGCTGCGGTTCGGGCTGGAATCGAGTTGAAAGCCAAGCATGCCCAGCGCATCGATACCAAAACCCACCGTACCTTCGGTGTAGCCCGATTGCAGGTTGAGAATAAAGCCCTGTGCCGACTCTTCACGCTTGGAGGCGCCCTGAGCGTTCGAGGTGCTCCCATCACGGAAATCGCGGTTGAAGTACACCGTGCGCGATTCGATTTTCGCCGTGGTGTCTTCAAAGAATCCGCTGGCCTGAACCTGTGCGGTAAAACCTGCGCACAGCACAAAGGCTCCGAAGCCAAACGACTGGCGCGGGGTGATGAGGGGAAATGGGGGACGCATGAAAAACT
The DNA here is from genome assembly GCF_949767845.1 of Pseudomonas sp. IT-232MI5. Classification (NCBI taxonomy): domain Bacteria; kingdom Pseudomonadati; phylum Pseudomonadota; class Gammaproteobacteria; order Pseudomonadales; family Pseudomonadaceae; genus Pseudomonas; species Pseudomonas sp. IT-232MI5. The sequence goes on from NZ_CATKQE010000059.1 coordinate 125,049, forward strand.
CCAACAATGCAGCGTTTGCGCAAGCGCGCAACAAGCCAGAAAAATAGCTCCCGTCCCGGGTCAGATTGACCGGGAGAAAGTGAACACGCAGGGGTGAACGGCAATGATGGCAGATGGCTTTGACGTGCTACAGGCGACTTTAGTCTGAATCTGACTGAGGATTCTTCAACCCGGGATCGTGGGAAAAGTTGCCGGCGATCAACGCCAATTCGCACTAAACACCCGTTTTCATTGGGCCAAACACCCCATCTAAGGGTTTTCCCTATACCGCAAACCTGCCAGACCTACGGCTTTTGTGCCTTGAACGAGGCTGCTTAATCCTCCATCATCCGTCACCTGCTTATTCAACGGACGGAATTCAAGGCATGCTGGACGCCAACGCAACCCACATCACCCTCACGCTTGAAGGCGCCAACGCCGACCTGCAAGTCCTCAGCTTCACCGGTCGCGAAGCCCTCAACCAACCGTTCCGTTTCGACCTCGAACTCGTCAGCGCCCGCCCCGACCTCAAACTCGAAGAGCTGTTGCACAAGCCCGGCGTCCTGACCTTCGGCCCGACCGGCGAAGGCAAGATCCACGGTCTGGTTTATCGCATCGAGCAAGGCGACTCCGGCAAGACCCTGACCCGTTACAGCCTCAGCCTGGTGCCACAACTGGCCTACCTGCGGCACAACCACGATCAGCAGATCTTCCAGCAACTGACCGTGCCGAAGATCATCGCTCAGGTGCTGGAAGATCGCGGCATCCTCGCCGACGCCTACAGTTTCCAGCTCGGCGCCGAATACCCGCAACGCGAATACTGCGTGCAGTACGACGAATCCGACCTGCACTTCATCCAGCGCCTGTGCGAAGAAGAAGGCATTCACTTCCACTTCCAGCACAGCAGCAGCGGCCACAAACTGGTGTTCGGCGACGACCAGACCGTGTTCCGCAAGCTGAAACCGGTGAGCTACCAGCAAGACTCCGGCATGGCCGCCGACAAACCGGTGATCAAACGCTTCAACCTGCGCCTGGAAACCCGCACCACCCGCGTCAGCCGCCGCGACTACGACTTCGAAAAACCAAAGATCCTCCCCGAAGGCGCGGTCAAAACCGAGTTCGCCCCGGACCTCGAGGACTACGACTACCCCGGCCGCTTCACTACTCGCGAGCGCGGCAAGTTCCTCTCCACCCGCGCGCTCGAACGCCATCGCAGCGACTACAAACTCGCCGAAGGCAAAGGTGACGAACCAACCCTCACCAGCGGCCATTTCCTCACGCTGGCCGAACACCCGCGCGCCGAATGGAACGACCTGTGGCTACTGCTGGAAGTCTTCCACGAAGGCAAACAACCGCAAGTCCTCGGCGAAAACGTCACCAGCGACGTCACCGACAACAAAAGCGATTTCCACCAGGGCTACCGCAACAGCTTCCTCGCCACCCCGTGGGACGCGCACTACCGCCCTGCCCTTGAACACCCGAAACCGAAAGTCCTCGGCAGCCAGACCGCGGTCGTAACCGGCCCGGCAGGAGAAGAGATTCACTGCGACCAATACGGCCGCATCAAGGTGCAATTCCACTGGGACCGCGACGGCCAGTCCAACGACAAAACCACCTGCTGGATGCGCGTCGCCAGCGGCTGGGCCGGCGCGGCGTATGGCGGCATCGCCATCCCGCGCATCGGCATGGAGGTCCTCGTCACCTTCCTCGAAGGCGATCCCGACCAGCCGCTGGTCACCGGTTGCCTGTACCACAAGGAAAACGTCGTCCCCTACGACCTGCCGGCAAACAAAACCCGCAGCACCTTCAAGACCCTGAGCTCACCGGGCGGCAAGGGCTACAACGAATTCCGTATCGAAGACAAAAAAGGCGTCGAGCAGATCTACATCCATGCTCAACGCGATTGGGATGAGAACATTGAGCACGATCAGAAGATTCGCGTCGGCAACGAACGACATGACACCGTTGAAGCCAACACGCTGAGCGAGTTCAAGGTTGAAGAGCACCGAATTACGCATCTGGATCGCATCAGCGAGATGCGTGCGGATGATCACCTGACCGTGGGTGTCACCCAGCACCTGAAGGTCGGGACTGCGCAGTTTGTCGAGGCCGGGTCAGAAATCCATTACTACGCCGGCCAGAAAGTGGTGGTCGAAGGTGCGATGGAACTCACGGCCAAGGCTGGCGGGAGTTTCGTCAAGGTTGACGCGGGTGGCGTGACCATCAGCGGTGCCGAAGTGAAGGTCAACACTGGCGGCTCGCCTGGGGTCGGGACGCCTGCGGCACCATTGCTGCCGGGACCGATGAAAGTGGCGGATGCGGATAAGGCCGGAAAAGTACTCATCCCGCTTCCAAAGCGTCTGAACGAGTCAGGTATCACGCCGTTGTGCGGAAAACAAAGCAACGGCGCCTGCAGCCGTAAGGATTGCACATGCATGTAAAAGCGCTGACCGCCCTCCTCGAAGCGCCACGCCATGGGTTCGAGGAATTGCCGAGAGAAAGCTCCGACCTGACCCTGTGTTTCATCATTGATCGCGTCCGTCAGCCGGAAGCCATGAGCCGCCTGTACCGTGTCGGCGAGCCCGTAGACACCCAAGGTCTGTTTCTCAACACCGACTTCGCTGAAATTGCCGCTGACGGTCCTCTCTGGCTGGTCGCCCCGTGGGGCAGTCGACTCGCAGCCGAAGCGGCAAAGCTCTGCGAAGAAAATTTCTCCGGCATTGCCCTCTCCACAACAGATCCAGCCAAGGCACTGGCACATGCCCGCTGGCTCCTGCGTGCCAACGATGGCTCAGGTGGCCAAAGCCTGTTGAGCTATCACAAGCCAAGCCTGTGGGCCGCGCTGGCCTACACCGCTGGTGAAAGTTCGCATCAACTTTTCGGCCCTTGGCAACACGTTTACAGCCCGGCACCGGTCCACTTCGGGCGTAATCGCGGTCGCTGGCTCAGCTGGCGCCCCGTTTCGGAACTTGAATGGCTGGGCGACGTCTCAGCGTTCAACCTGCCGCCAACAGCGCCAAAGGTTCAGGAGCATCTGGGTTGGGTTTATTGGGCAGACGAGCAATACGCTGCCTACGGTGAACCCACCGACGAACAACTGCCCAACCTCGTGGAAAACCTGAACGTGCTGGTTGCCCACAACATTTACGAAGGTCGTCATTTACTGAAACTGGGCCAAATCACCAACGGCCCGCTGCTCGAAATGCAGCCTCAGGCAATGGCCATCCTGCAATCCAGGGAAGAGTCGTTCATCAAAGTGCAGCAGTTGCAGCAACTCGCTATCAGCGCTGCTTGATGACCCCCGTCCGTAAAGAATGAATGGAAGCGAAATGGAACAGAACACCAGCGCAACAACTAACACCGAGTCGGCACCTGCTACACCAGTAGTTGCAGACGAGACTTGTGCAAAACCACCTCGGGATATCGGTGAACAACCCGAAGCGCCGGAAGATACACCAGGCGATCACGACAAAGTGAAAACGCCCTGCTCCACCGTTTATGGCAGCGCCATTTACGACACTGAGAATGAATCATTCTGGTTGCTGCCGGAGCGAACCAATTCGGCACTGAAAGAAGCTTCCAGCGATCTGGAACAAAAAGTTAGCTCTACCAAGTCACCCGAAGAGCGCAAAAAAGGGCTCTACGAATCCGGTCTCTTGGAGTATTTCCTCGAACCCAAGCTGGCAAACTTTCTTGAGGGTGAAGAGAAATCCCGGATGCTGGAGATCGAAACTCAACATCCCAACATAAGTAATCTGGACGCGGCCCTGCTTGAATCGCAACAGAGCAGGAAAGCCGCAGCACCAGAAGCAGAAGCAGAAGCACCTGCAACGCCTCTCACGCGCCTCGAACAGGATCAGATCAAAAGAAACGAATTGATGTCCGCCCGTGAAGACGCTACTCGCGTGCACGGCATGCACAGTGAATGGAAAAAGCTCAAGCGTACGGCCATTGCCGCCGCGACGGAAAAAGGCTACGCGTACGAAAGCGGCAGTCTTTATGCGCCGAAAGCCATAGCCGCTCGTGAAGCCGTTCAAAAATATCTGAAAGCACGAGAAGCGCTGTTAGAAGACAAGGATCTAACCACGTTAACATCGGCAGAACTCGCCCCGATGCTCGCTCAGGACAAAAAGCGGATAGATGACATCGCGATGTGCGGCACCAATAATCAGTTGATGCTGTGTACTTATGTGCGTGACCAGGAAATCAAACGCAAGGAAAGGAAAGCGACTTATAACGCTTATCTGGATGCCATCACCGATGTTGCTCAGTACGGAATTGCCTTGCCCGAGTTCGCACTGATCCCCGAAGGGGGAGCAGTCGAGGGTGGCGTCGACTTGTTCAAGCAGTATCTGGCACTAGAGAAAGAGCAAAAAGAGGTCAATGAACGCCTCAGTACCAAATACAAAAGCTGGATCGAGGCAAGTGGACGACAAGCCAAGGCGCCCACCAACCTTGTCACCAATGAGCGCACCGCCTGGGATCGGCTGCAAGCATCAAAAGAAACACTACGGCTCCAGGCTGAAAACAATGTGGAAACGGCGACTGTTCGCCGTCATCTGTTGTGGGAGCCAGAACAATTTCAGGCAAGACCTGAAGAGCGTTTGATCAAGAACGGCTTCCCGCTGGCCGAGATGAGCATGGCGGACAGCCTGAAAAAACCTCTGACCTATCTCAGCATGTATTCGCTGCCACGAATCAAACAGACCGTTAAAGATGACTGGAAGAAAGTTGGCGCCAAGGTCAAAGATCTGGCGAAGCGTCCGGGCAATAGTGATGGAAAAGCAACGACCGACACTGAGCTGAGCTTGTTCGGACAGTGGCTGAAAGACGAAGGCGCTTTGAGGATCAAGGATCAGGAAAGCGATTGGTTCTCCTCCGAAGGCTGGTTCGAGATCGAAAAATTCAACGCCTATCTTGAAAGCAAAAAGTACAAGGTTACGGCGCTGGAGAGCGCTGGAACGCGTAAAGAATGGGGAGACCGGTTGCAGCAAGTGTTGTTCAAGGACAACGTTCGCAAGACCTTCCGCATTTTCGACATCACTCCGCAGGCACAGTTGGTTCGTTGCCTGATGCCTTCCACCACGAAGATCATCCATTCGTCGACAAAAGTAGAGGGGCCTGATTGGACATTGGCCGAAGGATTCCAGGCCTCGGCGAAGGCGACCTTTGCCGTTGACCTTGCCAGGGGTGAAGTCGAACTCTTCAAAGTCGACTTGCCAGACCGCGCCAGCGCTAAAGATATCGTTATCACCTACCGAAACGCCGAAGACATACAGCAGAAGATGAACCTCGGACGTTTTTCGCTCTATCTAGGCGCGAAGGCTTGGGGCTACGCCGGAGCATCGTTGCTGCTTTCTTCGGAAATTGCATTGGATGTCAGCAACGCTGGCTTCCATTTAGCGCCTCCGGAACCAGTCGTTCGCAACCCCGATAAGCGCAGCTACGCGAGAACTGAAAAAAGTGGCCAAATTAAAAGAGCTCCTGAAACGCTACAGATACAGGATGGCGCAAAAGCCGCATTCAATCTGTTCGCAGGCCTGCAAACCGGGATCATGGTCACCGGAGCGCTAAACTGGGCTCCCCCCTCCGAAGTAGCCTTGCTAACCAAAGCGCCCGTTGCCGGCAAAGCTGCCGGAATGAAGGCCAGCGAATGGTTTAGCCTTGCGCGTTTGACCGTGGAACTCAATGCCGCAGCCGGTCTCGGTGCGAGGGCTGAAGCCAGTATTTCCTTGCACGAGGGGCGTCTGGTTCTGGTGCTCAAGGCCGCATTGATAGCCGGCCCCGGCGTAGGAGGCTCCTTCAAGTTCGAAGTGGGGTACGACGCCGTCACTGAGTTGCTTAACATGTTCCGTAGAGAACTGTACAAAAACAATCAAAACCCGATTTTTGTCATTGAAGATGAGACGTACGCTTACTTATCCAAAATGAATTCGCTTGCTATCTCCGGCTTCGATGTAGGGATGATTTATCTCATGGGGGTAGATGCAGTGATGAGCCTTTATGAAAGCTTGACCTCCACTGGAAAAGGAGGACTGATCGCAGACACGATTATGTTTTATGACCAACAAGCAGAAATCGAGGAGTGGTGTGTCAACGCGATCCCAGGAGCACTTGGCCCTCTGCTCATGACGTTAATTAGTCCGCCAGAAGGATTCACTATCAACGCGTCATCCCCTTCGAACCCATCAAATAAAGAAGAACGAAAATACAGCGCCGATGAGGCTCATCTAATCCAACAAAGAGCGATCGAAAGAATATTAGCGTGGATAGTAAATAACGCTCAAAAGCAAAACTGTCTGGACAAAGCGCAGAGCCAATTCGTAGAGATCTGCATGAGCATGAACAAGTTCGGCTTGAAACCGAAGAACGCAGATCAAAAATACTGTGAAAGCCGCTTGGATCTTGATAATTTCATGAATGAAGCAGTGTTGCGCCTCGTGGAAATTGATGGTGACCGAATGCGCGAACGATACTCATCCCACGTCAAGTTACTAGGTGCAAAACGAGACAGCTTCTGTCAGCGAACTCAGTATTACGGGCGTACCTATATCCCCTCCGGCAAAGCCACCTATGTTGGCACTCCAAAAACAACCATTTAGCTCGGAACCCTCATGTTAATCAAAACAGCACTTTCGCTATTGATGTTTTTCACGCTCAACTGCTATGCAAACACTGAACTGACAAAAGAGCAAAGCTCGGCGAAAAACACTGGGATTATTTTATATAACCAATACAAAGCCACTTCTGCGATCCCTTTTTTAACAACAGCAGCAGAAGCGGGCGACTCCGAAGCACAATATTATTTAGGAGAGTCTCTTCGAAAGAAAAATCATTACATGAACAATGAGGCCAGAAAATGGTATGAAGCATCGGCAGGTCAGAACAATCTTTATGCCATGATCCAATTGGGCCGCATTGAGCACGACATGTGCGAAATATCCAACGACTGCCCCACTTCGCAGAAGCAAGCAATTGATTGGTTGAATCAGGCAAAAAATATAGCTCAAGAAAAAGCCGAAGCTGGAGACGCGGAGGCGATGTACATAATGTATGAAATCACGCTAGATGATACTTGGCTTGAAAGATCCGCCGTTGCGGGAGATGCATTTGCACAGTACTGGATGGCGGTTTCCGTCAAGCAAGGCGATGGCTTTTTCCTGCCTTGGAAACGAAGAGAAGCAGTTGAAAAATGGTTTAAGCTTTCGGCTGAAGGCGGCTACCCCAAGTCAATGATGAATTATGCCGCCATTTTATATGAACGAGGTGATGTAGAAGGCTATCGCCATTGGGTCGAAAAGACAGCGCTAACGGGGTATGCAACTACTGTTTTCGGCTACGGCTCGGATTTGGCACATGAGCCTGACAGATTTGGATTTCCGCTAGATTTAATTAAGGGGTACGCGCTTTTATACTGGCTGTCCGAGCTCGACGGGGGTGGTGGCATGAAGGAAAATGTTGAGTACACGCTACCTCGAATCGCCGCTAAAATGACTGCTGAACAGATTGAAGCAGCAAAAAAGTTTTCTCAAGAATGGGCTGCGTCGCACCCTCCTCTCTCTTTTTTTCCTGACAAACTTAGCCGTTGATCACCATAAAACTTCCTATCGCAGGTTTTTTGCTAGTCGCTTTTAACCCCGCCGCACTGGCACTAAGTGACTACAAACTTGCAATGAAATATCGCGACATAGTTCTTTACAATCATTTTAAAGCTGTTTCAGCGCCTCCTCTACTGAGAATAGCGGCAGAGGCTGGAGACCATGAGGCACAATATTATATAGCTGAGTCATTGCGACAAAAAAAATAGCTATATGAATTCTGAAGCAAAAAAGTGGTATGAAAAGGCAGCTACAAAAAATCACCAAATTTCACAGTATTTGTTAGCTAAAAGCTACCATCAGGGGGACGGTTTTTTCCTTCCATGGAAACGCTCAGAAGTTGTCGAAAAACTATTCAAAGCTTCAGCTGAGGGTGGGTACCCGCCTTCCATGATGGAATACGGAGCCCTTCTTTATGGAAAAGATGATATTGAAGGGTTCCGTCATTGGAATGAGCAAGCAGCTTAGCAAGTTACGCCACAAAGGTTTATGGTTACGGCTCTGATCTTGCTCATGAGCCAGACACGTATGGATTTCTATTCGATGTCGTTAAAGGTTATGCGCTCGCTTACCTGAAGAAGCTAGACGGCGGTGGGGGTTTACAAGAAAGAGTGGAGAGCAAGCTACCAAAAATTGAAGCGAAGATGACAGCTGAACAAATTTCAGAAGGCAAACAACTTGCGAAAGAATGGAAGGCTACTCACGCCCCACTTCCCTTCTACCCAGACAAATTAAGTCGCTAAAAACTAAATCTATCATTATCCTCTTTCTGACAAGTTAAGCTGATAGAACCCATGAAGTATTTGGCCATTTTTCTGCTACTCATGACATCACTTCCTTCTTACGGGGAAGCCCAACTGGATGCACAGCAGAAAATCGCTAAAAACAAAGGCATTGCACTTTACAACCAGTACAAGGCCACTTCAGCCATCTCCTTTTTAACAATTGCTGCAGAGGCTGGCGATCCTGAAGCTCAGTATTATTTAGGCGAAGCTCTTCGAACAAAAAATCACTATATGAACGCAATTGCCAGAAAATGGTACGAAGCGTCTGCGAACCAAAACAACCTATATGCAATGATTCAGTTAGGGCGTATAGAGCAAGATCTATGTAACATATCAAGTGACTGCCCCCTTCGCAAAAAACACCTGCAGAGTGGTTAAATCAAGCAAAACAGTTAGCCCGACAATAAGCTGACGCGGGTGACGCAGAAGCGATGTACCTGATGTACGAAATAACGCTAGATGATATTTGGTTAGAAAAGGCTGCATCTTCAGGAAATGCTATTGCGCAATACTGGGTGGCAACTTCATTGAAACAAGGTGAGATTTTTTTACTTCCATGGAGGCGAAGTGAGGCGATTGAAAAATGGTACAAACTTTCGGCTGAAGGCGGCAATCCTAAGTCAATGATGGAGTTGGCGGTTCTTCTTTTTGAGAAGGGGAATATTGAAGGCTTCCGGCATTGGAATGAACAAGCGGCAGTTACGGGTTATGCAGAGTCCATATATGGATACGGTTCATACTTGGCTCACGAGCCTGACACCTATGGCTTTCCTTATGAGCCTGTACAGGGATACTCGCTCATTCACTCCCTAAGCATCTTGGATGGTGGTGGAGGAATGCAGGAAAACGTTAAATACAAGCTTCCGCTTATTGCTTCCAAGCTAACCCCTTCGCAGATATTAGAAGCCAAGGAACAATCAAAAAAATGGATATCAACGCATCCACCCCTGTCTTTTTTCCCTGACAAGCTAAGCCGTTAGATTATTTTATTCAAAACAGTGGCGCAAGAATCATACAAACGGGAGGAGTAGATAGCTCGGAGTTAGCCCAGCGCCGTCCTACTCCCGTTTTTACTAGCCCATCAAACCGGCGCCTTCCAACTCAACATCTGCTGCTGCGCGACCTGCAGCAAATCATTGCCATCCTGCGTCAGCAGGTACAGCGCATGGGTGATGTGTGGAATGTCTTGCACGTCGGCGTGTTTGAAGCACAGGCAATGCAAGGTCTCGAGCAGGTCGGCGGCGGCGCGGATGCGCTGGACGGCGGCTTCGAGGATGTCTTTCGGGTTGGCTTGGGTGTCGATGAGCAGCGTCGGGGTTTCGGTGACGTTGCTGCTGAGGGGGAGATAGCGGTTTTGAAGCGGTTTAATTATTGGCATTTTGATTACTCAACTGTATTAGAGGGTAACCGCCATAGCCGTGACCAAACGGTGGGAGGCGGCCGTGTACAGGCTTGGTCAACCGAGAACAGTTCAAAACTCAGCTCGCCCGAAGGCGTCCTGCACACAGCCGCCACTGCAATGCACTCCACGGATTAGGTAATCCGAGCGGTGCAAATGATGGCACATATGCAATGAACTTTTCTCAGGTGACCAAACCCGAACCACTGATTTTGCAGCGGCAACCGACAATAACCGCCCCGCTCCAACCGCCGAAAGCAGACAAGGCACCAGCCTTTGTAGGAATTCGCCAAACCTTCCAAAGAAAACCGCCGCACTCCCTGACAGCCGGCGTTCAGCCCGGTTAACCATCTCTTAACGCCGTGGTCAAAAACTCTACTGAACCGCACGCCCTCAGCCATTTTGGCTGTTGCCCAGTGCGGCAGGTTCGGGTGCATCACGCCGAACTCTAGAACCGCCACACGGGAGTCCTTTCATGAACATTCGTCCTTTATTGCTCAGCGTCGCCCTCGCCTGCACCGCGTTCGCCGGGCTGGCCCAGGCCAATGACACCTCTGCCACGTCCAAAGCCGTGCCGTATGAGTACGGCATGCCGCTGCATGTGGCCAAGGTGGTGTCGTTGACCGAGCCGCCAACGCAACTGTGCAAAGTGGTCACGGCCGACATGAAGTACATCGACAACGCCGGTAAGCCTGAGGAAATCAGCTATCGGAAATTGTCTGACGCGTGCAACTTCCAGAACTGACAGAAACGTCTGATTTGCGGGTTTGCGGTAGGCGTGGGGAGTTTCGGCGGTTATGCTCGGAGCCCTCCTCACTGCCGCAAGGATTCGCCATGCAGTTGTCGTTTCGCACGTTGTCGGGTCTCACTTCTTCGTTGTGTTTTCTGTTGGCGCTGGCCTGGGGCTTTGTCCCGGACATGTTGCTGGCGATCTGGAGCATTGAATATTCCGAAGGGGCCGGATTTGTCGCGCGGCGCAGTGCGGTGCTGTTTGCGGCGTTGGGAGTGATGTTTTATCTGGTGCGCAATGCACCGCCGTCGCTGGGGCGCAATGCGCTGAGCAACGGGTTTATCGTCGGTTGTTTTGGTTTGGCGGTGCTGGGTTTTGCGGAATGGCTGAACGGTCATGCCGGCCCCGGGATTTTGCTCGCGGTGCTGGTCGAGTTCGCGCTGGGCCTTGGTTTTGTGCAGGCCCGGCGCGTGACGGTCGAACTGGGTGAAACGGTGCGTTAGACGACTCTGGAGCGTGGGCTGTAGTGATGTTGCACAGTTTGCTGGTTCAGATCCGAGCGCAGCCCGGCGATCAGTTCGTTGATTTCACGACAGCCATTGAGATGGCTGGCGTCGATGCCACTGACCAGCAGATCGACCTGATCGGTCTGATGATCGCCGAAAACCTTGACGGTCATCGACAAGTCCGGCGACAGCGTGCACTGGCAGCGTTTCGGCAGAAAACTGCTTTCAATGATATTGCGTAGTTCCAAGGCAGACAGAAACATGGCGAACCCTCTCCTTACTGTGAGATGCCAATCAAGTATTCACGCTGACCGTTGCTGCCCCTGCACGGGTGTGTCCCCGCTGTTTCCCTGGTGCGACAAGCGGTGGTACTGCGAAATGCCCATTGGAGTGTAGGCGCCCAAGTCCGGTGCGCCGCACTGAAAAGACGCATAAAGCGTGCCTTTCATCGATTCATTTTCACCCTCATGAAATCAAGCACTTGGCGGCGGTGCCGGCATTTGGCTACTTGCAAATTGCAAGAATGGCCCCTGCCGGCACTGCATTTTGCAACTCGACGCTGGTTTGCAATCACGGCCCATGACGGTAAGAATGCCCGTCATCCACCCTACACCCGCACGGAGGCTTCCATGGGTTCTTTACGCGTTTACGCGACCACCGGTTTGTTCATCGCCAGCCTGTCCACCCTCGCCCACGCCGCCAAGCTTGAAGACGTCGCGCCGTTCCCGAAGGCTGAAGCCGGGTTCACCCGCCAGGTCATTCACTTGCCCAAGCAAGAGCAGGAAGAAAACTTCCAGGTGGAAATCCTCGCCGGCAAAACCCTGGAAGTGGACTGCAATCGCCAGCGTTTGGGCGGCGTTCTCGATGAGAAGAATCTTGAGGGCTGGGGTTATCCGTTCTATCGCCTGGAAAAAGTCATTGGGCCGATGAGCACGATGATGGCCTGCCCACCCGGCAGCCAGAAGAAGCGCGCGTTCGTGCCGGTCGTTGGTGACGGTTTCATGCTGCGGTACAACAGCAAGTTGCCGGTCGTGGTGTATGCGCCGTCTGACGTCGAAGTGCGTTATCGCATCTGGTCGGCGTCGGACAAAGTCGGTACAGCCCTGCAGGAATAACCGGAACAAGGAGTGCTTCGTTTGATTACCTGCCACGTCCGATATGTCATTGATCCCTACCAATTGCCTGAGTTCGAGGCTTACGCCAAGGCCTGGCTCGGCATCGTCGAGCGCTTGGGCGGCACCCATCACGGCTACTTTTTGCCGTCCGAAGGCGCGAGCAACATCGCTTATTGCCTGTTCAGTTTTCCGTCGCTGGCGGATTACGAAAGCTATCGACACATCGCGATGACCGATCCGGAAAGCACTGCACTGGTGGCCAGCCTGGTCGAGAAGAAGTTTATCGTCAGCTACGAGCGCAGCTTCCTGCGCCCGTTGCTGTCGTAAACCTCATCATGCCGAGACGCCGCACATCGCGGCGCGCTCGGCGACATGGCGCAGGCTGTCGAAGTTGATATTGGCGCCCGAGTCGATCGCCACGAATGTCTGCTCGCGCACCCCGGTTCGCGCTACGTACTGCTTGATCCCGGCCACGGCCAAGGCGCCGGACGGTTCGGTGATCGAGCGGGTATCGTCGTAGATATTCTTGATCGCCGCGCAGAGATCGTCGTTGCTGACGGTGATGACTTCGTCGACGCAAAAGCGGCAAACCTCAAACCCGAACGCGCCAATCTGCGCTACCGCCACGCCATCGGCGAAGGTGCCGACATTGGGCAGCACCACGCGCTGATCTGCTTCGAGCGCAGCCTTCAGGCACGCTGAGTGTTCAGATTCGACGCCGATGATCCGTACTTCCGGGCGCAGGTATTTGACGTAGGCCGCGATGCCGGCGATCAGACCGCCGCCGCCCACCGGGATAAAAATCGCATCCAGCGAACCTTGATGCTGGCGGAGGATTTCCATCGCCACGGTGCCCTGCCCGGCGATCACTTCCGGGTCATCGAACGGTGAAACGAAGGTGCGCCCAGTCTGTTGCGCCAGTTGCAGCGCATGGGCCAGTGCGAACGGGAAACTCTCGCCGTGCAGCAGCGCTTCAGCGCCGCGACTGCGTACACCCAGCACTTTCAATTCCGGCGTTGTCGCTGGCATGACGATGGTCGCTGCAATCCCCAGTTCGCGTGCTGCCAATGCCACGCCTTGCGCGTGATTGCCAGCCGATGCGGTGATTACCCCCCGCGCCCTCTGTTCGTCGCTCAATTGCACCAATTTGTTGTAGGCGCCACGGATCTTGAAGGAGAACGTCGGTTGCAGGTCTTCACGCTTGAGCAGAATCCGGTTGCCCAGCGCCTCCGACAGCGCCGGCGCCGCTTGCAAAGGCGTGCGCACCGCGAGGTCGTACACCGGTGCGGCGAGGATCTTTTTCACGTAGTGCTCAAGCAGGGTTTGCTGATCGGGGCTGTGCGGCATGGTCGTCTCCTGACATTTTTCAAAACCCCGGAGACAGAAAGTAAAAACCCGCCTCTAGGGCGGGTTGGGTGCTGCAGTCGTGAGCTAGCCCGCCAAATGAGGAATGGCGGTAATAATCATTGGCTGGCAACGCGATACAGTCGAAGTCATGGACTGGAAATTAGCCTGCACGGTGCTGGCAAGTCAATGGCCAATTTTGCGTGGCGACGTTAGTCTGGCGACTCTCTCATCACACCAAGGAAGGCTTGCATGATGTCTATCGCCCTGCCCCTCACGGCTTTACTCGCGTTCAGCGCTTACACCGTTTCAGTGATGCTCCAGGCTGAACAGTCATTGATCGACTTTGGCATCAGCCTGATGTCGCGGCCCGACACCGCGCAGGTGGTGATTGATCTGTATCTGCTGGCGACTCTGGCCGGCGTATGGATGGTCAAGGATGCGCGGTCGCGTGGGCAGTCGGTCTGGTCGGTGGTGCCTTATTTGTTGCTGACGGCGGTTTTTGTCTCGGTTGGGCCGTTGTTGTATCTCGTGATGCGCGGGGTTCGCGAACGGCGGAAGGCGGTGGCAAAGTGCAGCCAGATACTATGAACACCTGAAACCCCTGTAGGAGTGAGCCTGCTCGCGATAGCGGAGTGTCAGCCAAAGATGAGGTGACTGACACTCCGCTATCGCGAGCAGGCTCACTCCTACACTGGAATGTCATGGCATTCAGCCCTTTTTTACGGCGACGAACGCGGCGGTTTCGTAAGGCACCGTCACCACATCCCTACCACGCAGTTCCGGCTCGGCGGCAATCAACGCGCGAATCTGCTCATCAACCTTCGCCCGCTGCGCCTCCGGCAGCGCGGCGATGAAACTGGTCGAGCGCACGCGGTTGAAAATCACGTCCTCCGGCGAACCGGTATGGCCATGGTGAAACCGTTCGACCTGCAGAGGCGCGAACGCCGGGTGCGGAAACACTGTGCGCCAGGCGCCGGTGTAATAGCGTGGCGTGTCACCTTCCAGTGCGTTGACGATGGCGTCCAGTTTCGGCACCCAGCTGACCTGGGTGTCGCGCAGATTCCAGATCAACCCCAACTGGCCACCGGGCTTGAGTACCCGGGCGATTTCGGTCATTGCTTCGGTGCTGGCGAACCAGTGAAACGCTTGCGCGCAAATCACCACATCGACTGAAGCGTCCGGCAACGGCAGATCAGTCGCCGTGCCGTTCACGGCCAGCACATCGGGCCAGGCGTCAGACAGCTTTTCCAACATCTGCGGCACCGGTTCAACCGCGATCACTTGTGCGCCGGTCGCCACCAGCCGCCCGGTGAACTTGCCAGTACCGGCGCCCAGATCGATCACGGTTTTATGCCCATCCAGGCCCAGCGTCGCGGTCAACCATTGACTGACTTGCGGCGGATAGTCCGGCCGCCCTTTGACGTAGGTGTCGGCGGCGGTTTTGTAGCCGGCAGCGGCTGAGTGATGGATTTGGTCGGTCATGGCAACGCTCCTTACGGCAAAACATCGGATCGACGGCAGACGCTCCCGAGCATAGCGCTTGAATTTACGCTGAACTTGAACAGTCACTGATAAAGCGATGAATAAAAATTCACCCTGTGGTGTTCAAAGTGAAACATAACCCCCTGTGGAGCCTTGCCCATGACTATCCGTTCCGTTATGTTCGCCGCCCCGTTGCTGCTGGTCGCCGCGATGTCCAGCCAACTGGCCTTGGCCAATGGTGATGAAGAAGCGCCGGTGCAGAAACCCGAATGCCCGAAAGGCCAGGTCTGGGACAGCAAAACGCAGAAGTGTGTGATGCAAGTCAGCAAAGCACTTTCGGATGCCGACCGTACCGATTATGCCTATCGCCTCGCCAAGGTCGGTCGCTACGAAGAAGCTCTGACGCTGCTCGACACACTGAAGCAACCGAACACTGCCAAGGCCCTCAACTATCGCGGATACGCCACACGCAAACTGGGGCGCACCGACGAAGGCATCGGTTATTACCTACAATCGGTGAAACTCGATCCGCAGTACGCGCAAGTGCGCGAATACCTCGGCGAGGCCTATGTGATCAAAGGTCGCGTCGATCTGGCGCAGGAACAGTTGCAGCAGATCAAATCGATTTGCGGTATGTCCTGCGAGGAATACCAGGATCTGGCCGAAGCCATCAACGATTCATCGAAAACCTGAGCACATATAAGGGCCGTCATCATCGTCAACGATCAGGCATTCAGAACAGAACTCGGACAACATCTGGCGCGACTGTGGCGCTATGGTTTGCTGTTGTCGCGCAATCGGCACGTGGCCGAGGATCTGGTGCAGGCCACGTGTGTGCGGGCGCTGGAGCGCGCCAGTCAGTATGTGGCCGGCACGCGCATGGATCGCTGGTTGCTGAGCATTCTGCATTCGATCTGGCTCAACGAAGTGCGCGCTCGTCGCGTGCGTCAGGGGACGGGACAGGTCGATGCCGATGGTCAACTGGCGTTCGACGGTGAGTACGCCGCGCAGACGCACGTGATGGCCGCGCAGGTGATTCGCCGAGTGGACGCGCTGCCGGAAACCCAACGCGAAACCGTGTATCTGGCCTATGTCGAAGGCTTGTCCTACCGCGAAGTCGCCGAGATCCTGCAAGTGCCGATCGGTACGGTGATGAGTCGCCTGGCCACCGCACGGCTGAAACTCGCCGAATACCCGCCGTTGCAAGCAGTGCCTAAACCCACCGAAGGAGACCGTTCATGAACACGCCTTCGGATGAACAACTGGTCGCCTACCTCGACGGCGAACTCGACCGTGAGGACCGCGATCAGCTGGACAATGCCATTGCTGAAGACTCGCTGCTGAGTCTGCGCGTGCAATGGCTCAGCCGCAGCAATCTGCCATACAAGAACGCCTATGACGAACTGGCGCAACAGGCGCCGCTCGATCGCCTGCAGGCGCGGCTGGATGCGATGCCTTCACCGCAGCGTCCGGGCTTCAACCGCCGCTGGTTTATCGCTGGCGCCGCCGCAGCGCTAGTGGCCGGCGGGGTGTTGGCCGACCGCTTGTTCCTCGGCTGGCATGCCGCACAATCGAATAACTGGCGAGGGTTGGTGGCTGATTACATGGCGCTGTACGTGCCGCAAACGCTTGATCATCTGCCCACCGACGACGCCGCACAACGGGCACAACTGCGCACGATCGATGCGCGCCTGGGCCTCAATCTTTCACCTGCCGCGTTGAAGTTACAAGGTGCCGAGTTCAAACGGGCGCAGATGCTCGAATACGACGGTGTGCCCATCGCGCAGATCGTATATCTGGATGCGAAACATGGGCCGTTGGCGCTGTGTGTCACGCGCTCGAACCGCGGCAGTCAGCCGTTGGCCCATGAGCGTCGACGTGAGATGAACGTGGTGTATTGGACTGAACGTGAACACGCGTGGATGCTGATCGGACACGACGCCCCGGTGGCGCTGGAAGACAAGGCAAAACTGTTGAACAGCCGTTTAAACACCGGATAAATGCTGCACTATTCTGGGTGAGTGATTTTTCAAGGACTCCACGATGCCTGATTCTTCCCGTTCTGCCTTACTGGTTATCGACGTTCAAAACGACTTCACCCCCGGCGGCCAATTGGCAGTACCGGAAGGTGACCTGATTGTGCCGCTGATCAACCGGCTCGCCCGTCAGTTCACCCAGGTCGTCGTTGCACAGGATTGGCACCCCACCGGCCATGCCTCATTCGCCTCCAGTCATCCCGGACACCAGCCCTACGATGTCATCCAGTTGCCTTATGGCGAGCAGACACTCTGGCCCGACCACTGTGTGCAATCGACAGCAGGGGCCGAGTTTCACCGGGGACTCGACTTGCCTCATGCCCAGTTGATCATTCGCAAGGGCTGCAATCCTGATATCGACAGCTATTCGGCCTTTCTGGAAGCCGATCGTCGAACCACCACTGGGCTGGCCGGCTACCTCAAAGAGCGCGGGATCGATACGGTCTACATGGTGGGGCTGGCACTGGATTTCTGCGTGATGTTTTCGGCGCTGGATGCACGGGCGGCGGGGTTCAATGCCTACGTGGTGCTGGATGCGTGCCGGGCGATCGATCTGAATGGATCACTGGCGGCAGCAATTGAACGGATGCAGGACGCCGGCGTCGGGTTGATTCAATCGACTGAACTGATCTGAACAACCACAGCCCCCTTTGGGAGCGAGCCTGCTCGCGAAGGCGGCCAAGTATGCGTTGACTGACCCGACGCCTTCGCGAGCAGGCTCGCTCCCACAGGGATATTTTCAGCGTCATGTAGCTCAGGCGTTATTGGGCAACCACAACCGGAAGCGTGCCCCATCCAACGGTGAAGACTCTACGGTCAACGTGCCGCCCTGCGCTTCCAATGCGCGACGACTGATCGCCAGGCCCAGGCCAAACCCGCCGGTGGCGCGATCGCGGCTGCGATCCAGTCGATAGAACGGCTCGAAAATCCGCTCCCGCTCGTCATCGGGAATACCGATGCCGTCATCATCGACCCAGATCTCACAGCCCTCGGCATTGACTTGCACACCAATCTGAATGCGCTTTTCGCAATAGCGCATGGCGTTGCGCAGCAGGTTCTGGATCGCCCGCGCGGTCAGGCGTGGATCGAGGGAGAAGCGTTCGAGCTGGCCGTGCAGCAACACGTCAATGACGATTTCCGGTGATTCCAGCTCTTCATCGACACTGCCCAGAATGCTGTCGATGAACTCATCCAGCGACACCTCGACCTGCTCCGGCAGTTGCGCCGGATTCTGCAAGCGGCTGTAAGAGAGCAACTCCAGCACCAGTTCATCCAGCTCGCGAATGTGCGCGACCAGTCCCAGCAAGCGCTCGCGGCTGGCGGTTGGCAAGTCATCGGACAGAGCCAGCGCCAAGCCGAAATCCAGACGCGTCAGCGGTGTACGCAATTCATGGGACACGGCATTGAGCAGATCGCGTTGCTGATTGAGCAGGTTTTCGATATCGCCGGCCATGGTGTCGAAAACATTGGCGAGGCTGCCGATGTTGGAGCTCTGGGCGATTTTCGTGCGTTCGCTCAAATGCCCCTTGCCGAAACGTTCGGCGGTGCCTTTGAGGCGTTCCAGATCACGCCAGTGCGGGCGCAACCACATCAGCAGGCAGGCGAGCAGGCTCGCGCCGATCAGCACGTTGATGCTCCAGTACAACAGATTGACGTCCATCGGATCCGGCGGCACGACCATTTGCACGGCGGTCGTGTCATCCAGCGGCGTCACCGCCAGCGTGCGCCAGCCCCAGTCGCCGATACGCACAACGTTTTCGCCACGGCGCAGGCGCTCCTGCTCGATGGCGGTGAACTCGGCATCGTCGATGCGCGCCAGGACGATGTGCAGCGGCTGGAAATCCTTGTCCATCGACGCCGCCAGCGCCGGCCACTGCTCATGCGGCACTGCATGAAACTGGCGGGTAATCAGCGATTGCAGGCCGCGCGAATAGTCGAGGTTGTAGGTGACGAAGCGATCGCGGAACGCCATGACCACCAGATCCGGCACCAGATAGATCGCCGCGCTGTACGAGACGATCGTCACCAGATACAGGCGAAACAGGATGCGAAACATCAGCTCAGCATTCCCACTCGGAACGGCTGAACAAATAGCCCTTGCCCCACACGGTCTTGATCTTGCGCGCTTCGCCGGCGTGGTCGTCGAACTTGCGGCGCAACTTGGAGATCGCCACGTCCACCGAGCGATCGGTGCCGTTGAATTCGATCCCGCGCAGACGCTGCAGGATCTGGTCGCGGCTTAACACTTCGCCGGCGTGACGGGCCAGGACCACGAGCAGGTTGTACTCACCGCTGGACAACTCGACCGGTTGATCACGCCAGGTCACGGTGCGCTCGGACAGGTCGATGCACAGATTGCCCATGAGGATGCGGTCATTGGCGGTCAGCGGTTCGCCGAGGCTGCTGCGGCGCAACAGGGTGCGCACCCGTGCCAGCAACACGCGCGGTTCGCAAGGTTTGGTGACGTAATCGTCGGCGCCCATTTCCAGGCCCAGAACCTGATCGTGGCTGTCGTCGCGGGCGGTGAGCATCAGGATCGGCAATGTCGCTGAATCGGCACGCAGCAAACGGCAGACTTGCAGGCCGTCGAGGCCGGGCAGCATCAGGTCGAGAATCACCAGATCCGGCGGATTGACCCGCGCCCGTTCGCGCACGTGGTCACCACGGCCGATCACGCTGACGGAATAACCGTTGCGCTCCAGGTAGCTGGAAATCAGTTCGGCGAGGGCGGTGTCGTCTTCGACCAGGAGGATGTTGGGCATGGGTGATCCAGAAAGTGCTGTGGCGACTGATAAGGCCCATTCGCGAGCAGGCTCGCTCCCACACTTGGAATGCGATTCCTTGTGGGAGCGAGCCTGCTCGCGAAAGCTGTCTATCTGTCGCAATAAATTTCAAGACCTGAAGGATATACGCCCTCGCCCATCCCTGAGCAAAACCCTTACACAATTTCACACAGCGCCTACAAAGCTTCACCGCTAATCTCGGCGTCTGCCCGTAGGATGCGGACATCAATATTGGGGGTTGTACATGTCGAACAAACTGCTGGCCGGGCTCGGCCTGATCGCGATGGCGCTGACACTGAGCGCCTGTGATTCGTCCTCGAAGGCAGAGGATCAGACGCCACCGGCCACGGTGCGCATCGAGACGATCGAAGCGCATCCCCTGACGCTCAGCAGCGAACTCAGCGGCCGCATCGCCGCGCCGCGAATTGCCGAAGTGCGCGCACGGGTGGCCGGAGTGGTCTTGCAGCGCACCTTCCGCGAAGGCAGCGACGTGAAAAAGGGCGACGTGCTGTTCCGCATCGACCCGGCACCGTTCAAGGCTGACCTCGACAGCGCCGAAGCCGCGCTGCGCAAGGCCGAGGCCAATGCGTTCCAGGCCAAACTGCAAGAGCAGCGCTATGCCCAGTTGATCGACGACCAAGCCATTAGCGGCCAGGACTACGACAACGCCCGCGCCAATGCCCGGCAAACCGCCGCTGACGTTGCGGCCAACAAGGCGGCCGTCGAACGGGCGAAACTGAATCTGGGTTATGCCACCGTCACCGCGCCGATTTCCGGCCGTGTCGGTCGTGCACTGGTCACCGAAGGCGCACTGGTCGGGCAAAACGAAACCACGCCGCTGGCACTGATTCAACAGCTAAATCCGATTCACGCCGACCTCACCCAATCGACCCGTGAACTCAACGAACTGCGCCGCGCGTTCCGCTCCGGGCAGTTGCAGGAAGTCGGTCAGGATCAGGTCAAAGCCACGCTGATTCAGGATGACGGCAGCCTGTATCCGCTGCCGGGCAAGCTGCTGTTCAGCGACATCACCGTCGACCCGGGCACTGGTCAGATCATCCTGCGCAGCGAATTCCCCAACCCGGACCTGGATTTGCTGCCGGGCAGTTTCATTCGCGTGCGTCTCGAGCAGGCAACCATTCAGAACGGCATCACCGTGCCGCAACGCGCCGTGCAGCGCGACAGCGCCGGCATTGCCCAGGTGCTGACCGTCGATGAGCAAATGCGCGTCGCCGAGCAACCGGTGCAACTGGGCGCGGTGCAGAACAATCGCTGGATCGTCACCGGCGGCCTCAAGCCCGGCGACCGCATCGTCATCGAAGGCCTGCAACATGCCCGTCCCGGCGAAACCGTGCAGATCGACGACACCCCTCTTCCACTTGCCCAGACCTCTGGTCAGTAAGCAGGACGCTTTTCTATGCCGCAGTTCTTTATCGACCGCCCGGTGTTTGCCTGGGTCGTCGCGTTGTTCATCCTGTTGGCCGGTGCGCTGGCCATCCCGCAGTTGCCGGTGGCGCAGTATCCCGATGTCGCCCCGCCGCAGATCGAAATCTACGCCGTGTATCCCGGCGCCTCGGCGCAGACCGTCGATGAAAGTGTGGTCAGCCTGATCGAGGAAGAGCTCAACGGCGCCGATCACCTGCTGTACTTCGAATCGCAGAGCAGCCTCGGCAGCGCGACGATCAAAGCCACGTTCCAGCCGGGCACCAACCCGGAGCTGGCGCAGGTCGATGTGCAGAACCGCCTCAAGGTTGTCGAGTCGCGTCTGCCGCAGGCAGTCAATCAACAGGGCTTGCAGGTCGAAAAAGTCTCGTCCGGTTTTCTCCTGCTGATCACCCTGACGTCCAGCGACGGCAAGCTCGATGACGTGGCGCTCAGTGATTATCTGGCGCGCAACGTGATGAACGAGATCAAGCGTCTGGAGGGCGTCGGCAAGGCGCAGTTGTATGGCGCCGAGCGGGCCATGCGCATCTGGATCGATCCGCAGAAGCTGATCGCTTTCAACCTGACGCCGGCTGACGTCAATGAAGCCATCGTCGCGCAAAACGCTCAGGTCTCCGCCGGCAGCATCGGCGACCTGCCCAATCCGTCGAACCAGGAAATCACCGCGACCATTCTGGTAAAGGGTCAGTTGTCGACGCCGCAAGAGTTCGCCGACATCGTGCTGAAAGCCAATCGCGACGGCTCGACCGTGCGCATCGGTGACGTCGCGCGGGTCGAAATTGGCAGCCAGGAATATCAGTTCGGCACGCGCCTCAATGGCAAGCCGTCCACCGCTGTCGGCGTGCAGCTGTCGCCCGGTGCCAATGCGCTGAACACCGCGACCCTGGTGCGGGCGAAGATGGATGAGCTGTCCCGCTACTTCCCGGCGGGCGTGGAATACAAGATTCCGTACGACACCTCGCCGTTCGTCAAAGTCTCGATCACCAAAGTGGTTTACACCTTGGGCGAAGCGATGTTGCTGGTGTTCGCGGTGATGTTCCTGTTCCTGCAGAACGTGCGTTACACGCTGATCCCGACACTGGTGGTGCCAGTGGCGTTGATGGGTACATTCGCGACCATGCTCGCGCTGGGCTTCTCGATCAACGTGCTGACCATGTTCGGCATGGTGCTGGCTATCGGCATTCTGGTGGACGACGCGATTGTCGTGGTGGAGAACGTCGAACGGATCATGGCCACCGAGGGCCTGTCGCCCAAGGAAGCCACGCGCAAGGCGATGACGCAGATCACCGGCGCAATCATCGGCATCACCCTGGTGCTGGTGGCGGTGTTTATTCCGATGGCGTTCATGCAAGGCTCGGTCGGGGTGATTTACCAGCAGTTCTCGCTATCGATGGCGACGTCGATTCTGTTCTCGGCGTTCCTCGCCCTGACCCTCACGCCGGCACTGTGCGCGACACTGCTCAAGCCGATTGCCAAGGGTGAGCATCATGAAAAGTCCGGGTTCTTCGGCTGGTTCAACCGCCGCTTCGAGCGCCTGACCGATCGTTATCAGGGCTGGGTCGGCTATGCGCTGAAACGCAGCGGTCGTTATCTGCTGATCTACGTGGTGCTGCTGATCGGGTTGGGTCTGTGCTTCGCGCGCCTGCCCTCTTCGTTCCTGCCGGTGGAAGATCAGGGTTACACCATCACCGACATTCAACTGCCGCCCGGCGCCACCAAGAATCGTACGGTGGCGGTGGCTGAACAGCTTGAGGCGCATAACGCCGGCGAGCCAGGGATCAGTGACAGTGTGGTGATTCTCGGTTTCAGCTTCTCCGGTAGTGGCCAGAACGCGGCTTTGGCATTCTCGACGCTGAAGGACTGGTCACAGCGTGGCAGTGATGATTCCGCCAGCTCGATTGCCGATCGCGCCAACATCGCACTGAGTGAAATCAAGGACGCCATGGCGTTCTCGGTACTGCCACCGCCCGTGGATGGCCTCGGCACGTCCAGCGGGTTCGAGTTCCGCTTGCAGGATCGCGGTGGTCTTGGCCATGCGACCTTGATGCAGGCGCGAACTGAACTGCTCGCGGCCGCCGAGAAGAGCAAAGTGCTGATGAACGTGCGTGAAAGCGCACTGGCCGAAGCGCCGCAGGTGCAATTGGTCGTGGATCGTAAACAGGCCAATGCCCTGGGCGTCTCGTTCGCCGACATTGGCAACGTGCTGTCCACTGCCGTCGGTTCCAGCTACATCAACGACTTCCCCAATCAGGGGCGCATGCAGCGCGTCGTCGTGCAAGCCGAAGGTGATCAACGCAGCCAGGTGGCCGATCTGCTGAAAATGCACGTGCGCAACAACGCCGGGCACATGGTGCCGCTGTCTGCATTCGTACAGGCCAACTGGATTCAGGGCCCGGCGCAGTTGACCCGTTACAACGGCTATCCGGCGATTGCGATTTCCGGTGAACCGTCACCGGGGCACAGTACCGGCGAAGCCATGGCGGAAATCGAACGTCTCGTTGCACAGGGGCCGAAAGGTCTGGGTCAGGAATGGACCGGCCTGTCGTTGCAGGAACGCTTGTCTGGCAATCAGGCGCCGATCCTGCTCGGTCTGTCGCTGCTGGTGGTGTTCCTGTGTCTGGCGGCGCTGTACGAGAGCTGGTCGATTCCGACTTCGGTGTTACTGGTGGTGCCGCTGGGTGTGCTCGGCGCGGTGCTGGCGGTGACGTTGCGCGGGATGCCCAATGATGTGTTCTTCAAGGTTGGCCTGATCACCATCATCGGTCTGTCGGCGAAGAACGCGATCCTGATCATCGAGTTCGCCAAGAGCCTGTATGACGAAGGTCACGACCTGATCGATGCAACGTTGCAGGCGGCGCGTTTGCGTCTGCGGCCGATCGTGATGACGTCGCTGGCGTTCATTCTTGGCGTGGTGCCATTGGCCATTGCCACCGGCGCCAGCTCGGCGAGCCAACAGGCGATCGGTACTGGCGTGATCGGCGGGATGATAACCGCAACGCTGGCGGTGATCTTCGTGCCGGTCTTCTTCGTCGTGGTCATGAAACTCGTACAACGATTCACCAAACCCCACTGATCCAAACTGTAGGAGCTGCCGCAGGCTGCGATCTTTTGACTTTGCTTTTAGAAGATCAAAAGATCGCAGCCTTCGGCAGCTCCTACAAAAGCAGGGTTGCGTACGCTATGGTGCAGAGACAGTTCACCAACGTGAGTCCCCATGCGCTTCCTCGCCCGCACCCACCCTCGCCTGTCCGCCGCTGCCCTCCTCGGCCTCGCTACTGGCCTGTTAGCGCCCGCTGATTCCATCGTCAGCAAAATCCTCATCGGCTGGAACGCCGGTGTCTGGACTTACCTGATTCTGATGTTCTGGCTGACCGTGCGCGCCAAGGCCCCGGACGTCAAACGCATCGCTGAAGTCGAAGACGAGAATGCCGGGCTGGTGCTGTTCGTGGTGTGCATCGCCGCCCTTGCCAGTCTGGCAACCATCACCTTCGAACTGGCCGGCAGCAAAGACCTGGAAACCACGCGCAAGCTCCTTCATTACGGTTTCACCGCGCTGACGGTAATTGGTTCGTGGCTGCTGATCGGGGTGATTTTCTGCGTGCATTACGCAAGGTTGTATTACACCTGGGACGGCAAGGAACCGGCGTTGCGCTTCGCCGAAGGGCTGACCACGCCCAACTATTGGGACTTCCTGTATTTCTCGTTCACCATCGGCGTGGCGGTGCAGACAGCAGATGTCGGCGTGGCGACACGGGATATTCGCAAAATCGTTTTGGCGCAATCACTGATCGGATTTGTGTTCAACACGGCTATTTTGGGATTTTCAATCAATATCGCGGCAGGACTGTTTGGCTGATTATTTTATTGTCCACCGAGACTGTCCTTCCAAGCGGGCGGCGTAGATCCGCTAACCTGATGATCGGGAGCCTGAACCGTTTAAATCACGTTCCCCATCAAAACTAACCTTCGCCAATAACCAAATTTCGGAAATCACACTTCTGGCCAACTGTAAACTGTCAAGTCTGACAGTTTACAGTTGGCCTCATTAGCGCTCTGATAGCTCATCCCGAAAGTTTCCTTTAATCACGGGATATCTCGTCATGACATGGAGACCGCAAAAATGATCAATAAAATTCTCAAACGTAGAAATGCAATCGGCACAGGTGAGTGTGTAGGGACAATCAACGCCGTAGAACAGTTTGAAGCAAGCCTGGTTGAACTCTCCGAGCAAACCTTCCCGCTGCCGCACGGTGAGGCCTACGTAATGTTTGCCCGTCAGCGTAAAACGGACTTTACAACCAAAGAAATCACCCTGTCCTTCTCCAAAAACCTGCCGAATGACAGCTACGAACTGACACCAACATCCCATGAGGTTCGCCTGACATTTGTCGACAACAGCGATCCAGCCAAGCCTGTAACTTATACTCAGCGTTCGGGGGCAGCCATCATCGCTTATGATCCTGATTCCGCTACTCTTTCCGGGAACTTGAACAACGTCGTGGTGGAGAATCGAGACGACGATGTGGAGAAAGAACTAACCTTGGAGGTTAGATTCTCAGCAAAGGGAGACATCGTGAAGTTGCGTGGATATCGGTCGATCGCCGCATAACCATAATGCCGGCAAACAAAAAAAAGGAAGCTTTTGCTTCCTTTTTTATTGCCTCGTTTACCAAATATAGCGAATTCCGATGTTGGCACCCAAGGGCTGCTCAAAGTACCGGCCGTTGCTGTACTCGAAATCGGCATGCACGCTGAAACTTCTGGCTATCGCTACAGCGACGCCAGCACCCAGTTCCCCACGAGAGCCGGACAGGTCATTGTTGAACACATTGTTATTCACCTGGACTTCATTGTTCTTTGCAAACTCATGTGCCCAGGCAAGTCGAATATAAGGCTGTACAGTCCGCCCCTGATCCAGTTCGATATTTCGACCGGCAGTGACACCCACTTTACCGATGAATGAACGAGTTCGATCACCCTCTGCCTGCAGGTCATTACTCAAGGAATAATCCTTGCCCTCAATGACCACTGCAGACCATTGCGTGTAGGGCTCCAGGAAGTTTCCGTCAGCAAGACTGATGTGTTTACCGATTTCCACCGAACCACCGACCCCGGAATTGTCGTAATCACCCTTGGCCCGCGTTCCATCACTCAGCCCCACCTTGGCATCATTATTGAAGCGGTTGGCCTTCAATACTCCATCAAAGTAATAACCGGTTTGCGCATCCAGCCAGGTCAAGTAGCCACCCACATAGTAGCTGTCCACGCTCCCGGAGGTGCCTGCGTCAAGATCGAGGTCGGATTGACTCTGGCCTGCCATCACCCCGACCAACCACTGCCCGTCACCCACCGGCAGCGGCGCATCCGCTCCTAAAGTAAACCCGCTCTGGCGTTGCTGATAGCCAACACCCGAGCCATCGGCGATGTTGTACTTGTTGGTGTAAGTACGCCCCCACGCGCCGGATTGACCACCATTGAAGCGCAATTCGCCCATACGCGTGCGCAATGAGGTCAACTCGCCCAGCCATACCGTTGAGGCCGTGTTGAACAGAGCGAGCACTGAGCGAGCCCCAGGACTGATGGTCCGCGTGCTGGGATCGAGTATCCAGTCGTTGCCACTTTTCGCCAGACCATAGGAATACGTCCCCAGATCGACATCACGGCTCATGAAAAACTGAGCGTCGCCGCCTGCGGTTTGCACCACGCGGACAGGTTGTCCGCTAGCAGGGTCAAGACCACTGCTGGCGATCAGCAGTTCATGTGTCCCTTGGGCGGTGCCCGTGACATTCAACACATCCGTTTCACCCGTGGTGAAGTTGGTGCCCATCACAAAACGGCCATTGCCAGACAAGGACGTTACGTTGAGTTGATAAAAGGCGTCGGTAGCCCCGAAGACCACCGAGCCACCGTTGTTCAGGCTCAACTGGTCGATACTGCTATTACCCGTCAGTACCCACTGGGAACTGTCATTGATCGTGGCGCTGGCCACATTTTGCAATTGGCCCGTCAGCTTCGAGTTGTTTTGCAGAGTCAAGTTTGTGGTGCTGCCCTGCTCCGTGACGATGTCACCATTGAGCGTACTGTCGTTGACCACCAGCGAGGCATCTGCCCCGCCTCGGACATCCAGTAAGGTGCCGTTGCCGGCGAGCAAGCGCGAGTTGGTCAACGTAATGGCCGCTGTGGAATCCGTGGTGTTAGCAAAGTTGACCAGAATGGCAGCGCCGGTTTTGCCTTGCACTGTAGTGTTCTCAAGATTCAACGTCGCCGGTTGAACCTTGTTGAGATCGGAATCGACGACGACGCCTTCTCGACCACCAATGATAGTGCTGTTTCGGGCCGTCGCTTGACCGCTATTCAGCCGAAGTCCGTAGCTGCTGGCTCCGGTCCCGAGAAGGTCGGAATCGCTGAGGTTCAGGACGCTGAAGGCACTGACCAACGCTCCCCCGGTCACACCAGTGATCTTCGTGCCATTGGTAACAGAAACACTGGAGCCGTCCTGTGTAGTGGCATCGCGAACCACTTGGAGTCCAACACGATTTCCGGTAATCGAACTGCTGTCGATCGTCGCTTGAGAGCTACTTAAAAAGACCGCCGCCAAGCCCCCGGTAGCCGAAACGGTCGCATTGCTCAGATTGACCGTTGACCCTTCGCGAGCCGATATCTGCTGCGTTGTGCTACCAGGATTCACGATCAACGTGGAATTTTCAGAGTTGATGGACAGCGTTTGCGCGCCGTTGACCGTCAGCGTGGCGCTCTGGGAAAGGTCCCATCGTTCCGGCGTGCCACCGTTTACCGTTTCCTCGCGACCCACGACCGGAGCCGCGCTGGCGCAGGCACTCAAAATTGCCAACAACGAAGGGCTCAAAACTATGTAACGCCGCGAACGGCCTGGACCCGACAATGACTTACCCCGCATAGTGAATACCTGCTGTCTGACTGGTGAAATGGCAGTCGTAGCCATTCCTGGAGGGGCGCAAGGCTATAGAGAAGACTCATAAATTTATGTAGGACTTATCCTCAGTTAGTTGGCGAAATCTCATTCTGGCTAGAAAATTGAATACCAGATGTCAGTAACCGGGGGAGGCGGTCACAAACTTTGAGATCACGCCCCCCACAATCACCCATTATGGATTTGGAACGGGAATAAATTCCTCACAAAAACGACCTTGACTGTCATCCAGATCCAGTGTGTTCTCAGCAGGCAGCGAGTCTGGTGTCGGATTATTACCAGCTCCCCCGCGGGAAATGGAATAAGTCACCTTGGCAAGTTGCATATGAGCCGGTTTGAAATCTTCCTCGTAATCACCAATATTGATTAGCGCACCACCGGTAGGAAATGTCCCCGAGATTGGGTAAGTCGCCGTTGCTTCAGTATCGGGAATAGGTTTCGTCGGGTCCGCCCGTTCAAATGCCTGATACTTCAAAGTAATGGTTTCACCATCGACCGTATACGTATTGGGCAATACACGAACGAGCAAATTTCGTCTCGCGGTACCATCATTTGGGACAGTCTCCGTAGGGAAGTTCAAGGTGGAGCATCCAATCCTTCTTACCGACCCCGCCAGCCCCAATATTACCGGCGCAGCCATTTCAATCGGGAATGGCTCGACCGGGATATCCCTCGGTCTCGACGGAGTTGGGTTGTTCGAGCCCGGAGTGTAGAGGGTATACCGTAGAACCTTGGACCCACTTTCCTGCTGTTGAATAACAGACCACGGAATGACACGAGTTATGTCCGTGCCCTCTTGACCTGTTGTTAACGCAATGGGGTCGCCAATCTGGATGTCGTCATAAAACAGATCGATCAGCCAACCTTCTTCTGTCGGGGGGGCAGCAAAAAGTTTGATAGTCGCAGTAATGGCGTTATCTCCGTAATCACCCTCCTCGATTGCGTTGTCAGTACCCGCAGTTGTCTTCAGCGTTGGCGCCTCCAGACCAATGGTTATTGGATCCGGACCGATATATGAAATATCAACATCGATTTCAACGTTTGAGTCAGCCAACGTACGGATACCACGAAACATCTTAAAACTGACATCGGTTTTAACGATGCCATCGGTATCGCCGTATACCTGCTTGACCAGATCATAGGGGGCGTAAAACGTCAGTTCGGTATTGGCACCCACGCGCTGTTCGGTGCCTACCTGTTGCCCCCCCCAGTAGCCGGCAATCGTATCCGCTGGAGCATTGGGAGTAGGCACTTTGACCTTGAACTCCACACCTTGAGGATCAAACTGAGTGTCTGCAAGATCGATCAAGTTGTCGCCATCGGTACCATTTGCCAGCGTGACAATCGGTGGTACCACCGTATCGGGATCGGGATCCTTGGCATGTTGAACGGTACGCTGACTGAAGTTTGATCGGCGTCCTTCATTTCCCGGCAGATCTTTGGACACATAAATAAGCTGATTAGGCCCATCAGTGGCATCGACAAACACTTTGACTTCAATTGCAGCTTCCCGAGCCGCCGACAGTACATCATTAAATACGGGAGTATCGCGGCCGGGATCCGGCGCAGGCCCGAAGAAAAATCTGTAAACGTCAGTTGCCTCGTAGTTTGCGGGAATCACGGGCTTGACGATGATATGGGTTTTGCCTTCGAGGTAGGCTTCATCAATGGGAACACTCGGCCCTAAATCGGTAGGCCATGTAGGCGCTCCGGGGGTTCGGTCGGAGGGCGGGGTTTTTACTCTGTAGGGCGGTGTAAGATCGATGGCGAAGGTAGCGGTACTGGATGCGACATCATTAATACCGCCAGCAAAGAAAATATATCGGAACTCCCATTGGGTAGGCGCTTCGGGTGTAAGCTCCTCTCTAAACAAGCTGCGTCGAATCTTGTAGGGCACCGTCCAGTCTCGACCAGTGACCGCACCGGGAATAATATACGGAGAGTCTGGATCCGCTGGATCAACAACGTCCAGCCACGTCGTCGTACCTGCTATTCGAATCTGTGGTTGAAATGAATCATCGTCGTCCTCAATTACCGGCTTTGGTACCACATATTCCAAATCACCGTTAAGAGAAGCAATCGGGATGCGCAAATCAGGAGCTAGTGTTTGCGCAGGGAATGTAACAGCCAATGGCGGATCCGCATCAATAGCGTTATGCACGGTGGACCTTGCTTTAAGCGCCGCCAGCCTGGACAGGTGTGCCTTTTTAACTATAGCGTTCATGGTTCTCTCCATACGTTTGCATATCAGGAAATCTTTCTAATCTCTTGGTTATCCCACATTTATCACTTACCACTTTCGCTCCATACTTTACGGCCCGCATGGAAATTCCTCGCCAGTAACTATTCGATCAATTTTAACTACTCTGACTTTGGAGACTCCAACGAGTCTCCGGCCGCGAAAAACCCGATACTGAACGACCGCTGAAGAGTTCTCCACCATGGGTTTTATATGAACATCGTAAGGCTCGATCACTAGCGAGTATCCGTTTTTTATATCATTCTCGCTCAGTGGAAAACGGATGCTTTTCTTGCGAGCTCTAACGTACTCCACATTACTTCCGTTTAAACTTGGATAACCTCTCCAAAGCAACTCAACTCGATCTCCAGTTTTGAATCCCGACAAGGGGGGAACAGATACTCTAACGCCCTCCCATAAAGGTGGATCTGTGTCGCAGTTCAGATATCCGTAGAAATCTTTATCGGGGCAATCCGGCTCATCGAGATCACGTGGAATAGGGGTGTGATCAATTGTAAGATTGCGAGGATCTGACTTTGAGAGTTGATCCGCAGTATCCAAAACCTCGTAGCGCAACTGACCAACGCCGTTAACCTGCAGAAAGCTCGCATCGATACGAATAATAAATTCTGGCTGGATGTCCGCTGCTGTGTAGGTATTTTCGATCTTGAACAGCGGCTGCCCTGGCTGATCAAAGTAAACCGTTAAAACATCCCTATCATCAGGCAGCGTTGCGTAACTGGGCCACAGGGGAATGACCACGTCGATTCCTGCCAGTAACAAATCCAGCGGGATATATCCGTCCGGGTCAATATCGGCATCTTCTACACCGATGACTCTCGGTGGATTAAAGTTTAGCGGCCCTCGGTTAGACATACGTCAAAGCCCCTTGATGTCTTTTGGAATTAATGAAAAGCCTCGGTCCGATTAAACGTCGTGTCAGACTTCTTGCCTACTGTCATATCTGACAGGTATTTCGACCGCCTGTCGGAATATCGGCCTATCAGACGATAAAATCGCTTGACGACTTTCCTGCTAATCGGCTCTCCTGAAACCGGTTTCAGCGCATTCCTATAACAACAAGGTTCATTAATGAACGACTTCTCAACCGCCCAGCGCAGCCGCGTGACCATGCTCGACGTCGCCGAGCGCGCAGGCGTGTCCAAGGCCAGCGTCTCGCGCTTCATTGGCGATGATCGCGCCCTGCTCTCCGATGCCATTGCCCTGCGCATCGAGCAAGCCATTGCCGAACTCGGCTATCGCCCTAACCAAATGGCCCGTGGTCTGAAACGCGGACGTACGCGCCTGATCGGCATGTTGGTGGCCGATATTCGTAACCCTTATTCGATTGCCGTGATGCACGGGGTGGAAACCGCCTGCCGAGCGCACGGCTACAGCCTGGTGGTGTGCAACACCGACCGCGATGACGAGCAGGAACGCCAGCACCTGGCCCTGTTGCGCTCGTACAACATCGAAGGGTTGATCGTGAACACCCTTGGCCATCACCGTGACGAACTGCACGAGCTGCGCCGGGAGATGCCGCTGGTGCTGGTGGATCGCAAGGTCGACGGACTGGACAGCGACATGGTTGGGTTGAACAACCCCCAAGCGGTGGAGATGGCGCTGGCGCATTTGGAGCAGCGCGGTTATCGGGATCTGGTGCTGGTCACTGAGCCGTATGACGGCACCAGTTCACGGATCGAACGGGTCAGCAGTTTTCAGGCGCAGATTGCTCAGCGCTCGAACCTGGCCGGGGCGGTGCTGGAAACCGGCGATGAACTGAACGCACAACTTCAAACTTTTTTAAACACACCCGGCAATGGCCCGAAAGCGCTGTTTTGCGCCAATGGTGTGGCAGCGTTGGCGGCCACGTCGGCGTTACGAGTATTGGGTGTTCGATTGTTCGAGGATGTCGGGCTGATTGCCCTGGATGATCTGGATTGGTATCCGTTGGTGGGCAGCGGGATTACCGCGCTGGCTCAGCCGACGGCAGAGATAGGCGCGCGGGCGTTTGAGTGTTTGCTCAAGCGTTTGCGCGGGGATGACGAGGTGGCGCGGGTGGTGGATTTTGCGCCGGTGCTGGTTGAGCGTGGGTCTACCTTGGGGGTTAGCGGTGTTTGAGCTGACGCTATCGCGAGCAGGCTCACTCCTACAGGGGGGAACGCATTCCAAATGTAGGAGTGAGCCTGCTCGCGAAGGCGTCCGAAAGGACAACACAGAAACACCTGATATTTTTTTGAACAAAAATGAAACCGGTTTCAGAGGTCAATAACAATGAATAAACCCGCCGTTTCCATCAGTCTGTCCAGCTACGGCGCCGAGCTTGTGCGTCAGCGCGGGCAGGACGCTTTCATCGATGTTCTGGCCGCCGCCGGGGCCAATCGCATCGAATGGCGCGAAGAGCTGCTGACGCGCGAAGACCCTGCGCACTTGGCGCAGGCCACGCAGGCGCAGGGCTTGCTAAGCATTTATTCCTCGCCCACCGAACTGTGGCTGGCCGGTCAGGCGCAGCCTAATCCCGAGTTGATCACCGCGCTGCAACAGGCCGAAGCGTTCGGCTCAAAGTGGCTCAAGGTTTCTCTCGGCTACTTCACCGACACCAACGATCTGCAAGCCCTGGCCGAACGCTTGAAGCTCAGCCCGGTGCAGTTGCTGGTGGAAAACGACCAGACCTTGCACGGCGGACGCATCGAACCGTTTCAGCGCTTCTTCGCTGCCGTCGAGCAGCACAATCTGCCGATCAAAATGACTTTCGACATCGGCAACTGGCAGTGGCAGGACCAGTCCGCCACCAGCGCCGCTCGCCTGCTCGGCCGGCATGTCGGTTATGTGCACTGCAAAGCCGTGGCCCGTCGCGCCGACGGCAAACTGGTGGCGGTGCCGCCGGCCGTCAGTGACCTGCATCTATGGGAACAACTGTTGCGGCACATGGCCCAAGGCGTTATGCGCGCCGCCGAATATCCGTTGCAGGGCGATGATCTGGTGCAACTGACCACCGAGCACGTCGCCGCCCTCGCCCGCCTCGGCCAATCCCGCCTGGAGCCCGCTCATGTCTGAGATCGATATTCTCTCGTTCGGTGAAACCATGGCGATGCTGGTCGCTGAGCAGACCGGTGATCTGGCCGCCGTCGAGCACTTCCACAAGCGCATCGCCGGGGCTGACAGCAATGTCGCCATCGGGCTTTCGCGTCTGGGTTTCAACGTCGCATGGCTGAGCCGCGTCGGTAACGATTCGCTCGGGCGCTTTGTGGTGCAGACCTTGATCAAGGAAGGCCTGGATTGCAGCCATGTCGATGTCGATAAACAACACCCGACCGGTTTCCAGTTCAAGTCCCGCAATGACGATGGCAGCGATCCGCAGGTCGAGTATTTCCGGCGCGGTTCGGCGGCCAGTCATTTGTCGCCGCAGTCGATTACGACCAATCTGCTGAGCGCTCGTCATCTGCATGCCACGGGCATCCCACCGGCGCTCTCAGCCTCGACGCGGGAGATGTCCTTTGAACTGATGACACGCATGCGCAATGCCGGGCGCAGCGTGTCCTTCGACCCCAATCTGCGCCCCAGCCTGTGGGCCAGCGAGCGCGAAATGATCACCGAGATCAACCGCCTCGCCGCCCTCGCCCATTGGGTGCTGCCGGGTTTGAGTGAAGGCCGTTTGCTGACCGGTTTCGAAGACCCGGCGGACATTGCTGCGTTTTATCTCGATCAAGGTGCCGAAGCGGTGGCGATCAAACTTGGCCCGCAGGGTGCGTATTACCGAACGCATCTGGATCAGGGTTTTGTCGCGGGTGTGCCGGTGACCAATGTCGTCGACACGGTCGGTGCCGGTGACGGCTTTGCGGTGGGGATGATCAGCGCCCTGCTGGAGCATCAGGGTTTTGCCGAGGCGGTGCAGCGCGCGAACTGGATTGGCAGTCGGGCGGTGCAGAGTCGCGGGGATATGGAGGGCCTTCCAACCCGGGCTGAACTCTTCAGCGAATTTGAGGCCGCCATCGCTGGCAAGCCAGCTCCCACAAGGGTTGGTGGTGGAAATGCAATCTTTGACATACCCGAGATCCCTGTGGGAGCTGGCTTGCCAGCGATGAGGCCCTGACAGGCAACCGATTTATTGAACCTGCTGCGACAAAAACAACAAGCTCAGGAGCAAGACCCATGAAAACCGCAACCCTCGCCACCCGCCGCTGGTGGTACATCATGCCGATCGTGTTCATCACCTACAGCCTGGCGTATCTCGATCGCGCCAACTACGGTTTTGCCGCCGCCTCGGGCATGGCCGAAGACCTGATGATTACCCCGGGCCTGTCATCGCTGCTCGGTGCACTGTTCTTCCTCGGTTACTTTTTTTTCCAGGTGCCGGGTGCGATCTACGCGCAAAAGCACAGCGTGAAGAAACTGATTTTCGTCAGTCTGATTCTCTGGGGCGGTCTCGCCACGTTGACCGGCGTGGTCTCCAACGCCTATTGGCTGATCGTCATCCGCTTCATGCTCGGTGTCGTCGAAGCCGCTGTCATGCCGGCAATGCTGGTGTATCTGTGCCACTGGTTCACCCGTGCCGAACGCTCGCGGGCCAACACTTTTCTGATCCTCGGCAACCCGGTGACCATGCTGTGGATGTCAGTGGTTTCGGGTTATCTGGTGCAGCATTTCAGTTGGCGCTGGATGTTCATCATCGAAGGCCTGCCGGCGGTGCTGTGGGCGTTTATCTGGTGGCGTCTGGCCGATGATCGTCCGGCTCAGGCGAAGTGGCTCAACGACCAGGAAAAGCAGGATCTGGAAAGCGCACTCGCTGCCGAACAGGTCGGCATCAAAGCGGTGAAGAACTACGCCGAGGCGTTCCGTTCGCCGAAGGTGATCATTCTCGCGCTGCAGTTTTTCTGCTGGAGCATCGGCGTTTACGGCTTTGTACTGTGGCTGCCGTCGATCCTCAAGGCTGGCGCGCAAATGGACATGATCGAGGCCGGCTGGTTGTCGGCGCTGCCGTACCTGGCGGCGGTGATCGGCATGCTTTTGGTGTCGTGGGGTTCGGACAAGTTGCAGAAGCGCAAACGTTTTGTCTGGCCGCCGCTGCTGATCGCGTCCATTGCGTTCTACGGTTCTTATGCACTGGGCGCTGAACATTTCTGGTGGTCGTACACGCTGCTGGTGATTGCCGGCGCCTGCATGTACGCACCTTACGGGCCGTTCTTTGCCATCGTCCCGGAGATTCTCCCGGCCAACGTTGCCGGTGGCGCGATGGCGCTGATCAACAGCATGGGCGCGCTCGGTTCGTTCGGCGGCTCGTATCTGGTCGGTTACTTGAACAGCTCCACCGGTTCGCCCGGCGCTTCGTACCTGCTGATGAGCGGCGCGCTGCTGCTGTCGGTGGTGCTGACTATTTTTCTCAAGCCCGGCGCCAGTGATCGCGTCGTTGCCAAAGCCGTTGCCACGCGTGCCGTGCCAGCGCATTCCTGAAGAGACTTTTGCCATGAAAAAACAGGTCGTGTTGTACAAGAAACTTTCGCCCGCGCTGATGGCGCGTCTGCAAGAGCAGTGCGAAGTGACGCTGATCGACAGCCTCGACGCCGACGGTCTCATGCAACTGCGCGACGCCCTGCCCCGCGCCCACGGTTTGCTCGGCGCCAGCCTGAAACTCGATGCGGCGTTGCTTGATCTCGCGCCGCAACTGGAGGCGATTGCCAGCGTTTCGGTGGGCGTCGATAACTACGACATCGATTACCTGACCCGGCGCAAGATCCTCCTGAGCAACACCCCGGACGTGCTTACCGAAACCACCGCCGACACCGGTTTCGCGCTGATCCTCGCGGCTGCCCGGCGTGTGGTGGAACTGGCGAACATGGTGCGCAGCGGCCAATGGAGCCGCAACATCGGCCCGGCGCATTTCGGCACCGATGTACATGGCAAGACGCTGGGGATTATCGGCATGGGCCGCATCGGCGAGGCGTTGGCCCAGCGTGGGCATTTCGGTTTCGGCATGCCGGTGATCTATCACAGCCAGTCGCGCAAACCGGCGGTCGAGGCGCGATTTGATGCGCAATATCGAAGCCTCGAAGAATTGTTACAGCAGGCTGATTTCATTTGCCTGACTTTGCCGTTGACGGCGCAGACCGAAGGCTTGATCGGCGCCGAGCAGTTCGCACTGATGCGCCCGGAAAGCATCTTTATCAATATCTCGCGGGGCAAGGTGGTCGATGAGGCGGCGATGATTGAGGCGCTGCGTCATCAACGGATTCGTGCGGCGGGGCTGGATGTGTTTGAGCGTGAGCCGCTGAACCATGATTCGCCGCTGTTGCAGTTGAATAATGTGGTGGCGACACCGCACATGGGCTCGGCGACGCATGAGACGCGCGAAGCGATGGCGCGCTGTGCGGTGGAGAATCTGTTGGCGGCGTTGAAGGGAGAGAAGCCGGCGAATCTGGTGAATCCATCGGCCTGGCAGGGCTGAGATCTTCAGTGCCTGTTCTGGCCCAATCGCTGGCAAGCCAGCTCCCACAGGGTTCTCGAGCGGACACAAATATCATGTCCACCTCAAATCACTGTGGGAGCTGGCTTGCCAGCGATGGGGCCAGTGCAGGCAAGACAAAACCATCAAGCACTGCGCGCTTGTAACAACTGCGCCGCACAAAGCGCAATCCGCGCACAGGCATCCGCCAGTTTCACCCGATCCAGCACCAGACCAATACGGATATGCCCCGCCGCACTCGGTCCGAACGCCTCGCCGGCCAGCACCGACACGCCATAACCCTCCAGCAACCGCTCGGCAAACCCCTGGGCGCCCAGCCCGGTCTGGCGCACATCGACCATCACAAACATGCCGCCATCCGGGCGAATCGGGTACAACCCCGGACAACCCTGCAAACGTTCGCAGACCAGATCCCGGCGCAGGCGATATTCCTCGCGCATTTGCGTCACTTCCGGCAGGTCTGACTGCAACGCAATCTCTGCGGCTTTCTGCACAAAATCCGGCAACCCGAACAACATGCTCAGCGACAAATTGACTAAATGCTCGGCCAGCGATGTCGGCCCGATCATCCAGCCGATGCGCCAGCCGGTCATGGCGTGGGATTTCGACAGGCTGTTGATTGTCGCCGTGCGCTCGGCC
The DNA here is from genome assembly GCF_949767845.1 of Pseudomonas sp. IT-232MI5. NCBI lineage: Bacteria > Pseudomonadati > Pseudomonadota > Gammaproteobacteria > Pseudomonadales > Pseudomonadaceae > Pseudomonas > Pseudomonas sp. IT-232MI5. Next base: position 162,539 of record NZ_CATKQE010000059.1, read on the forward strand.
ATGCCCGGCAAACTCGCCGGGCTGACGTGCTGACCTTCATAGAGCAGTTCGCTGTAGACCTCGTCGCTGATCAGCCACAAGTCATGCTGCACGCACAGTGCCGCCAGTTCCTGCCAGATCAACAGTGACAGGCTCGCGCCGCTGGGGTTGTTCGGACTGTTGAGCAGCATGGCGCGGGTTTTCGGCGTGATACGCGCAGCGACGTCGACCGGGTCGACACGAAAGCCGTTCTCCGGCCGCACCGGCACCGGCACCACCGTCGCGCCGCAAGCGCCAAACACGCCTTCGTAGGTGACATACATCGGCTCAGCGACGATGACTTCATCGCCCGGATCCAGCAAGCATTGCGCCACCGAATACACCGCGCATTGCGCACCGGGCATGACGATCACATGGTCAGCATCGACCGTTTGCCCGCTGCGCCGACGATGGCGTTCGGCAATCAGCGTGCGCAGTGCCAAACGACCGCGTACTTCGGAATAATGGGTATCGCCGGCCAACAAGCTGTCGATCGCGCCGTGAACAATTGGCAGAGGTGTATCGAAATCCGGATCGCCAATGCTCAGCAGCAGGATATCGACACCCTCGGCGCGCAACTCCAGCGCTCGGTCGTGAATCTGCCAGGCGGCGGCTCCTTCTCCGGCGATTCGTTGGGTCAAGGCTGAATAGCGCATGTACGTCTCCTGATTGCGCGGTTTCCAGCCTTCACCGTATCTCAAATCACGAAACGCGCCACCATGGCGTTCAAATCCACCGCCAGACGCGACAATTCGTGGGTCGCGGCGCTGGTCTGGTTGGCCCCGGCGGCCGATTGCGTGGCCAGATCGCGGATGTTGACCAGGTTGCGGTCGACCTCGCGCGAGACTTGCGCCTGTTCTTCCGAGGCGCTGGCGATGACCAGGTTGCGCTCGTTGATCTGATGGATCGACTGGGTGATCTGCTCCAGCGCCACGCCGGCCGCGCGGGCCATTTCCAGAGTGGTCTGGGTGCGCTGGTTGCTTTGCTGCATCGACGAAACCGCTTCGCCAGTACCGTTCTGAATGCCGGCGACCATTTTTTCAATCTCTTGGGTCGACTGCGCCGTGCGATGAGCCAGTGCGCGCACTTCGTCCGCCACCACTGCAAACCCCCGCCCGGCCTCACCGGCGCGGGCCGCTTCGATGGCCGCGTTGAGCGCCAGCAGGTTGGTCTGTTCGGCGATGGCGCGGATCACATCGAGCACTTTGCCGATGTCACGGCCCTGCGCGGCGAGACCTTCGATCATGTGCGCGGTGTTCTGCACGTCGTGGGTCATGGTCTGGATGGCGTCGACGGTTTTCACTACTTGATCGCGGCCTTCGCGGGCGGCGTGGGTCGACTGGTTCGAGGCTTCCGAGGTCGACACGGCGTTGCGCGCGACTTCCTCGACGGCGGCGGTCATCTCGTTGACAGCGGTGGCGGCTTGCTCGATTTCGTTGTTCTGCTGTTGCAGGCCGCGGGAGGCTTCTTCGGTCACCGCGCTGAGTTCTTCGGCAGCGGCGCCCAGTTGCGTGGCGGAACCGGCGATCTGTTCGATGGTTTTGCGCAGGTTGCTCTGCATGGTGGCCAGCGCCTGCAGCAACTGCGTCGCTTCATCCTTGCCATCGACTTCGATGACTTTGCTGAGGTTGCCGTCAGCAATGGTTTGCGCGGCCTGCACGGCACGGTTCAGCGGGGTGACGATGCTGCGGGTCAGCAGCCAGGCCAATAGCACCGTGGCAATGGCCGCGAAAACGGCGACGATAATGATGCCGGTGATGGCGCTGTCATAATGTTGGCCGGCCTGAATCGAAGCGGTCTTTGCATCGGCGGCGTTCATCGCTATCAGCTTGTTGAGCTGTTCGCCCATCTGGTCGGTGCCGTCCTTGATCCGCGTGTTGATCAGGGTGCGCATCTCGTCGAGTTTGTCCTGGCGCGACAGCTCCATCATCTGATTCTGCGCTTGCAGGTAGTTGTCCAGCGTGGTCGCGAAGGCCTGGTACAACGCCCGCTCTTCCGGACTTGCCGGTAGTGCGGCGTAACTGGCCTGGGCGGCGCGAACCTTGTCGACCAGAACGCCGATGCGGGTCTGCGCTTCCTGCAACCCGGCCGCTTCGCGGTTGACCAGCACGCGGAACGACAGAATGCGCAGACGCAGGACGTTTTCTGTCACTACGGCAAGTTGCGTCACGCTGGGAAGTTGCGTCGAATCCATCTCGACGGACGCCTGACGAATGATCGACATGCGGTTGACGGCGAACACGCCGAGCACGATCACCAGCAAGGCGATAAAGGCAAAACCGAGGAAGGCACGGGGCGCGATATTGAGGTTACGCAGGGACATAGTTGAGCTCTCGGAAGATAGAAACTACGAGCGTCCATGCGTGATCACTGGCCCGAGGGGGGCGGGTCCAGTCCGGCGTCACTGTTTTAGGAAGTTATGTGCGCGCCTGTTAGCTGTATCGGCCAGGCTTTAGGAAGATTGCGGGTCAAGAGCAACTATTTTTCAGGGTGTTACAGCAATGAAACACAGTTGGTTGTTTTGTGTAGGAGCTGTCGAGTGGAACGAGGCTGCGATCTTTTGACGTTTAAAAGCAGTATCAAAAGATCACAGCCTTCGGCAGCTGATCAGGCTCAGCGGTCGATAGCGAGCTGCCAGACACGGGCGATGTCCGTCGCGCGTTCACGCAACAGGCGCGGTGCTTCGGCGCAGGCCTGTTCCAGGGACATCGGGCCGCTGGTCACAGCGAATGCCGCGTCGATGCCGTGCTCGTAGAGTTCTTGGTAACCCTCGCCCAAAGTACCGGCAATGACAATCACTGGCACGTCATGCCGTTTGGCAATCCGCGCAACGCCGAACGGCGTCTTGCCACGCAAGGTCTGGGCATCGAAGCGCCCTTCCCCTGTGATCACCAGATCGGCACCATTGACGGCTTCGGCGAGGCCGACCAGTTCGGCAACCACTTCCACCCCGGCTTGAAATTGCGCACTGAGGAAGGCCTTGGCCGCAAACCCCAAACCACCTGCCGCGCCGCTGCCCGGCTCATCACGAACGTCTTTGCCCAACGCTTGTGCGCACAGTTCGGCGAAGTGCCCCAAGGCCTGATCGAGTTGCTGCACTTGCGCCGGTGAGGCACCTTTCTGCGGGCCGAAAATCACGGAAGCTCCGTGCGGACCGCAGAGTGGGTTATTGACGTCCGCTGCGATATCGAAGCGCACGTGCGCCAGTCGCGGGTCAAGTTCGCTCAAATCGACACGCGCCAGTTGCGCCAAGGCCAAGCCGCCGGGTACCAACGTCTGTCCTTGCGCATCGAGCAACTTCACGCCCAACGCTTGCACCGCACCGGCGCCGCCGTCATTGGTCGCGCTGCCACCAATCGCCAGAATCACCCGTTGCGCGCCGGCATCCAGCGCTGCGCGAATCAGTTCGCCGGTACCGAAAGTGCTGCTGATGCAGGCATCGCGCTGCCCCAGCGGTACCAATTGCAAGCCGCTGGCCTCGGCCATTTCAATGATTGCGGTGTGGTTGTGCGGCAACCAGCCCCATGCAGCGTCGACGGCTGTGCCCAAAGGGCCGCGCACGCGGGTGCGGCGCAGCTCGCCTTCGCACGCGGCAAGGATCGATTCGACCGTGCCTTCGCCACCATCAGCCATTGGGCATTTGACCAAGGTCGCGTGCGGCCAGACCTGAGCAAGGCCGAGGGCAATGGCTTCGGCGACGCCTTGGGCACTGAGGCTGTCCTTGAACGAATCGGGGGCGATGACGATCTTCATGCGAATTCTCCGGTTGCAATGCCCCTCATGCTGCCAGTCTGCCTGAGCGTTGACGCCGGTCCGCTGCACAAGTGGCGGGGGCGTTTATTGTTCATTTTCACAAAGACAGGGAAAGTGGCGGTGAATGTTCGGCCGCCATCGCTGGCAAGCCAGCTCCCACAGGGATTGTCGGTGAACACAAATGTAGTGAACACCATCAACCCTTGTGGGAGCTGGCTTGCCAGCGATGGCGGCCTCAAAATCACCTCATGCCGACAGATCTGTCTGGGGTAACAGCTGCACCCCAAGATAAAGCGCCAACATCCCATCGAGCCGCAACGGATCAACCCCACTCAGTTCAGCAATCCGCTCCATCCGATAACGCAAACTGTTGCGATGAATCCCCAACGCATCGGCACACGCCTGACTCTGGCCATCGTGCTCGCACCAACTGCGCAGCGTCGCCAGCAACTGGCCGTTGCCGTCCTTGGCGATCACCTTGCGCAACGGTTTAAGCAATTCGTCCAGCGCATCGTCATTGCGATGCCGCCACAACATCACCGGCAAGCGATAACGGTTCAACGTCAGCAATCGCGAGTGCGGCAACACTTCCCGGCCATAGGCGAGCAAATCACCAACCCGCCGATAACACCGACGTAACCCGGCCAGTCCATCCGCCTGCCCGCCGACGGCAATACGCAGCACCTTCCAGCCCAGACCGTCGAGCTTCTCCAGCAAGCGGTCGTGCTCGACGGTCTGATTCGCCGGGCGGCACCACAGCAGCGATGACTTCGCCGAACTCACGCACCAACTATCGGGATAACGCGACATCAGCCAGGCACTCAGCGCCTCGACGGTTTGCCCCGGCCCATGTTCAAGGCCCAGCTCGAACAGATACGGCACCCGCGTCAATTGCGGTTTGAGTCCGAGTTGCTGCGCCTCATCAAGCAGTCGCGGCGAGTCACCCGCCTCGCTCAACAGCAACGCCAACAGATCATCGCAACGCTGACGCCGCCATTGCTGCTCGGCCTGTTGATTGCGCTGGCCGACGAGCATTTCGGCGGTCATGCGCACCAGCTCTGCGTACGTGCGCAGCTGCTCCGGTTCACCGGTAATCCCGAGCACGCCGATCAAGCGCTGATCGAGCAAAAGCGGCAGGTTGATGCCCGGTTGCACGCCTTTCAAATGCACTGCCGTTTGCGCGTCGATCTCTACCACGCGACCGTTGGCCAGCACCAGTTGCGCGCCCTCGTGACGGGTGTTGATACGCTCCGGTTCGCCGCTGCCGAGGATCAGCCCCTGGCTGTCCATGACATTGACGTTGTAGGGCAAAATGGCCATGGCCCGGTCGACGATGTCCTGGGCGAGGTCGTGATCGAGTTCAAACATGATGGGCAAGATCCTTGAAAAACGCGGCAGTCGGTTGTTCACCCGCACAGGGTCTGGCGGCAAACCCTGTGCTCAGGCACAAAGACAATCCGGCCAAAGGTGGCCGAGACTCTCGGGGCGATCAACGTTACCCTTTGCATCGCAAAAAATCATAATAAAGAGAGAGCCGCTATGTCGCACAGCGCCGCAGCTACCCAGACCATCGATGACGATAAAAACGCCGTCTACAAACGCATCACCCTGCGTTTGATCCCCTTCATTTTCATCTGCTACTTGTTCAACTACCTCGACCGGGTCAACGTTGGATTTGCCAAACTGCAGATGCTCGACGCCCTGAAATTCAGCGAAACCGTGTACGGCCTCGGGGCCGGTATCTTCTTTATCGGCTACGTGCTGTGTGGCGTGCCGAGCAATCTGGCGTTGACCAAATTCGGCCCACGGCGCTGGATCGCGGTAATGATGATCACTTGGGGCACGCTGTCGACCTGCCTGTTGTTCGTCACCACCCCGACCGAGTTCTACACGCTGCGCCTGTTCACCGGTGCGGCCGAAGCCGGGTTCTTCCCGGGCGTCGTGTTGTACCTCTCGCAGTGGTTCCCGACCTTCCGCCGTGGCCGGATCATGGCGTTGTTCATGTCGGCGATCCCGGTTTCCGGATTGCTCGGTAGTCCGTTCTCTGGCTGGATTCTCAATCACTTCGCCGCAGGGCAAGGTGGTTTGGCGGGCTGGCAGTGGATGTTTCTGCTGCAAGGCATTCCTACCGTCATTCTCGGCGCCCTCGCCTATTTCCTCCTGAGCGACAGCTTCGCCAACGCCAAATGGCTGAGCCCGCATGAGCGCGCCGTGCTCGAAGCGGATCAGGCGGAAGATTTGGCGAACAAGCCGAAGACTACGTCCGACTCGCTGCTGGCGGTGTTCAAGAACCCGGCGATCTGGGCGTTTGGCCTGATCTATTTCTGCATCCAGAGTGGCGTGTACGCGATCAACTTCTGGCTGCCGTCGATCATCAAGAACCTCGGCTTCAGCGATAACCTGGTGATCGGCTGGCTGAGTGCGATTCCGTATTTGCTGGCGGCGGTGTTCATGCTGGTGGTCGGGCGTTCGGCAGACTTGCGCAAGGAGCGTCGCTGGCACTTGGTGGTGCCGATGTTGATGGGCGCGATCGGTCTGGTGATTGCGGTGAACTTCGCGGCTAACCCGGCGATTGCGATTCTCGGTCTGACCATTGCCACCATGGGCGCGCTGACCGGTCTGCCGATGTTCTGGCCGGTGCCGACGGCGATGTTGAGCGCGGGTGCTGCGGCCGGTGGGCTGGCGTTGATCAACTCGATGGGGCAGATGGCTGGGTTCCTCAGTCCGTATCTGGTGGGTTGGGTCAAGGACAGCACCGGTTCGACCGATGCCGCGCTGTATCTGCTGGCGGGGGTGATTGTTGGCGGGAGTTTGCTGGCGTTGCGCATGACGCGGACGTTGCGGGCTTGAGTTTTTGATGCCGAGTAGAACGGCCTTTTTCAGGGCCGTTTTTTATTGGGTGTCCGACTTGGGTTTTGTGGTGTTCTGGAGATCTTTTCCCCCTCACCCCAGCCCTCCCGAAACGTCGGACCGCCCCCAACGGGGCGAGGGGGAAAGGGAGCCGATCTGTGGGCTTTTCAAGACCTGAGTTCGACTCGGGGAAAGGGAGCCGATTTTGGTGCTTTTCAAGATTTGAGTTCGACTCGGTATTGCACGTCGGCGCACCTAGTTCAAGCACCTCGGTCAGTCCCCTCTCCCTTCGGGCGGTCCGACATTTCGGGAGGGTTAGGGTGAGGGCTGCGCTTTGGCGTCCAGCTCAATCACCAGACCACCCGGCATTTGCACAAAAATCTGCGCAATCCCATCGCCCGGTACCTGCGCCAATTGATACGGCAATCCACTCTCACGCACCCGCTGCAAAATCGTTTCCGCCGGCTCATCAGTACGAAACGCGATGTGGCTCAATTCCGTGTCATCCGGCAACGGCCGCTCAATCACATGCACCACGGCATGTTCATCCTGATACAGCCAACGCCCGGGAAACGGAAACGGCGGTCGCCGGCCCGGCTTGAGCCCGAGCAACTTGGCGAAATCGTCCTGCAAGCTCTGCCCGTCAGCGGTATTGAAGGCCAGGTGATCGAATGTCCAGGTCATGCGCCTCTCCTGCGATTATTGATTGATTGCAGTATCCATCCTTGCCAATCACGAAAAAATCCCGCAAAAACGCAAAGATCTTTAAAGGATTTTTAGCAATGAGCTCGATTCTCGATCTGGAGATCTTCGTCCGTGTCGCCGATGCCGGCAGCATTTCCGCTGCCGCTCGCGCGCTGGAGCTGACCCCGGCCGCCGCCAGTATTGCGTTGAAGCGCCTGGAAACCCGGCTCGGTATCCGTTTGTTCGCACGCTCCACCCGCAGCATTCGTCTGACTGAAGAAGGCCGGCGTTATCTTGAAAGCGTGCGCCTGGCACTGGCGGCGCTGGCCGAGGGCGAACAGGCAATCAAGCAGCAAAACGAAGGCCTGAGCGGCGTGTTGCAACTGGCCGCACCGTCGGACTTCGGGCGCAACGTGTTGTTGCCGTGGCTCGACGATTTCAAGCGTGAACATCCGAATGTTCAGCTGCAACTGCTGCTCAACGACCGCCACGCCGATCTGTTCCGCGAGACCGTCGATGTAGCGCTGCGCTTTGGCGTACCGAGCGATTCGACGCTGGTAGCGTTGCCGATTCTGCCGCAACACCGCCGCGTCGCCTGCGCCAGCCCTGACTATCTGGCACGCCGTGGCACCCCGCAACATCCCGGCGAACTAAGCGAGCACAGCGCCCTGCTCTATCTACGCAATGGCCGGCCATATAACAGCTGGCGTTTCAGCCGCGGCGATGAAACGCTGGAAGTCGAAGTCCACGGCGACTACCTCAGCGACGACGGCGAAGTCGCCCGCCGCTGGGCGCTGGCCGGGCATGGCATCGCGTACAAGGCTTGGCTCGACATTGCTGAAGATGTCCGCGCTGGGCGGTTAGTGACGTTGTTTGATGACTGGCACGGCGAAAGTGCGCCGTTCAATTTGCTCTGTCCGCATCGGGTGCAGGTGTCGGAACGGGTAAGGGTGTTGCAGGCGTTTCTGCAACAGCGCTGCGCAGCATTGAGCCAATAATTCACTTTGCCGCATCGCACGCTTCTGGTATTTGATTAACCCTTTCCCACCGACAAAAGGATTTCGGCATGAGCTTTCGCACACTCGGGCACTCGGGCTTGCAGGTGTCCACCCTCACCCTTGGCACGATGATGTTTGGCGAGCAGACCAGCGCTGAGGATTCGCTGCGTATCATCGACAAGGCCTGGGATCAGGGCATCAATTTCATCGACACCGCCGACGTCTACACCAACGGCCGTTCCGAAGAGATCGTCGGTGAAGCGATTGCCCGTCATCGGCATGAGTGGGTGCTGGCAACCAAGGTCGGTTTCGGCCCGGTGGACGGTGTGCCGAATCGCAGCGGTTTGAGCCGCAAACACATTTTCAATGGCATCGATGCCAGCCTGACCCGGCTCGGCACGGACTATCTCGACATTTATTACCTGCACCGCGAAGACCACAACACGCCGCTGGAAGTGAGCGTTTCGGCGATTGGCGATCTGATTCGTCAGGGCAAGATTCGTTATTGGGGTTTGTCGAACTATCGCGGCTGGCGGATTGCCGAGGTGATTCGCATCGCCGATAAACTCGGCGTGGACCGCCCGGTGATCAGCCAGCCGTTGTACAACATCGTCAACCGTCAGGCCGAGACCGAGCAGATCACCGCGGCGCAAACCTACGGCTTGGGTGTGGTGCCTTACAGTCCGCTGGCCCGTGGCGTGCTCAGCGGCAAATACGCGCCGGATGTGCAGCCGGACGCCAACAGCCGCGCCGGGCGTCAGGACAAACGCATTCTGGAAACCGAGTGGCGCGTGGAATCACTGCGCATTGCCCAGCAGATTCAGCAGTACACCGAACAGCGCGGCGTCGGGATGGTGGAGTTTGCGATTGCCTGGGTGTTGAACAACAGTGCCGTGACGTCGGCGATTGTCGGGCCGCGCACCGAAGCGCAATGGGATGCGTATACCAAGGCACAGACCGTGAAGATCACCGCAGCCGATGAGGCTTTCATCGATTCGCTGGTGACGCCGGGCCATGCATCGACGCCGGGATTCAACGATGTCAGTCATTTTGTGTCGGGGCGTAAACCGCATCTGGTTTAAGCGTTTTCCCTTGTCCAGCAACAGCCGATACAATCGGCTGTTTTTCGTTGAAGCAAGCGCGATCAAACGGATGATTTGATTGAGCGTTCAGAAATAACCAGGGATTTAATACATGCTCAATCGCCCCGTTGAGGTAACCAGGAAGCCTTTGCGCGGGCTGCTGTTCAAACTGTTTGCCGATAAGCTTCCTGCGCCGGCAGCGACCGCAACTGCGGTGGATCGCAAACCTTCGATTGATTACCGTGCGGATATCGATGGGCTGCGCGCAATCGCAGTGTTGTTGGTGCTGATTTTTCACGGCGGCCTGGCGTTCTTCCCGTCCGGGTTTATTGGCGTCGATATCTTCTTCGTGATCTCGGGTTATCTGACCACCGCAATCATCATGAAGTCGCTGAACAACGGCACGTTCACTTTCTCGGGGTTCTACACGCGGCGCATCTGGCGCTTGCAACCGGCCGTGATTGCGTTGCTGGTCGTAACGCTGATTGTCACAACGTTGCTGTACTTGCCCGATGACTATGTGGACTTTCTCAAAAGCGAGAAATACACGTCGCTGATCATCTCCAACCAGTACTTTTCCAAAGTCACCACGGGTTACGCCACGCCCGATGCGGCCAGTCTGCCGCTCTTGCACACCTGGTCGCTGGCCATCGAATGGCAGTGGTACCTGGCGCTGCCACTGGGCCTCTGGTTGCTCTACCGTTATCTGGCGAAAAGCCTTTTCAAAGCAGCGGTGCTCGGCTTGACCCTGGCGGCAATGGCGCTCGCGCTGTACCTGTCTTACACGGCTCCTGAAAAAAACTATTACTTCTTCACCGCGCGAATTTTCGAATTGATGATTGGCTCTTGTGCGGTCATCTTCAGCACGGACACGTTCAGGCTCAATCGCCTGAGCGCCACGCTGGTCTGCGCGCTTTCGCTGGCGACGATCATCTACTGCGCCACCCTGGAAGATATCCTGCCGGGCTTTCCGCGATATCACGCCATTGCCGTGTGCCTCGCAACGGCAGCCCTACTGTTCCAGGGTGTTGGCGATGCGAGCATCACTTCAAAACTGCTTGCGTTCAAACCCCTGGTGTTTATCGGCACGCTCTCGTACTCCTTGTACTTGTGGCACTGGCCGATCCTGGCGGTGATGAGTTACATGGGCATCGCGCTCACCCCGCCGATGACGATCGTTTACTTCGTCTCCACGTTCGTCACGGCCTGGCTCTGCTATGTGTTGATCGAGAACCGCTTTCGAAAGGCCAGGCTCGGCTTTGCCAAAACCCTGGTCGTGCTGATGATCGTGCCGGCAATCGGCCTGTCGCTGCTCCACGCGGCCAGCGTCAGACAAGAAGGCTGGCCGAACCGCTTCAACCAAGGCTACAACGACGTGTTCAACGGTTTGAAAGCGTCTGTTCCGGCCACTCGCGAGGGATGCCTGGGTGTCAGCGATGGCGCCGATCCTGGCTGCATATCGGGCGCCGCACAGGCTGCACCGCAAATACTGCTGATGGGCGATTCGTTTTCGAATCATTACTGGGGCTTTGTTGAAACATTGGCCAAGGATGCCAATCTTGCCGTGCTCACACAGGGCTATCCGGCGTGCCTGGCCTTGCCCGGGATCTACCTCTATGACGCGAGTAAATACACCAACGGGCTGTATCAAAAATGCCACAACGCCGCTCAACGCTATTACGACATGATCGCGAAGCGGCATTTCAAGTATGTGATCGTGGGTCAGTTCTGGGAGGCCTATCTCGACGATGACATCGTCACCAAACTCGATGACCCGCGCAGCCCGGAACTGTCAAGACAACGTCTCGGCACAGCGATCCGCAAGTCTCTGGATATCATTGTCGAATCCGGTGCTACTCCAGTCCTTCTCGAGAACACGCTGCCTATGCCTGAGGGGATCAACACCTGCCTGCTGCAACAGGTCAAGTTGCGCGGTTTGATGGGCAGTGTCGAGCAAAGCAACCTCTGCGCCACGGCGCCATGGTCAGGTGCCAAAGAGCCGGTACTGGAAAAACTCTTCAATGATCTGAAGGCTGAATATCCCGACTTGATCGTCATTGACCCGAAAATCGTGCAGTGCAAAGACGCCGCCTGCATGACCACCGTCGACGGTTTGCCGGTCTATCGTGATATTGGTCACGTCACCGATTATGCCTCTTACAAGTTCGGCGAGATGTACCTCAAGCGCTTCGGTAATCCGTTGAAGGTTGCTCAGTGATGTTTTCCTGCCACTGACTACGCTTGTGGAGGAACGCCCGCAGGTTGCGATCTTTCGACTTTCAAAGGCGAGATCAAAGATCGCAGCCTGCGGCAGCTCATACAGGGGAATGTGTGTGAAGAATATTGAGCATTTGCCCAATATTCAGCACAAAAACCACGTATCCTTCGCGCCCCGTTTGACCATCAACCCCCGCGAGGACAGTTTGTCTAAAGGTATCGCTCTATCGGTTTCAGCCTCGGTGCTGTTTGCCGTCATGTATTACTACACCTCGTTGCTCACACCGTTGAGTGGCGTAGAGATTTTCGGCTGGCGGATGCTGCTGACCGTGCCGTGCATGACCGTGTTCATGCTGGTGTCCGGGGAATGGCGGCGGGTGCTGGAGCTGGTTCGTGTGGTCGCGGCAAAGCCAAAACTGGTCGCCGGGTTGAGCGTCTCGGCTGCCCTGCTCGGTGTGCAACTGTGGCTGTTCATGTGGGCGCCGCTCAACGGCTACAGCCTCGACGTGTCGCTGGGCTACTTTCTGCTGCCGCTGGCGATGGTCCTGACCGGACGGATTGCCTACGGAGAAAGTCTGTCTTATTTGCAGAAAATTGCAGTGTTCTTCGCCAGTTTGGGCGTGCTCAATGAGCTATATCAGGTCGGCGGTTTTTCCTGGGCGACACTGGTGGTCGTGGTCGGCTATCCACTGTATTTCGTCCTGCGCAAATACCTGAAAACCGACCACCTCGGCGGATTGTGGGTGGATATGACGCTGATGCTGCCGGTCGCCTGGTGGTTTGTGCAGGGCGGCGAGCAAGGCTTGGGCGTGTTTGATCAATACCCGGGGCTGATGTGGCTGATCCCGCTGCTCGGCCTGATCAGTGCATCGGCGCTGGTGGTGTACATCATTGCCAGCCGATTGCTGCCGTTCAGTCTGTTTGGCCTGTTGAGTTATGTTGAGCCGGTGCTGTTGCTTGGCGTGGCGTTGTTGCTCGGTGAGAGCATCAAGTCCGGGGAATGGCTGACGTATATTCCGATCTGGCTGGCGGTTGTGGTGCTGATCTTCGAAGGCTTCAAACACCTGACGCGGCAACGCCGCCCTTAAAAGCAAAAGATCGCAGCCTTCGGCAGCTCCTACATTTGGAATGCATTTTCCCTGTAGGAGCTGCCGCAGGCTCGGGCCGCGATCTTTTGATCTTCAAAAAAATCCCGGCTCTGCATCGCTGCAGGCCGGGATTTTTCATTTCAGTGGCCGATTACTCGGTGGCAAGCACACCACGACGCACCTGATCGCGTTCGATCGACTCGAACAGAGCCTTGAAGTTGCCTTCGCCGAAACCATCATCGCCTTTGCGCTGGATGAATTCGAAGAACACCGGGCCCATCAGGGTTTCCGAGAAGATCTGCAGCAGCAGACGCTTGTCGCCCTGCTCCGAGGCGCCGTCGAGCAGGATGCCACGCGATTGCAGTTGATCAACCGGCTCGCCATGGTTCGGCAGACGGCCTTCGAGCATTTCGTAGTAGGTGTCCGGCGGCGCGGTCATGAAGCGCATGCCGATCTTCTTCAACTGATCCCAGGTCTTGATCAGGTCGTCAGTGAGGAACGCAACGTGCTGGATGCCCTCGCCGTTGAACTGCATCAGGAACTCTTCGATCTGGCCCGCGCCTTTGGACGACTCTTCGTTCAGCGGGATGCGGATCATGCCGTCCGGTGCGGTCATCGCTTTCGAAGTCAGGCCGGTGTATTCGCCTTTGATGTCGAAGTAACGGATCTCGCGGAAGTTGAACAGCTTCTCGTAGAAGTTCGCCCAGTAGGCCATGCGACCGCGATACACGTTGTGGGTCAGGTGGTCGATGATTTTCAGGCCGGCACCGACCGGGTTGCGATCAACGCCTTCGATAAACACGAAGTCGATGTCGTAGATCGAGCTGCCTTCGCCGAAACGGTCGATAAGGTACAGCGGCGCGCCGCCAATGCCTTTGATCGCCGGCAGGTTCAGCTCCATCGGACCGGTTTCGATGTGGATCGGCTGAGCGCCGAGTTCCAGTGCGCGGTTGTAGGCTTTTTGCGAATCCTTGACGCGGAACGCCATGCCGCAAACGGACGGGCCGTGCTCGGCAGCGAAGTACGACGCAACGCTGTTGGGTTCGTTGTTGAGGATCAGATTGATCGCGCCCTGACGGTACAGGTGCACGTTCTTGGAGCGGTGGGTCGCGACTTTGGTGAAGCCCATGATCTCGAAGATCGGCTCCAGGGTGCCCGGCACCGGCGATGCCAGCTCGATGAATTCAAAGCCCATCAGGCCCATTGGGTTTTCGTATAAATCTGTCATGGTGACGCCTCATCATTCTTATCAAATTAACCTGGGTTATTTGTCAGTCTGCGAGGTCGGTGGGTGGCGCACAGGAGATGCCACGCACACTGCGGGCGAGGAAGTCACCGTAGATCAGTTGAAACCCGAATATCTTCATTGTCGACCCAAGGCTCTTGCGGGCGAGGCTTCTGCTGCCAGAAGACGATTATTATTGTATGCGTAACCCGATTCTACACAGCGTAAATAGGCTTGTCTGCTCTCTCTATAAAATCCGCTTTCTGGCGCCCGGTGCAAGGGGTTTGTTGCACAGGTAAATGCCCGTCAGGATCATTGCGCCACCTCCATACATGGCCAATGTCAGGTGTTCGTCCAGCAACACTGCGCCGAAGACCACGGCCGTCAACGGGTTCAGCGCGATAAACACCCCGCTGCGCGTCGCGCCGATTTTGCGGATGCCGTGGTAATAGCCGATGTAGGCCAGCGCCGAGCCGAGGACGCCGAGGTAGGTCAGGCTCAGCCATTGCGGCAGCCCCAGATCATCCAGCGCCTCCCAGCACAGTTCGCCGCGCACAGCCGCCACAACCCACAACATGAGCGTGCCGATCAGGATCGAATACGTCACGGTCTGCACCGGCCCCAGCGTCTGATTCAATTCACGGGAAAACAACGAGTAAACACCCCATCCCAGCACACAGCCGAGGATCAACAGATCACCGATCCATGCGTCAGGCGTTGCAGCCAGTAATTGCGGATTACGGCTGACGATCACTAGACCAGCGCCAACAATACAGGTGGCGATTCCGGCGACTTTCACCCGCCTCAAGCGTTCTTTGAACAACCACCATGAGGCCAGACCGATCACCGCCGGGTTCAACGCGACGATCAACGAAGCCCGCGACGCGTTGATGTATTGCAGGCCGTAAAAGAAGCACAGGTTGTAGAAGAAGATCCCGAAGAATCCCAATAGCATCAGTTGCAGCCACTGCCTTGGGGTCGGTCGCGCCAAGGGGATCCGCGCCAGCCACAAAAAGCCCAGCAACGCCGCACTGGCCAGCAAGAAGCGCAGGCTGGCGGCGAACATTGGGCTCAGGCTGCCGGCCAGGAAACGTCCGGCGACAAAGGTCCCGCCCCAGATCATGGTGACCACCGCCAGTGTCAGGTAAACGGGAATATCCGACGATGTTGTGTGCAGCTGTTCGACATTGCGCATAACGCTCCAGACCCGGGAACTTGAGGAATGCCGTATCATTCACCTCATTCCCCATCATCGTAAAATGAGCAAATACTCATGACCCTCACCCAACTGGAGATCTTCTCGCTGGTCGCCGAACTGCGCGGTTTCACCCTCGCGGCGCATCGGCTGGGGATTTCACAGTCGGCGGTATCCCATGCGATGAAAGCGCTGGAGCAAGAACTCGGCGTCGAGCTGCTGCGTCGGCACCAGTCGACAGTGGAACTCAGCGATATCGGCGAGCAACTGTTGCTGCGCGCCCGCGCCATGCTCGGTCTGGCCAACACCTTGCGTCAGGAAGCCGCCGATGCGCGCGGTATGAAAAGCGGCACCTTGCGCATCGGCTCGTTCGGACCAACATCGTCGATCAAACTGTTGCCCAATATTTTGCGGCGTTATCGAGAGGCGCATCCGGGCATCGAGGTGCACATCGATGAAGGACCCGATCGACAAGTGACCCAGTGGCTCGAAGAGCGGCGGATCGACATCGGTTTTGTGGTGCTGCCCCAAGATCGCTTCCACACATTTGCGCTGATCGAAGACCAGATGGTTGCCCTGCTCCCTGTAGGTCATCCGCTGGCAGCGCGATCGGCATTGACTCTCAAGGACTTGTGCGACGACCCGTTCGTGCTCACCGAGGCGGGTTCTTCAGAACTGGTATCGCAGCTGTTCATGGCCGCGCGCTTGCAACCGAATATTCGCTATCGCTGCTCGCAACTGCTCAGCACCCTCGACACCGTCAGCCGTGGCGATGGCATCACGATTGTTGCCGAAGGCTCATTGCCGGAGGAAGCAACGTCTCACTACGTGAAAAAGCCGTTGTTGCCCGCCGTGCAGCGCCAGGTCGGACTTGCCGTCCTCGATCAGCGCCAGGCCTCTCCCGCCACCCTGGCCTTTATCGAAGTGGCGTCGCGGATGAATCTTTGATGAGCAGCGCAAGCGCCTTCTGCCATCTATCCTCCCTTCTGGCTGATGTGATTTTCAGCGGCGCGCCGTTATCCGGCCTGCATTCGAGAGCCCCACTCCACCGCGACAGGATGCGCCCATGCCGTTGACCGCCAGACCCCGCCGCAAAAGCAGCGCCCGCATCGTCGTCACACTGCTCAGTGGCTTGCTTCCGGTGCTGATGGGCAGCGTAATTCTCTACGTGCAGGCCGAACGCACGCTGGAACAAGGTTCACAACAGACTGCGAAAGAGGCGTTGCGCCAATTCGAATTGATGCTCGACAACACGGCCCAGGCCGCCCGTGAATTGCTGCCTCTGGCCGGCCAGACTTGTGAGAACGTCAAGCTCGCCCTGCGCGAGCAAGTGACCCGTCGCCCGTTCGTGCGCTCGACCAATCTGGTGTGGGACGACAACCTCTATTGCAGTTCGTTGTTTGGCGACTTCAAGGAAGCCGTCAACGCGGGCGACTACAACCAGGGCAAGTTGTGGCTGATGAATGGCAACCCGGTAACACCCAACACCGCTCTGCTGGTCTATCGACTCAGCGAAGGTCGCGGCGGCGCCCTGACGACACTCGACGGCTATCATCTGAGCAACATGTTGCGGCTGATCGGCCGGCACATGTTGCTGGTGCTGCAAGTGGGCGACAACTGGCTGTCGGCCGACGGCAAAGTACACACTGGCGCCCTGCCCGCGTTGCCGATAGCACAACACACACTCGATTCTTCGCGTTATGCGTTCAGCGTTTCTGCGGGATTTCCCGAGGGCGAAACCTGGCGCTACATGGCCGATGAATACCCGCCGCTGTTCAGTCTGCTGATCTTTTTTGGCGTGGTCTCGGGTGCCATCGGCCATGTCTTGCAGAAGCGCTCGACGTCTCCGAGCCACGAGATGCTTCGGGCGCTCGAGGCAGGCGAATTCATTCCTTACTTTCAGCCCGTGGTGCATGGCGACAGCAAGATGTGGTCGGGGGCCGAAGTGCTGATGCGCTGGACTCACCCCAAAGAAGGACTGGTGCGCCCGGACCTGTTTATTCCATTCGCCGAGCATTCGGGGTTGATCGTGCCGATGACCCGCGCCTTGATGCAACAAACCGCTGCGCTGCTGGGACCGCTGTCATCAACGTTCACCCCGCCCTTTCATATCGGCATCAATATCACCGCGAGCCATTGCAAGGATCTGGAACTGGTGGAGGACTGCCGGGCGTTTCTCGCCGCGTTCGTGCCCGACAGCGTCAGCCTGGTGTTGGAGTTGACCGAGCGCGAATTGATCGAGCCGACCGACATCACCCGGCAACTGTTCGAGCAACTGCATGCACTGGGCGTGAAGATCGCGATTGACGACTTCGGTACCGGTCATTCAAGCCTCGGCTACTTGCGCAAATTCAATGTGGATTTCCTCAAGATCGATCAGAGTTTCGTCGCCATGATCGGCGTCGATGCGCTGTCCCGACACATTCTCGATACCATTATCGAACTGTCGGCCAAGCTTGATCTGGGTATTGTTGCCGAAGGTGTCGAAACTCAGGCGCAAGCCGATTATCTGACTGCACATCACGTCAACTTTCTGCAAGGCTACCTGTTCGGCAAACCGATGCCGGCCGCGGAGTTCATCAGCGCATTAACTCACCATTAACTAAGCCGGATTAAGACGAGCGTCCCGATCAGGCGCACCAAATTGATACAAAAGACCGCTGTTGTTACATGAAGACAACATCAGGATTTACTCTTGGCGCATTAACTACTACAATTTTTTCAACCTGAGCAAGATTGGCAGGTGAGCCATTTATCACCGAGTCGCTTCAAGGCTCTTGGCTTATTAGCTTTGTTTGCGGTTGGTATCAGCCAAACACACTATTGGAGTAAAGATATTGTCCAGACTCGCTGAATTTCGTGCAGCTGAAAAGGCCCTTCAGGAACAGCTCAAGCAGCTGGAATCGCTGAAGAACGATGCCGGGCTCAAGAAAGAAATCGAATTCGAAGAAAAGCTCCAGGGGCTGATGAAAACCTACGGCAAAGGCCTGAAAGACATCATCGCCATCCTCGATCCGAACCCGGCAAAATCCGGTCTGCAGACCTCTGCAGCGCCTAAAACCCGCCGCGCTCGCGTGGTCAAGGTTTATCACAACCCGCACACCGGTGAACTGATCGAAACCAAGGGCGGCAACCACCGCGGCCTGAAAGCCTGGAAGGAACAATACGGTGCTGCCACCGTTGACTCCTGGTTGCGCGGTTAATCCCTCGCCAACCAAAAAGCCCTGCATCATGCAGGGCTTTTTTATTGACAATATCTAACAAATGAAATGAATTTCATCGAAGAAGTTTCGAGTTTTCTGTAACGTTGCTGAGCCAGACGCCAAACATTTTGCTGCGCGATGTTACGATCATGACCCACGTTAAACTTTGTACTTAATCCCTTCGGGTATCTAACCTTCGCCGTGAAGAGTACAGCGGCTTAAAGTTTCAAGCTGTTTCTCGCCGCCACTATCTCGTCTGCGCTCGCCTTATAAACCTCAGCTTGCCCGGCGTAGGAAAGAACATAAGCCTTGTCCGCCTCTACCGCCGCTACCAGGGTTTGCGACAACACATGCCGACCGTTTTCGGTGATCGTGCAAGTGGTTTCCAGCGCCGACAAAGAACCCAGCGTCGCCGCATGCACTTTGTTGCAGACGCTTTGGTAGCCGCCCTGGAAGAAGTCTTTCTGTATCGACTTGCGCATTTCCAGCAGCACGCCCTGCAAATTGACCTGGTGGCCCTTCTCAACCTGAGTCATGGTCAATTCCATCACCATCACCTGATTGCCATTGGCATCATTCTTCACCGCTCGCTGACGGGAAACCTGTGCCGTCACCGGAGGCAGCGCCTCGACTTCCCAGCCGGCCGGCCAGGTGATGCTCGGTTCGTCCGCCGACGCGCACACCGCCACCAGCGACAAAAAAGAAAAAACAAACAGGGATTTGAACAGTCGGATCATTGCCGGGCGCACTCACAGATTGAGCGGTAAAGTCTGAGGCTCGCCCGCACGCAGGGCAAGCCTGCCCTTTCATTTGGCGATGCCGACAGGCATGCGTATCATTGCGCCCATTCACTCGCCCATAGTTATTGGAGGGCCCATGAGCCTGCACGAACTCAACACTTTCCCCGGCGTCACTGCCACCCCAGACAGCGCAACCCGCAACTTCGTCTTCAACCACACCATGTTGCGCGTCAAAGACATCACCCAATCCCTGGACTTCTACACTCGCGTGCTGGGTTTCTCGCTGGTTGAGAAGCGCGACTTCCCGGAAGCCGAGTTCAGCCTGTACTTCCTCGCGCTGGTCGACAAGGCACAGATCCCGGCTGACGCAGCGGCTCGCACCGAGTGGATGAAGTCGATTCCAGGCATTCTGGAACTGACTCACAACCACGGCACTGAGAACGACGCCGATTTCGCTTATCACAACGGCAATACCGACCCACGTGGTTTTGGCCATATCTGCATTTCGGTGCCGGATATTGTCTCGGCCTGTGCGCGTTTTGAAGAACTGGGCTGCGACTTCCAGAAGCGTCTGAGCGATGGCCGCATGAAAAGCCTGGCGTTCATCAAGGATCCGGATGGTTACTGGGTCGAGATTATTCAGCCTGCGCCGCTGTAAAAACAAAAGCCCCTCACCCTAGCCCTCTCCCTGGGGGAGAGGGAACTGATTGGGGGATATTGCAGAGTTACACCGACTTGAACGATTGGCGTTGAATCCATAATCGATTAGGTCTTACAAGTCGACGCACCACTTCTCGGCCGGCTCCCTCTCCCACAGGGAGAGGGGCTGATTGGGGGATATTGCGCAGGTTCACCGACTTTAACGGCTGGCGCTGTATCCATAATCGACTGGCGCTTTCAGGTCGATGGAAAACGCCAGACACCTCGGTCGGCCCCCTCTCCTTCGGGAGAGGGCTGGGGTGAGGGGCAGCTTTTCACGCGCAATAAAAAACCCATGATCGCTCATGGGTTTTTTCATTTCTGGCCCGGCAGTTACGCAGGAGCCGACGTGCGGATCAAATGATCAAAAGCGCTCAGCGAAGCCTTGGCGCCCTCGCCCACCGCAATCACGATCTGCTTGTACGGCACAGTGGTCACGTCACCCGCTGCAAAGATGCCTGGAATCGACGTTTCACCGCGGTTATCGACAATGATCTCGCCACGCGGCGACAGCTCGATGGTGCCCTTCAGCCAGTCAGTGTTCGGCAGCAAACCGATCTGCACGAAGATCCCTTCCAGCTCGACAGTGCGCAGCTCGTCAGTGTTGCGATCCTTGTAGCGCAGACCGTTGACCTTCTCGCCATTGCCGGTGACTTCAGTGGTTTGCGCACTGGTGATCACGGTGACGTTCGGCAGGCTGTGCAGCTTGCGTTGCAATACGGCGTCAGCACGCAGTTGTACGTCGAACTCCAGCAGCGTTACGTGCGACACGATCCCGGCCAGGTCGATGGCCGCTTCGACGCCGGAGTTACCGCCACCGATCACTGCCACGCGCTTGCCCTTGAACAATGGGCCGTCGCAGTGCGGGCAGTACGCCACGCCTTTGTTGCGGTATTCCTGCTCGCCCGGCACGTTCATTTCACGCCAGCGCGCACCGGTCGCCAGAATCACACTCTTGGCTTTGAGGGTTGCGCCGCTGGCGAAGCGGACTTCATGCAGCTCGCCGTTTTTGCCCGGGATCAGCTTGTCGGCGCGTTGCAGGTTCATGATGTCGACGTCGTACTGCTTGACGTGTTCTTCGAGTGCCGTGGCCAGTTTCGGTCCTTCGGTTTCCTGTACGGAAATGAAGTTCTCGATGGCCATGGTGTCGAGCACCTGACCGCCGAAACGCTCAGCCGCGACGCCGGTGCGGATGCCTTTACGTGCAGCGTAAATCGCTGCCGAAGCACCGGCCGGGCCACCGCCGACAACCAACACGTCGAAGGCCTCTTTAGCGCTGATCTTCTCGGCCTGACGCTCGATGGCGCCGGTGTCCAGTTTGGCGAGAATCTCTTCCAGGCCCATGCGGCCCTGGCCGAAGTTTTCACCGTTCAAGTAGATGCTAGGTACAGCCATGATCTTGCGATCGTTGACTTCGTCCTGGAACAACGCGCCGTCGATGGCGACGTGGCGGATGTTCGGATTGAGCACGACCATCAGGTTCAGCGCCTGGACCACGTCCGGGCAGTTCTGGCAAGACAGCGAGAAGTAAGTCTCGAAGCTGAACTGGCCTTTGAGCGAGCGGATCTGCTCGATCACTTCAACACTGGCTTTCGATGGGTGGCCGCCGACTTGCAGCAAGGCCAGCACCAGCGAAGTGAACTCGTGGCCCATCGGGATGCCGGCGAAACGCAGACTGATGTCAGCGCCCGGGCGATTGATCGAGAACGATGGCTTGCGTGTATCGTCACCGCTGTCGATCAAGGTAATTTGGCTCGAAAGACTGGCAACGTCTTTCAGCAGTTCCAGCATTTCACGGGATTTCGCACCGTCGTCGAGGGAGGCAACGATCTCGATCGGCTGGGTGACCCGTTCCAGGTACGATTTCAACTGGGCTTTAAGATTGGCGTCCAACATACGGGCGATTTCCTTTATTTGAGGCGAAAAAAAGCCCGAGCGAATCTCGCCCGGGCATTTTTATGGGGCGGTGCAGCTAACTTAAGTAGGTGCGGAGATCCGCCCCGAGTTGCGTGTCACAGACTTAGATCTTGCCGACCAGGTCCAGGGACGGTGCCAGAGTGGCCTCGCCTTCTTTCCACTTGGCTGGGCAAACTTCGCCTGGGTGAGCAGCAACGTACTGAGCGGCCTTGATCTTGCGCAGCAGCTCGGAAGCGTCACGGCCAACGCCGCCATCGTTCAGTTCAACGATTTTGATCTGGCCTTCAGGGTTGATCACGAAGGTGCCACGGTCAGCCAGACCAACTTCTTCGATCAGCACGTCGAAGTTGCGGGAGATGGCGTGGGTCGGGTCGCCGATCATGGTGTATTCGATTTTGCCGATGGCTGGCGAAGTGTTGTGCCAGGCAGCGTGGGCAAAGTGGGTGTCAGTGGACACGCTGTAGATTTCTACGCCGAGTTTCTGGAAAGCAGCGTAGTTGTCAGCCAGGTCTTCCAGCTCGGTTGGGCAAACGAAGGTGAAGTCGGCTGGGTAGAAGAATACGACCGACCACTTGCCTTTCAGGTCAGCGTCCGAGACTTGAACGAAGTCGCCGTTTTTGAACGCGGTAGCTTTGAACGGTTTTACTTGGCTGTTGATGATAGGCATTGATGACTCTCCGTCAGGGGTTATGAAGTTGATGGGTGAATCCTACCCACTCACTCGACGGATGGCTCATTGGCAAACCTGATGCTGCTGATTTGTTTTCGCTATTAGCTGACTGTATTAATAGAAGAAAACGATCTCTACGACGAAGCCGGTTTATCCGTAATCCGAGCCATTCCTTGGAATGGGCTGGCTTCAACATAGCGCATCGCGGACTTCATATCCTTCCAGCCGACGTAGCTCATCAACGACTTCAGATCCCAGCCACTTTGGTGTGCCCATGTGGCAAAGCCTCGGCGCAGCGAGTGGCTGGTGTAGTTTTCGGCGGCAATGCCCGCACGCTGCAACGCCTGGCGCAACAGAGGGATGATGCTGTTGGCGTGCAAGCCCTCCTCGTTCAGATTGCCCCAGCGGTCGATGCTACGAAAAACCGGGCCACGCACCAGCGCCGCCTCAGTGATCCAGTCGATGTAGGCCTGCACCGGACACAACTTGAGCAGCGCCGGCGCCTGATAGGTCTGGCCGAGGTTTTCCCGATCACCCTTGCTGCGTGGCAAATACAAGGTAATGCCTTTGCCGGCGTGCGCCTGTACATGCTCGATCTGCAAACGACACAACTCATCGCTGCGGAAGCCGCGCCAGAATCCCAGCAGGATCAAGGCGCGATCGCGGTAAGCCTTGAGCAGTAACGGGCGATCCTGTTGCTCTTTCGCGGTTTGCACCTCCTGCTCAAGCCAATCGATGACGCGCTGCAGATCCTGCAACTGCAACGGCTCGGCCTGTTTCTCTTGCGCCGGGTGCAGAGCGCGAATGCCTTTGAAGACCTTGCGCACCACTGGCGCCTTGGTCGGATCGGCAAACCCTTGGCTGTTGTGCCACTGCGCCAGCGCCGACAGACGCAGTTTCAGCGTATTGATCGACAGCTCTTCGGCGTGCGCTACCAGATACCGCGCGACGCTGTCGGCCGTGGCCGGCAAGAACCCGCCCCACTTCACTTCGAAATGCTCGATGGCCGCGCGATAGCTACGGCGGGTGTTGTCGCGGGTGGCCGCTTGCAGATAGCGATCCAGATCGCTCATGGGCTGTTTTCTCGCTGGCGTACAGATATGGGGATGCAGATGCGCATTTTGCCGCCTGACACTGGGTAATACCAGTATATCCCGCGTCTTGATTATCAAAGTTTTATGTTTATTTTTGAGATGGTACACTGCGCACTTTAGTGGCATGTACCACAGTACGTAACCGTAGGAGTTCACATGGCCCGTGGCGGCATTACCAAAGCACTGGTGCAGATCGCGCGCACAGCGATCCTCGCCCGTGGCGAACACCCGAGCATCGATGCAGTACGCATCGAAATGGGCAACACCGGCTCGAAAACCACGATCCATCGTTATTTGAAAGAGCTGGATGACGGCGCGCAGCCGGTTGAAGCCTCGGCGGAGCCCATCGATGACGAGTTGACCGCCCTCGTCTCTCGTCTCGCCCAGCGCCTCAAAGAACAGGCGCAAGAGCCCATCGAGCAGGCCCGTGAGCAGTTCGAGGAACAGCGCGAAGCACTGGAGTCGGAGCTGAAACAAACGCGCCAGGCGCTGGAAAAGCTCGAGCACGACCACGACATTCAAGGCGCCGCACTGGAGCGCGAGTCCGAAGCGCTGAACAACACGCGGTCAATGCTGCAAACCGAGCAAACCCGCAATGCCGGGCTGAATCAGGCACTGGCGGATTTTGAATTGCGCTTGCAGGACAAGGACGAGCAGATCCGCTCGCTGGAAGAAAAACACCTGCATGCCCGTGACGCGCTGGAGCACTACCGCAACGCCAGCAAAGAGCAGCGCGAGCAGGAACAGAGCCGCCACGAAGCGCAGGTGCAGCAGATTCAGGCCGAGCTGCGTCAGGCGCAGCAAAGTGCATTGGTCCGCCAGGACGAGATCACCCAACTGCACCGCGACAACGAACGCCTGCTCACGGAAAACCGTGGCACCCAGCGCGAACTGAGTTTGTTGCAGGATCAGCTCAAGCAGAGCAATCAGCGTCAGGATCAACTGCTCGAACAAGCGACGCGCGTCGACAGTGAGCGCACCCTCCTCCAAGAACGCTTGCGCGTAGCCACCCTGGAAAGCCAGACACTCAAACAGAGCGTCGAGGAGCAGACGCTGCTCAACCAGTCACTGGAAAAGGAATTGAACAAGGCCCAGGCAAGCCTGGAAGAAAGCCAGCGTCTGGCGCCCACCGTTGCGGCAGCGCCAGACTCAGCCAAACCGAAAGACGCTTAAGCGCCGACCGGCGTACGCATGGTGACGAACTCTTCGGCGGCCGTCGGGTGTACCCCGATCGTGTCGTCGAAGTCACGCTTGGTTGCGCCAGCCTTCAACGCTATCGCCAAACCCTGAACGATCTCGCCAGCGTCCGGGCCGACCATGTGGCAGCCGAGGACTTTGTCGGTCTTGCCGTCGACCACCAGCTTCATCAGCGTCTTCTCCTGGCACTCGGTCAGGGTCAGCTTCATCGGTCGGAAACGGCTCTCGAAGATCACCACATCATGACCCGCGTCGCGCGCTTCTTCCTCGGTCAAACCGACCGTGCCGATGTTCGGCAGGCTGAACACCGCCGTCGGGATCATCTTGTAATCCACCGGACGGTATTGCTCAGGTTTGAACAGACGACGCGCCACGGCCATACCTTCAGCCAATGCCACTGGCGTCAGTTGCACACGACCAATGACATCGCCCAGCGCCAGAATCGATGGCTCGCTGGTCTGGTACTGCTCGTCGACTTTGATGAAGCCTTTGTCGGTGAGCTGCACATCGGTGTTTCCCAGCCCCAGATTGTCGAGCATCGGACGTCGACCCGTGGCGTAGAAAATGCAATCCGCTTCCAGCACACGACCATCCTTGAGGGTCGCTTTCAAGCTGCCATCGGCCTGCTTGTCGATACGCGCGATGTCAGCATTGAACTGCAGATCCAGACCACGTTTGGTCAACTCTTCCTGCAAATGCTTGCGCACCGAACCATCGAAGCCGCGCAGGAACAGATCACCGCGATACAGCAGCGTGGTATTTGCACCGAGGCCGTGGAAAATCCCGGCGAATTCGACCGCGATATAACCGCCGCCCACCACCAGCACACGCTTTGGCAGCTCTTTGAGGAAGAACGCTTCATTGGAACCAATTGCGTGTTCGCGCCCCGGAATTTCCGGAATCTGCGGCCAGCCACCGGTGGCAATCAGGATGTTTTTCGCGGTGTAGCGCTCACCATTCACTTCAACCTCATGCGGGCCAACGATCTTCGCGTGCGCTTCATGCAAGGTCACGCCGCTGTTGACCAGCAGGTTGCGATAGATGCCGTTGAGGCGATTGATCTCGCGATCCTTGTTGGCGATCAGCGTCGCCCAATCGAAATTCGCCTCACCCAGGCTCCAGCCGAAACCGGACGCCTGCTCAAAGTCTTCGGCGAAATGCGCGCCGTACACCAGCAGCTTTTTCGGCACACAGCCGACATTGACGCAGGTCCCGCCCAGATAACGGCTCTCCGCCACCGCCACTTTCGCACCGAAACCGGCCGCAAAACGCGCAGCGCGCACACCGCCGGAACCGGCACCAATCACATAAAGGTCAAAATCGTAGGCCATTTCTATCTCCTCGGCAGGGGATCAGCATACCTGCAGACGCCCATTGGGCAAGCACTGCCAGTCATATGGGGGCGCAAAATGAAAAAACCCGCCGAAGCGGGTTTTTCTTACAGACCAATCAAGCGCTCTTAGTAAGCCTTGCCAGTCTTGTAGAAGTTCTCGAAGCAGAAGTTGGTCGCTTCGATGTAGCCTTCAGCGCCACCGCAGTCGAAACGCTTGCCTTTGAACTTGTAGGCCATGACGCAGCCGTTCTGGGCTTGTTTCATCAGGGCGTCGGTGATCTGGATTTCGCCGCCCTTGCCTGGCTCGGTCTGCTCGATCAGGTCGAAGATGTCCGGGGTCAGGATGTAACGACCGATGATTGCCAGGTTCGACGGCGCGTCTTCCGGCTTTGGCTTCTCGACCATGCTGTGCACGCGGTAGATGTCGTCGCGAATCATCTCGCCAGCGATAACGCCGTATTTGCTGGTTTCCTGCGGATCGACTTCCTGGATGGCGATGATCGAGCAGCGGAACTGCTTGTACAGCTTGACCATTTGGGTCAGTACGCCGTCGCCTTCGAGGTTGACGCACAGGTCATCCGCCAGAACCACGGCGAACGGTTCGTCGCCGATCAGCGGGCGGCCGGTCAGGATCGCGTGACCCAGGCCTTTCATTTCAGTTTGACGGGTGTAGGAGAACGAGCACTCGTCGAGCAGTTTGCGGATACCGACCAGGTATTTCTCTTTGTCGGTGCCTTTGATCTGGTTTTCCAGCTCGTAGCTGATGTCGAAGTGGTCTTCCAGAGCACGCTTGCCACGACCGGTGACGATGGAGATTTCCGTCAGGCCGGCATCCAGAGCTTCTTCAACGCCGTACTGGATCAGTGGCTTGTTTACCACCGGCAGCATTTCTTTAGGCATGGCTTTAGTCGCTGGCAGGAAGCGAGTACCGTAACCGGCTGCTGGGAACAAGCATTTCTTGATCATATAAGTCCTTGAAAGGGCTGTGTGTACGAGTTTCGGCGCAGTCTAATCAGGCGGCGTGCACCTTACAATGCCCCGCACTGGCTAACCGATGCCAACATAGAGAAATATTCTCGCCGATAGTTCCATCGGCATCCTGACGCAGCCAGATCAGCGTAGCTCATAGCTGTCGACAATCCGGATTACCATACGCTCATCGCCCCCCAATGCCAGCATTTGGCGGTATCATGGCGCCTTTGAACCAGCGAACGAGACAGATAGATGGCCGCGGTAAAAATCATCAACGGGTATGTGATCGACAAGAAAGACGGCAAGTGGACGCTGACCACCACCAATGGCGAACACATCGCCGGGCCTTTCGACAGCGAACAAATGGCCACCGATGTGGCTTCCGTATTCACGGACACTCCGGCATCGGCCAAGCGCCGCGGCAAAGATCAGGACTGATCAGTCCCGACACGCCCCAGCCCTGCCCTTGTGCAGGGCTTTTTTGTGCCCGCTGACAAACAAGTGGCCAAACGCTATAACCTTTTCACACCGGCGCTGTCAGAGCGTCTAGTCCCCCTTGCTGAAGACCCCGAACATGACTTTGAAAAAATGGCTGCCCCTGATAGCGGTATTGGCACTGGCCGGCTGCGCGACCTCCCAACCCACGTACCTGAACAACGGTGAACAGGGCCTGTCGATCGATTGCTCCGGCGAAGCCAACTCCTGGGCGACCTGCTATGAAAAAGCCGATGCGTCCTGTGCAGGCACCGGTTATCGCATCGTCGGCACTGACGGTACGCCTCAGCCCAAGGAAAGCGACAAAACGCTGGGAGTCGATGTCGGCAACTACAAGAACCGCAACGTTGTCGTGGTCTGCAAATAGACCTTACATATGAATTTCGGCGAATTTGATCCCGAGTCCGCGTACGACTTCGATCAGATCGTCGAGACGGTTGAACGACTCGACTTCGTCGTTTTCGTCGACCAGAAAATAACTGCGTCCGGCGCTCTTCTTGAAAAACACGATCCACTCCCCCGGATTCGCCGGGTTCTGGATGACATGGGTGGCAGAGATCAGGCCCTCTACGTGGCGCTCCCGTACTTGCTCTCGCTTCATCGCGACTCCAGAAATGAAAATGCCGTCACAGCATGACTGCGACGGCATCGTTGCTGATGACAATCAGTCTATCAGCCGGAAATACACGCATTGGCGGCGTTTCGCACATCACGCGGACGTACTGGCACATTCGACATGCGCTCATGCAACTTGATGCTGCTGCCGCCGGAGCGATCTTCGATATCAAATACCGCTGCCGCGCCGGTGGAAAATTTACCCGGGACGATCACCCGAACCCCGTCCTTGTGCGGCTGCATTTGCAGCGCACCGCGGCTGTCCGCCAGCTTCTCGGCCAGGCATTGGGCATATTCATGGGGTTTCTTGCCGGAGATTACGCTCACGGTCGGCAGCGTTTCATTGATTTCGGAAACACTCGCACAACCACCCACAGCCAGAATCAACGGTAGACACACCACACCCCACTTCATACAAAACCTCCGTTAAAGACCGTCCGACAGCACAAATGCCGTTTTTCTCCGGGGCCTTCTGCATTTAACCCGCATCCGATTGCGAATATCTGTTCAAAATTGTCAAACCAACGCCCGACGGCCAGATAATAACCCGTGCGGGCTGATAAACTGCGCGCAATTACAAGCTATCGTTTTGATTTTGTAGAAAAAGCCCTTCTGGAGGCGCCCATGAAATTCATTCACCAGCGCGAACACCTCAACGAAGACGACATCGTCGTCATCCAATGCTCGCAAATGTGCAACATCCGTCTGATGAACGACGCCAACTTCCGCAGCTTCAAAAACGGCGGCCGTCACACCTATCACGGCGGCGCCTTCGACACCTTTCCGGCCCGTATCACCGCGCCGAGCACCGGTTTCTGGAACATCACCATCGACACCGTCAACCGCCGTGCGATCAGCGTGACCCGCAAGCCGACGCTGACTCACTCGATCAAGATCATCCGCCGCTCCAGCACCAAACTCAGCTGACACAAGCCGTCCAACCAGAAAGGAATGCATGACCGTGGCCCAAACGACCAAATACGTCATCAAATACAAACTCAACGGTGAACGCCGCTTTGAGTTCGCGCAGCTGGAAAACGGCACTGCCGAAGAAGCCAAGGCTGCTTTGGATGCCCTTCACGGCCAGAGCGACGACGTGATCAGCGAGATCGCCGTCAGCAAAGCGCTGTAAGCATCGACAGGAATTCGACCGCAAGCGGCGGAGTGTTCTGCCGCGAGGCCCTGCCTAGACTGATTTTCTTCGACCAAGCGTCAAGGAGTCAGCATGTCGATGTCACCCTCTCGTCTGGATTCACTCGACTGGGCAAGCCTTGAGCGGCAACTGGATCAGGACGGCTACGCGATCGTCCGTTCGCTGCTGCTGACTAAAACCTGCGATCAATTGAGTGCGCTGTATCAGCAGACCGAACCGTTTCGTTCGCAGGTCATCATGGCCCGCCACGGTTTCGGTCGTGGCGAGTACAAATATTTTCGTTATCCCCTGCCGACACCCGTAGAACGCCTTCGCGGCGCGCTGTACCCGCGCCTGGTTGCCTTGGCCAATCGCTGGTACGAACGCATGAACCTGCCCGAGCGTTTTCCGCCGAGCCATGCCGAATTTCTTCAGCGCTGCCATGCCACCGGTCAATTACGCCCTACCCCGCTTCTTTTGCAGTACGGCGCGCAGGACTACAACTGCCTGCATCAGGACCTGTACGGCGAATCGGTGTTTCCGCTGCAAGTGGCGATACTTCTGTCAGAACCCGGGCAAGACTTCAGTGGGGGCGAATTCGTCCTCACCGAGCAGCGCCCGCGCATGCAGTCTCGCCCGCACGTACTCGATCTGACGAAAGGTGATGCGGTGATCTTTGTCGTGAACCAGCGCCCGGTCAAAGGCGTGCGCGGTGATTATCGGGTAACGATGCGCCACGGCGTCAGTCGCCTGCACAGTGGAAAAAGGCATACCCTAGGCATCATCTTTCACGACGCCACCTGACCTACATGCAACCGAACACTTTCGATCTGTTCGCCGATCATGAACCCGAGCAACGCCCCCGCGCCGAGCAGATTGGCGAGCAATCGTGGCTGCTGCATGGTTTCGCCCTGCCGCTGATCGAGCAGATCCTGCCGGCGCTGGATACGATTCTTGCCGCAGCGCCGTTGCGCCACATGGTCACGCCGGGTGGATTCAGCATGTCGGTGGGCACCAGCAGTTGCGGCGCTTTGGGCTGGATCACTGATCGCTATGGCTATCGTTATTCAGGCGTCGATCCGCTCAGTCATTTGCCATGGCCGCCAATGCCGGAAGTATTCGCGGCACTGGCGCACTCGGCAGCCGCGCAAGTCGGATTCGCTGACTTCAACGCTGATTCCTGCCTGATCAACCGCTATGTCGCCGGCGCCAAGATGTCATTGCACCAGGATAAAGACGAAAAGGCCTACAGTGCACCGATCGTTTCGCTGTCACTGGGGTTGCCGGCAATGTTCCTCTTCGGCGGTTTCAATCGCAGCGACAAGAGCCAGCGCATTGCCTTGCTGCATGGCGACATGGTGGTCTGGGGTGGCGTTGATCGCTTGCGTTTTCACGGTGTACTGCCGATCAAGCAAGGACGGCATCCGCGCCTGGGGGAACAGCGGATCAATCTGACCTTTCGCGTGGCCGGATAGTCTGCAAAAAATTTGACCGCAAGGCCCGGAGTGTTACGCCTTGCGACGCTGGTTAACCTGAATCAAACAGGTCAACGGACAAACCCTCATGAAAACGCTTTCGACTCCTTTCACGATTGAAACAGACCCACGCTGGGCCGCTGTGGTTGCGCGAGATTCACGGGCGGACGGGCAATTTGTCTACGCGGTGAAAACTACCGGCATCTACTGCCGCCCGAGCAGCCTTGCGCGCTTGCCGAAACCGCAGAACGTCGAGTTTTTCGATACCGCTGAACAGGCCGAGGCTGCCGGCTATCGGCCGAGCAAAAGAACCAGCAAGGATCAAAGTGATGTCGCCGCGCAGCATGCCGCGACCGTCGCCATTGCCTGCCGCCAAATCGAATCCGCCGAGACGTTGCCGGCGCTCAACGAACTGGCGCAAACCGCTGGCCTGAGTCCGTTTCACTTCCATCGTGTCTTCAAGGCCGCGACGGGGTTGACGCCCAAGGGCTACGCAACGGCGCATCGCTCGCGCAAAGTCCGTGAGCGCCTGGCAGACGGCGGCTCGGTAACCGATGCGCTGTATGACGCCGGTTTCAATTCCAATAGCCGTTTCTATGAATCAGCAGATCATTTGTTGGGGATGAAACCCGGCGACTATCGCGCGGCCGGGAAGAACAACGACATTCGCTTCGCCGTCGGCCAATGCTCGCTAGGAGCGATTCTGGTGGCGCAAAGCGA
This sequence comes from Pseudomonas sp. IT-232MI5, assembly GCF_949767845.1. Taxonomy (NCBI): domain Bacteria; kingdom Pseudomonadati; phylum Pseudomonadota; class Gammaproteobacteria; order Pseudomonadales; family Pseudomonadaceae; genus Pseudomonas; species Pseudomonas sp. IT-232MI5. The sequence goes on from NZ_CATKQE010000059.1 coordinate 193,911, forward strand.
GCGCGGTGTGTGTGCGATTCTGCTGGGTGACGATCCGCATCAATTGGTGTGCGATCTGCAGGACCAGTTTCGTAAGGCCAACCTGATTGGCGCCGATAGCGGTTTCGAGCAATTGATCGCCAGAGTCGTGGGATTTATCGAAGCGCCGGCGATTGGCCTGGACCTGCCACTGGACGTGCGAGGCACGGCGTTTCAGGAACGCGTGTGGCAGGCGCTGCGGGAAATTCCGCTGGGCCAGACGGCCAGCTACGCCGAGATTGCCCAGCGCATTGGCGCACCGACATCCATGCGCGCGGTAGCCCAGGCCTGTGGGGCCAACCGTTTGGCGGTGGCGATCCCTTGCCACCGCGTGGTGCGCAGCGATGGCAATCTTTCGGGCTATCGCTGGGGCGTCGAGCGCAAACGTCAATTGCTTGAGCGCGAGACGCAGGCTTGACGGATGCCGAGGTCGATCGCGACTGACATTGTCAGCGATTAACGTCCACTACAACCCGCCCGCGAAGCTGTCCGGCAAGTAACTTCGGCGCCGCATCAATCGCCTCGTTCAGGCCGATTTCATGGCTGATCAATGCCAGCAAGGAGAAATCCAGATCCCTGGCCAGACGCTCCCACGCTTCGAGGCGGCGCGCCTTGGGCTGGGTCACGCTGTTGATGCCGGCCAGTGTCACACCACGCAAAATGAACGGTGCAACCGACGCCGGGAAATCCATGCCCTGCGCCAGACCACAGGCGGCGACGGTGCCTTCGGAGCGAGTGCTGGCGCAGGCATTGGCCAGCGTATGACTGCCTACCGAATCGATCACCGCTGCCCAGCGCTCTTTGGCCAGTGGCTTGCCGGGCGCTGACAAGGTCGCGCGGTCGATGATTTCAGTGGCGCCCAACTGCTTCAGATACTCATGCTCGGAAACACGGCCGGTCGATGCGACAACGCGGTAGCCGAGCTTGCTCAGCAAAGCGATGGCGAAACTGCCAACGCCACCGTTGGCCCCCGTGACCAACACTTCACCCTGATCCGGCGTCACGCCATTACGTTCGAGTGCCAGAATGCACAGCATCGCCGTATACCCGGCCGTACCGATGGCCATGGCTTGCGCTGCGGTGAAGGCTTTGGGCAAAGGAATCAGCCAGTCGCCATTGAGTCGCGCCTTCTGCGCCAGACCACCCCAGTGATTTTCGCCGACACCCCAGCCATTGAGCACCACCTGATCACCCACCTTATAGTCGGGGTGCGAACTGGCTTCTACGCTGCCCGCCAGGTCGATCCCCGGCACCATCGGAAACTTGCGTACCACCGGACTGCTGCCGGTAATCGCCAGCCCATCCTTGAAGTTCAGCGTGCTGTACGCAACAGCGACGGTGACATCGCCTTCGGGCAACTGATCTTCGTTGACTTGCTGCAGGCTGGCGCGATAACCGCTGTCGTCTTTGTCGATCACAATGGCGTTGAACATGACTGCCTCGTATGACTGTTTTCAGAATGTCGTGCCTTGAAATACCACATTGCAACACGCTGCCACATACGACTTTGTGCCAATCGGCGAATCCGCCGGGTGTTTCCAACACGGGCGACTATGCTTTTTCGACGGTCGTGGTTTCGCCGTTATTCCTTCAGAAATCGGCCTGTCGATGGAGCTGACAATGCCTTACCCGCGCTCGTTTCTCATGATGTTGATGCTGTGCCTGCTGACGTTCGGCAGTGCCTGGGCGGCACCGGCCGCTGAGACCCCGAGCGAGCCGACCTGGCCGCAAGTGATCAGCAGCGGCAAAGCGAAGCTGACTGTCTATCAGCCGCAACTCGACAGTTGGGACGGCTACACCCTCAATGCTCGTGCGGCGGTTGAAGCCACCAACGCCGATGGCAAATCAACCTACGGCATTGTGCAGTTCAGCGCGCATACGCTGGTCGACAAGGCCACGCGCTGGGTCGCGCTGGATCAGTACAAAATCATCAAAGCCGATTTCCCGGCCGATGCCAGTCAAGCCGACACTTGGATCGCAGCCCTGCAGAAGGACGCCGACAACCGCAAGAAAACCATTTCGCTGGATCAACTGGAAGCGGCTGTCGGCGTTCTGTCAGCCGAGCAGAAAACTGACAACGCGCCGCTGGAAAACACTCCGCCGACCATCATCAGTTCTGACGTACCCGCCCTGCTCGTCTATATCGATGGCGATGCGGCCTACCGATCGGTGGACGGCACGGCGCTGCAGCGGGTGATCAATACTCGCCCGCTGTTGTTGAAAGACGCGCAGGGCAAACATTATCTGCACGTCTTTGATGGCTGGATGGTCGCGGACCAGATCAATGGCGCGTATACCCGCCTGGCCACACCGTTTGCCGAACTGGAAAAAGCCAAACAGGCCGCCATTCAGAGCCGGCAAGTCGATCTGCTGACCGGACAAAGCGACCCGAAAGACAAAATCCCCAGCCTGGCGAGGTCACCACAACCAAAGATTTTTGTCGCGACCACGCCCACTGAACTACTGGTCACTGACGGCGCAGCGCAATGGACGCCCATTCAGGGCACCGGTTTGCTGTATGTCAGCAATACCACCGGGCACATCTTCAAGGAGATCGGTGACCAGAACAGCTATGTGCTGATCTCCGGGCGCTGGTTTCGCGCCACCGATATGAATGGCCCGTGGACGTTTACCCCGGCAGACAAGCTGCCGGCAGATTTCGCCAACATTCCCGATGACAGCCCGAAGGAAAACGTCAAAGCTTCGGTCGCCGGCACGCCGCAAGCCAAAGAGGCCGCCATTGCTGCGACTATTCCACAGACGTCGGCGATCAAAAAAAGCGCGGTGAAAATGACCGCGCCACAGTTCGATGGCGAGCCGCAACTCAAAGCCATCAACACCACGACGCTGCAATATGTGGTCAACAGCGCTACGCCCATTATCCGAGTCGACAACGACAGCTGGTACGCCGTGGAAAACGGTATCTGGTTCACCGCTCCCGGTGTGAACGGCCCGTGGGTTGTCGCCAGTTCCGTGCCAGCGGTGATCTATTCGATCCCGCCGAGCTCGCCCATGCATTACCTCACGTACGTCAAGGTCTACGAGTCCAGCGGCGATACCGTGGTGGTCGGCTACACGCCGGGTTATCAGGGTTCAAATCTTGATCCGAACACGGGCGTCGTGGTGTATGGCACCGGTTATCCCTACACGCCCTGGGTGGGCAGCGTCTGGTATGGCCCGCCGGTGACTTACGGTTTCGGCGTCGCCATCCGCTATACACCGTGGACGGGCTGGACTTTCGGTTTCGGTTTTGGCTGGAGCTGGGGCGGCAGCACCGTGGCGATGGGTTGGGGCTGGGGCGCGTACCCGTGGAGGGGCAATTACGGTTGGGGTTATGCCTGGGGGCCGCACCTGTACCCGGCGCCACTGGCCTGGGGTGGCGCCGCTTACGGCTATCGCGGTGGCGCGGTGGCCTGGGGACCTGGCGGCTGGGCCGGCACAACCGGCAACCTCTATCATCAGTGGGGTGACCGGGCCACGGTCAGCCGCTATGGCGCGGGCTACAACGCCTGGACCGGCAATCGCTGGGCCGGCCAGGTCGGTGCTTCCTACAACTCACGCACGGGCGTCGCGGCTGCCGGTCAACGCGGTGCCGTGCACAACGTCTACACCGGCAATTACGCAGCCGGACGCAGCGGCGCGGCAGTCGGACCGAACGGTGGTGCCATTGCCGGCGAAAGGGTCACCGCCGGCAATGCGCGTAACGGCACGCAGGTCACCGCCAATCGTGGCGCCGTGTACAACCCCAACACCGGCAACACCACTCAATATGGCGGGATTCGCGGGCGCAATGGCGGCGCTGCACGCGTGGGCGACAACGTTTACGCAGGACGCGACGGCAACGTCTACAAAAAGACCGACAACGGCTGGCAATCGATGGTCGGGGGCGCGACTCGCACTGCCCCGGTCAATAACAATGCGCAATTGCAGAACCTCAACCGTGACTCCGCTGCGCGCAACTTCGGCAACCAGCGCACCAACAACTTTCACAACTCTTCGCAATTCATGAATCACTCGTTTGGCGGCGGTGGAGGCGGCGGATTTCATCGACGCTGAAAAACTGCACGGGTTGTTCTGAATTTCGAACTGGCTGCGGATCCGGTTTTGCTGTTAAAAAACCGGCTCTGCCTTTCATAGTTTGGAGTACAGCCTTATGAGCCAATGGCCAGACACGCGCATTGTTGACCTGCTCGGCATTGAACTGCCGATCATCCAGGGCCCGATGGCCGGTGCGACGAATTCGTCCATGGTCATCGCCGTGTGCAATGCCGGTGGCCTGGGTTCGATGCCGGCGGCGATGCTGAGCATCGAGCAATTGCGCGAAGAGCTGAAGACCATCCGCCAACACACCGACAAGCCCTTCAACGTCAACTTCTTCTGCCATCAGCCACCGCCGGCCGATGAGCAGCGCGCGCGTGAATGGAAGCATTTGCTGGAACCGTACTACCGCGAACTGGGCGCCGATTTCGACGCACCGACGCCGGTGTCGAACCGAGCACCGTTCGATGCGGCTGCCTGCGCAGTGCTGGAAGAATTTCGACCTGAGGTTGTGAGTTTCCACTTCGGTCTGCCAGAGAAATCCCTGCTGGATCGGGTCAAGGCGACCGGGGCGAAAATTCTGTCCTCGGCCACCACTGTCGATGAAGCGATCTGGCTGGAGCAGAACGGTTGCGACGCGATCATCGCCATGGGCTACGAGGCCGGCGGCCATCGCGGCATGTTTCTCAGCGATGATCTGAGCAGTCAGGTCGGCACGTTTGCCCTGGTGCCTCAGGTGGTCGATGCGGTGAAAGTGCCGGTGATTGCTGCCGGGGCCATCGCCGATGCTCGCGGTGTGGCAGCGGCATTCTTGTTGGGCGCTTCAGCAGTGCAGGTCGGCACAGCCTATCTGTTCACGCCGGAAGCGAAAGTCAGCGCCGCTCACCACAAAGCACTGCGCACCGCCAAAGAGAGCGAAACAGCGATCACCAATATTTTCACCGGGCGACCAGCGCGGGGTATTCTCAACCGCGTCATGCGCGAGCTGGGTCCGATGTCGTCGAAGGCACCGGCATTTCCCTTGGCCGGTGGTGCACTGATGCCACTGCGAGCGATCAACGAAACAGAGTTTGCCAACCTCTGGGCCGGTCAGGCATTCACTCTCGGTAAAGACATCGGCAGCGCTGAGCTGACCCGGCAATTGGCCGAAGGTGCATTGGCAAAACTCACTCGCCAGTGACGCTAACCAGAGTGAGGATTCAAGCATCCTCACTCTGCTTTTAAGCAACGCTTCCCGTTTGGCGGCATTTCGCTATATATTTCGCTATATAGCGAATTCACCCCCTCGCATCGGCGCAGTCCACGTCCAACAAAAGCGCCCTCTGCACTCGCCAACACGGAGCTGTTACATGACCATTCGTGCCCCACGTTTTGCCCCTACCTGCCTGGCCTCTTTACTCGCCGTCCTCGCCATTGGCGCTGCTCAGGCTGATGAGGTGCAGGTGGCGGTTGCAGCCAACTTCACCGCGCCGATCCAGGCCATCGCCGCCGATTTTGAGAAAGACACCGGGCACAAATTGGTGGCTGCTTATGGCGCCACTGGCCAGTTCTACACCCAGATCAAGAACGGCGCGCCGTTCGAAGTGTTCCTCTCCGCTGACGACACCACCCCGGAAAAACTCGAAAAAGAAGGCGACACCGTCAAAGGTTCGCGCTTCACTTACGCCATCGGCACTCTGGCGCTGTGGTCGGCGAAAGAAGGTTATGTCGATGCAAAGGGCGAGGTGCTGAAAAACAACGAGTACCAGCACCTGTCCATCGCCAACCCGAAAGCGGCTCCCTACGGCCTCGCAGCCACACAAGTGCTGGAAAAACTCAAACTGACCGAAACCACCAAAGCCAAGATCGTTGAAGGCCAGAACATTACTCAGGCCTACCAATTCGTTTCGACCGGCAACGCCGAGTTGGGTTTTGTCGCCCTGTCGCAAATTTTCAAGGACGGCAAAGTCAGCAGCGGTTCGGCATGGATCGTCCCTGCGAGCATGCACGACCCGATCAAGCAAGACGCCGTGATCCTCAATAAAGGCAAAGACAACGCCGCTGCCAAAGCCTTGGTTGAATACCTCAAAGGCCCGAAAGCCGCTGCGGTAATCAAGTCTTACGGATACCAGCTGTAAATGTCGCTGACGAGTGCCGATTTCGCGGCGATCTGGCTGACCCTGAAACTGGCGTCCCTGACCACCGCGATCCTGCTGGTTGTCGGCACTCCGATTGCCCTTTGGCTGTCGCGCACCCGTTCGTGGTTGCGCGGCCCGATCGGCGCCATCGTCGCCCTGCCCCTTGTGTTGCCACCGACCGTCATCGGTTTCTATCTGTTGCTGATGATGGGCCCGCACGGGTTTCTCGGCCAATTCACCCAATTGCTGGGTCTGGGCACCCTGACTTTCAGCTTCACAGGCCTGGTGATCGGTTCGGTGATCTATTCCATGCCGTTCGTGGTGCAACCGTTGCAAAACGCGTTCTCGGCGATCGGCACCCGCCCACTGGAAGTCGCCGCTACCCTGCGAGCCAACCCGTGGGACACTTTTTTCAGCGTGATTGTGCCGCTCGCGCGCCCCGGCTTTATCACCGCAGCTATTCTTGGCTTCGCCCATACCGTCGGCGAATTCGGCGTGGTGCTGATGATTGGCGGCAACATTCCCGACAAGACCCGCGTGGTTTCCGTACAAATCTACGACCACGTCGAAGCGATGGAATACGCACAGGCGCACTGGCTGGCCGGGGCGATGCTGGTGTTCTCGTTTCTGGTGTTGCTGGCGCTGTACTCCAGTCGCAAAACCCGCGCAGGCTGGAGCTGAGTGATGATTGATGTACGTCTTAACATTGCCTACTCGGGCTTCAGCCTCGACGTCGACCTGAACTTGCCGGGGCGTGGCGTGACCGCGCTTTATGGGCATTCCGGCTCGGGTAAAACCACCTGCCTGCGCTGTATCGCCGGGCTTGAGCGCGCCGAACAAGGCTTTATTCGGATCAACGACGAAATCTGGCAGGACAGCGCCAACGGCATTTTCGTCCCGCCGCACAAACGTGCGCTCGGCTATGTGTTTCAAGAAGCCAGCCTGTTCCCCCACCTGTCGGTGCTGGCCAATCTGCAGTTCGGCCTCAAGCGTATCGCCAGATCCCAGCGTCGGGTCGACATGGCGCAGGCCACCGAGCTCTTGGGCATCGGTCATCTGCTCGAACGCCATCCGCAGCACTTGTCGGGGGGCGAACGCCAGCGAGTCGGTATCGCCCGCGCGTTGCTGACCAGCCCGAAGCTGCTATTGATGGACGAGCCATTGGCGGCGCTCGACAGTCAGCGCAAAAGTGAAATCCTGCCTTACCTGCAACGCCTGCATGACGAGCTGGATATTCCGCTGCTGTACGTCAGTCATGCCCAGGATGAAGTCGCACGGCTGGCCGATCATCTGGTCTTGCTCAGCGAAGGCAAGGCGCTGGCCAGCGGCCCGATCGGCGAAACCCTTGCGCGTCTGGACCTGCCGATGGCGATGGGCGATGACGCGGGTGTAATTATTGAAGGCCAGGTCAGTGCTTACGATGCGGAGTATCAATTGCTGAGTCTGCAATTGCCGGCCACCGACATGAGCATCCGTGTCACGCACGCGCCGATGGCAGTGGGTCAGGCCCTGCGTTGCAAGGTACACGCACGCGATATCAGCCTGACCCTGCACAACAGCGAGGTCAGCAGCATTCTCAATCGACTGCCGGTGACGGTGGTCAGCGAACAATCGGCAGACAACGCCGCTCACGTGCTGATTCGTCTCGATGCCGGCGGCACCCCGCTGCTCGCGCGCATCACGCGCTACTCCAGAGATCAGTTGGGCGTACATCCGGGCCAGTCATTGTGGGCGCAGATCAAAGCGGTCGCGGTTCTCGCCTGAATCATTCGGCACGACGGCAACGGCGCGCGGTCAATCGTTTTACAGACCGCCGCGCCATTGAAGGAAACCGCCATGCCCGACACCGAGCTGATTGCCGAACTGCCCTCCGATCTGCATTACGTCGATGACACCCAGCCCGGTATCACCCGCAAGAAGCTGCGCGGCAAGTTCAGCTACTTCGAACCGTCAGGTCAGCGCATAACCGACACCGACGAAATCAAACGCATCAATGCCCTCGCCGTGCCGCCCGCCTACACCGACGTGTGGATCTGCGCGGACCCGCGTGGCCACCTGCAAGCCACCGGCCGTGATGCCCGTGGCCGCAAGCAATATCGTTATCACGCTCGCTGGCGCGAAGTGCGCGATGCCGACAAGTATTCACGCCTGCGCGAGTTTGGTCTGGCGTTGCCAAAATTGCGCAAACAACTGGAGGCACTGTTGGACGCACCCGGTTTCAGTCGTGACAAGGTCATGGCCACAGTGATCACGCTGCTCGACGCCACACTGATTCGCGTCGGCAACACGCAATACGCCCGCGACAATCGTTCCTACGGCCTGACCACCCTGCGCAGCCGACATGTCGAGGTCAACGGCAGCGCGATCCTGTTCCAGTTTCGCGGCAAAAGCGGTATCGAACACCAGATCACCGTCAAGGATCGACGCCTGGCCCGCATCATCAAACGTTGCCTGGAGATTCCCGGGCAGAACCTGTTTCAGTACCTGGATGAAAACGGCGAACGACATACCGTCAGCTCTTCCGACGTCAACGCCTACCTGCAAACCCTGACCGGCGCCGATTTCACCGCCAAGGATTACCGCACTTGGGCGGGCAGTGCCTTGGCGCTGGCGGTGTTGCGCGAGTTGCAATGGGAATCCGAGACGGAGGCCAAGCGGCATGTGGTGGAGATGGTCAAAGGCGTCGCCAAGCAATTGGGCAACACCCCGGCGGTGTGCCGCAAGTGCTACATCCACCCCGCGGTGGTGGAGAAATTCATGCTCGGCGCCCTCGCTGAACTGCCCCGGCCGCGTGTGCGCAAGGGCCTGCGTGCCGAGGAAGTGGCATTGGCGATGTTTCTCGAACAAATGAGCGAGATGACCGAAGCCCCTTGATCCACGGCAAAACGTCATCTAGGCTAGCGACCTTCTCCTCCTCCCCGGACGACCGCAGAAGTGAACAATCCAGCCTTCTAAAAATGTAATCGCGACAGGCCGCTCTCGGCGCTTGTCAGTGTTCACGACATTTTTTGGAGGTGCCGATGACTCACGTCTCGCGTACAGCCGCACTCGTTTCCCTGAATCAACTGGGCTTTCAGTTCGCCAATGGCGCAACGCTTTTCGAAGCCCTGAACCTGAACTTCGATGGTCAACCGACCGCTATCGTCGGGCGCAATGGTGTCGGCAAGAGTGTGCTCGCACGTTTGATTGCCGGGCATTTGCAGCCTGATTTCGGCAGCGTGGCACGTTCAGCGTCCGCGCACTATGTCGCGCAAACCTTGGTCACCACACATGGACAACCGTAGCTGACGCCACAGGAACAGCCACGGTGCTCCGCGCACTGGAGCGACTGCAACTCGGTTGTGCCACAAGCGAAGATTTCGATCTCATCGGCGAACGTTGGGACCTGAGCGAACGCTTGCGTCAAATGCTTGATGAGACCGGGATGAGCGATATCACCGCGACGGACCTGACCGAAAACCTCAGCGGTGGCCAGCAAGCCAGAATTGCCTTGATCGGCGCGTTGCTGAGTCAGGCGCAATTGCTCGTCCTCGACGAACCCACCAATCACCTCGACACTGCCGGTCGACAGTGGCTGATGAGCGCACTTGATCGCTGGCAGGGCGGACTGATTGTCGTCAGCCATGACCGGCAACTACTGGAGCACATGCAGCGAATCGTCGAACTTACACCGCTGGGGGCAACTGTTTTCAGCGGAAGATTTTCGGCCTTCACCGAGCAGCGCCGGATACATCAACAAGCCGCGCAGGCACAACTCGATCAGGCCCGTACCGAGCGTCAGCGCGAACGCACGCGACTGCAACGCGAGCACGATACGATTCAACGCCACGCGGCTGGCAGCCGGCGCAATGCGCAAACTGCCAACGTTTCTGCCTTCGAACGGGCGGCGATGAAAGCGGCCGCGCGGGACATCACGGGGCAAACAAAGGTTGGCCATCAGGCACGCAAATCCGAACTGGATGAACGCGTTCGTGAGGCTTACGCCAAGGTCCCGCTGGACGACGGTGTGCTGATCAATTTGCCGGGCAGCGTGGTTCCAGATAATCGCCGGGTGTGCACACTCGTCGACGCCTGTTTGCCATGGTTGTCGGCAGACGCGCCCAGCTCTCGGCTTGACCTCGCCATTCAAGGGCCGATGCGCATTGCTGTCAGCGGTCCTAACGGTTGCGGCAAATCAACGCTGTTGAGATTGCTGGCTGGCGAGTGGGCACCCGTGAGTGGCGAGTGCATCACCCATGTGCCTTTTGCCTTTCTCGATCAACAGCTGAAACTGCTGGATCCCGATGCATCTATTGTCGATCAATTGTTGACACAGCAGACGCCTTTGAGCGAAGGGACGCTGCGCAGTTACCTCGCTCAACTGCAACTGGATGCGCAGCGTGTCACCCGACCTTGCGCCTCACTCAGTGGAGGTGAACGCTTGAAAGCCGCGCTCGCGCTGGCGCTGTGGCGCCAGACACCCGCACAACTACTGCTGCTGGATGAGCCCACCAATCATTTGGACCTGGCGTCGGTGCAGGCCTTCGAACAAGCCTTGCGGACATTTCCCGGAGCGATTATCACGGTGTCCCACGATCAGGCGTTTCTAGAGGCGTTAAACCCAAGCCATCATTTGACTTGGCACCGCGAAGGCTGGCGCTGGCAACCGACGAGCTGAGCTGTCTATTTTTTGCACGATTGCCAAGGGCTTCTATAGTTGATCTGACACGAATCAGCTGCGGTGACGCCATGGAAGACATTTTCGTCGTGAAGCGTTGCAACAAGATCATCATTCACGGTCGACGCGCCGGAGACAGTCAACATGATCCCGCCGAAGCCACTGGCTGGTTTCGCATCTGCGACACTCGCACCGGCGGTTTTATCGGCGACGGCTTCGACGCAGAGCAGGACGCGCAGCGCGAATGCAGGCGTCTCAACGCAGTCAGTTCCCCACTACCGGCCCGCGCGCCGTCCGGCTGATGCCGATCAGAAGCGGGTCTATACTGAAACCAGCTGAAGGAGCAGCACCCCACGGCAGAAGGCTCGCAACACGCGGGCTTTTTGCTGCAGCTCAGGTTTCATAGAACGGAGGTGTTCCATGTCCGAAAAAGAGTCCATCACCACCCTCCTCACCCTGCTCGACGCTCGGCAAGCGCGCCTCGCGGCCGCCTGCAAAGAGATCGCCGACTGGGTCGACCACCAAGGCGGACATCCAACCGCCCTGCGCATCCGTGACCGGCTGAACGACATCGAGAAAGATGCTCCGCTGATTCGCAATACGCTGTCGGCGCTCAAACCCCTTGATCGGCCACTGCCTCGGTTCAGATGACCTCGACCCGGCCAGGGTTTTAGGAATTTGCTCATTAGCGGTGACACATGGGTCACCGCGCATGTGTCTGGCCGCTATGTTTCTTTTTCCAGTTTTTCACATGACCAATACATCCGCGCGACTACAGTGAAATCACTCCTTTGCAAAGTAACGCCCTCACCCGCCCGCATGCGGGTGTTTTTTTGCCAATGCCCAAACGGCGAACGGTTGCAGTTCGTAAGTTGTCATAACTTATACATGTCGCAAAGGAGACAGTCATGGTTACCCATTTCAGCGTCGACGGGCATCTGGCCTGCGGCCACAAAGGCAAACAACTGTCGGCAAGTCGCGAACTCAATCGCGTGAAGTGCCGCAGTTGCCGCAATACCGATGCCTACAAGCAGGCACGAAAGGATCAGCGCAACGCCACCCGCCGCATGGCCCGTCAGGCCAAAACCTTGCACGGCGCAACAAATTGGCGCGCAGAGTGGATCGAGCGCCTGACCGCCATGGCCGGCCTTCAGCGCTTGCCTCGCGGCTTTAGCGGGCAAGCATTCGTCTAGCAGCGCGTATAAGCAAGGCACAAAAAAGGCCTGCATGAGAAGACTCATGCAGGCCTTTAATATTCAAGGTGCCGCGCGGCGTTGTCCGAACATCCACATCGACTCAATCCCGCCAATCTGGAGAGCCTCGCTTTAGCACAAATGAGGCACCGAAGGATGAACATACGTTCATCGAAAACATGGCTCGATGCGTCTAGGCTGCGGGTTCCGACATAGTGACTACAGGAGTAACCCACCATGTTCTCGCACGAAAGCATCCCGCTTGTTGCCATCTTCATCATCATGCTCATAGGCGTGCTTACCGCCTTCCTACACCCGGTGCACGCGATCTTCAGCTGGCTTCGGAGACGGATTGAAAGATCTTCCTCTCGCTCTTCGAAAGAAGTGGATTCGCGCTGAATTTTCCCCGACGAGCCCGGATACGTCCGGGCTTCTTATTCGTAACGCCTGCAAACTGCCGATAGCAGCCAACGGCCTCCACACACCTCTGCCTGCAAGCCCAAGGGATGGGATTGCACCGACTTCAGCGCGCTTACGACCTGGATTGCGACCCGGAAACAAACAAGGGTTTGCATCAGCTTTCGCCCGCAAACCCTTGATTCAAGATGGTGCCCGAAGCCGGAATCGAACCGGCACGCCCTTACGAGCGGGGGATTTTAAGTCCCATGCGTCTACCAGTTTCGCCATTCGGGCGGTAGCGCGGTGTTGCTGTCTTCTGCTGCGCGGTAGCGATCCTGACAGGATCCAGCCTTGAACAGTAGTGCGGGAAATATATACATCACTTCCCGGTGAAGCAAGTTCGCAATGGCCGTTTTTCAAGACTAAATCTTGCAGCGCAGTGCAAATAAAAAAGCTCCGTAAATCATGGATCTACGGAGCTTGTTTATAGTGGAGGCCGAGGTCGGAATCGAACCGGCGTAGGTGGATTTGCAATCCACTGCATAACCATTTTGCTACTCGGCCTCAAAGTATTTGCTGTCAGTAGCACAACAACAAACACTGTACAAATTGGAGCGGGAAACGAGACTCGAACTCGCGACCCCGACCTTGGCAAGGTCGTGCTCTACCAACTGAGCTATTCCCGCTTGGTGATGCGCATTCTATAGAATTAAGAAGCTCCGTCAACCCCTTGATTCAAAAAAGTTTTATTTCTTTTCAACATCAGTCTTCAGGTGCGGCCAGGCGGCACGAAGGTATTGAACCATCGACCACAATGTCAGGCCAGCAGAGACCATCAGCAAGGCGTAACCCAGGATAACCCAGAAACTGAAGTCCTTAGGATTGGCCAGCAGGATTACCAGTGCGAGCATCTGCGCTGCGGTTTTCCATTTGCCGAGATTGGAAACGGCGACGTGGGCACGGGCGCCGAGTTCGGCCATCCATTCACGCAAGGCCGATACCACAATCTCGCGACCGATGATGACAGCCGCCGGCAGAGTGAGCCAGAGGTTGCCGTGTTCCTGGACCAGCAGTACCAGTGCCACCGCAACCATGAGTTTGTCGGCGACCGGATCGAGAAACGCACCGAAAGGCGTGCTTTGCTCCAGACGACGGGCCAGATAACCGTCCAGCCAGTCCGTCGCTGCCGCAAAGGCAAACACCGAGGCGGAGGCCATGTAACTCCACTGGTAAGGCAGATAGAACAGCAAAATGAAGATCGGGATGAGCAGGACGCGTAGAACGGTAATCAGATTAGGGATATTCATCGGCACAACTGGCTACGAGGTGAAGGGGCATTCTACTCGCTATGCAGGTTTGCATAAATCGACTCTGCGAGCTTTTTACTGATCCCCGGGGCTTTGGCGATCTCTTCGATGCTTGCACGAGACAGCTCCTGCAATCCACCAAAATGTTTCAACAAGTCGCGACGTCGGGTCGGCCCGACGCCGGCAACGCCTTCCAGCGTTGACGTACGGCGGGTTTTGCCGCGGCGTGCGCGGTGTCCTGTAATCGCGAAGCGGTGGGCCTCATCGCGGATCTGTTGAATCAGGTGCAGCGCCGGCGAATCGCCACGCAAGGTGAACTCATGCGCTGCATCATTCAGATACAACGTTTCGAAGCCCGCCTTGCGCGTAGCACCTTTGGCAACACCGAGGAGGATCAGGTCCGGCACGGCCAATTCGTTGAGAACATCTCGTGCCATCGACAGCTGGCCCTTGCCACCGTCCACTAGCAAGATGTCCGGCAACTTGCCCTCGCCTTCCTTGAGTTTGCTGAAGCGACGCGTCAGGGCCTGATGCATGGCGGCATAGTCGTCTCCCGCCGTGACCCCTTCGATGTTGTAGCGCCGGTAGTCCGACTTGATCGCGCCTTCCGGACCAAACACCACACAAGACGCGACCGTCGCCTCACCACTGGAATGACTGATGTCGTAGCATTCCAGGCGCTGCGGCGGCTCATCCAGGTTCAATACTTCGGCCAAGGCCTCAAACCGCGCGGCAGTGTGTTGACGGTTGGCCAGGCGCGCGCCCAACGCCTGCTCGGCATTGGTGACGGCCAGTTGCTGCCAGCGCGCACGCGTACCGCGCACCCGGTGACTGATGGCCAGCTCGCGACCACGCAACTCATGGATCGCTTCAATCAGAGTTGGAAAATCTTCATGCACCACGTTGACGATCAGCTCGCTCGGTAGATCGCGCTCAGGGCTGCTGATGAAGTATTGGCCGAGAAACGCGGCCATGACTTCCGACACATCCTCTTCGATACCGACTTGCGGAAAGAAATTCTTGCTGCCCAACACGCGCCCACCACGGACGCTGATCAAGTGCACGCAGGCGCCGCCCGGATTGACGAATGCCGCGATGACATCGATATCTCCCGTGCCGCCCTCCATGCTCTGTTGATCCTGGACTCGACGCAGCAGCGCGATCTGATCACGCAGTTCGGCAGCTCGCTCGAACTCCAGGTTGATTGCCGCCTCTTCCATTGCAGTCGACAATTCGTTGGTCAGCGCGTGACTACGCCCCTCAAGGAACATGACCGAGTGACGCACGTCTTCGGCATAAACCTCAGGCTCAACCAACCCCACGCAAGGCGCTTTGCAGCGTTTGATCTGATACTGCAGACAGGGACGGGTGCGGTTCTTGTAATAGCTGTCTTCACACTGGCGAACGAAGAAGGTCTTTTGCAGCAGACTCAGGCTTTCACGTATGGCGCCGGCACTCGGATAGGGGCCGAAGTACTTGCCTTTGGCTTTTTTCGCCCCGCGATGAATGCTCAGACGCGGGAACTGGCCGTCGGACAGAAATACGTAGGGATAGGATTTATCGTCGCGCAACAGGATGTTGTACGGCGGCCGCCATTCTTTGATCAGCGTCTGTTCAAGCAGCAGCGCCTCGGTTTCGTTGGCGGTGATGGTCGTTTCGACCTGCGCAATGCGCCCTACCAACGCGGCAGTTTTGGGCGCCAGACCGGTTTTGCGAAAATAGCTGGCCAAGCGTTTTTTCAGGTTCTTGGCCTTGCCCACGTACAACAGGCGTGCATCGCTGTCGAACATGCGATAGACGCCCGGGCGCCCGCTGACTGTCGACAGAAACGCGCCGGAATCGAATGTGTCAGTCATGGTCAGAGGCTGGCATCAACCATGCCGTGACGAACCGCCAACAGTGTCAACTCGACGTCGCTGCTGATCGAAAGCTTCTCGAAAATACGGTAGCGATAGGTGTTCACGGTTTTCGGCGACAGACACAACTTGTCGGAAATGATCTGTACCTTCTGACAGCCAACAATCATCAGGGCGATCTGAATTTCCCGCTCGGACAAGGCATCGAAAGGAGAGTCGTTGGACGGCTGAAAGGATTTGATCGCCAATTGCTGGGCGATCTGCGGACTGATATAGCGCTGGCCGGCGAACACCAGGCGAATGGCCTGGACCATTTCCGGCAAACCCGCGCCTTTGGTCAGATAACCCGCGGCACCCGCCTGCAGCAAGCGTGTCGGGAAAGGATCCTCTTCACACACCGTAACCGCGACCACCTTGATGTCCGGATGACTGCGCAACAGTTTGCGCGTGGCTTCCAGACCGCCGATGCCAGGCATCTTGACGTCCATCAGCACCACATCGGGCTTCAACTCTCGGGCCTTGATCAGGGACTCTTCCCCGGATTCGGCCTGGCCAACCACCTGCAAGCCATCGATATCGGCCAGCATACGTGTAATGCCTGTACGAACGAGATCATGGTCATCGACCACTAGCACCCTAATCAAGCAGACACCTCGCGATATGGTCATATTGGGATGCCGGACACCTTAGCAAAAAGAGCCACACAGACCTAGCGGAAAGCATCATTTAAAAAGTTTCAATTCATCATTGAAGGCTTGCCGGCCGTGGGTTTCAGAGCACATGTGTACTGATATCAAGCTGCATTCGCAGAAAACACTCGTCCGCGCCCTGAACCTGTAGGCCTTTTCTTTCATACAAGTTTCTCGCCGGATTATTTTCGAATACGGTCAGCCGCAAAGCCGGACGCTTTTCTTTGCGAGCCATCTCGATAACCTGATCAATCGCCCAGGAACCCAGGCCCCGCCCCTGAAACGCTTCAGCAATCTGCAGTTCACGAATGTACAACGCGCGCATATCCCGGCTGAGGCTGAGATAACCTGCCGGCACATCACCCTGCACTATCAGCCAGTTCTGCCGCCCCGACCACGCCACGTCAAACGCCTCGTCCTGCCATAACAGGTCATGGTGAATGTAGTAGCGCAGCATGTTCTGACAGGTGAGATCGCGGGCAAACGCCAGATCCTCTGGACTTGCGAGACGTAAGCGCAATGTCATCAGGCTTGCACAACAGGAACTACTCGCCCCTGCCATCCACCCTCGTGGCGCTCGGCGATTACCAGAAGATCGCCCGCCCCTGGCGCCGCAACGACCAACGAACCATCTTCAGACCAGATGCCACTGCGCCCTGCGGATTGCCATCCACCGGTTAGCCCGCCGTGATTGGCCATCAACACAGCCATCGAATGTTGCCGGGCATAACCCTGAAGTATTGCTGTGTCGGCTGCGTACCCTTTTTCGCTGATCAATACACCGGCCGCGTACAAGCCAGCGCCCTGATCAGCGGCCGCTGCAGCATGGCTGGCATGTGAGAAATCGGCGCACACCGCCAATGCGATCACTTCGCCGCCAATGTTCAGCGTCGACCCGCCGACACCTGGGGCAAAAACAAGCTCCTCGCCCGAGTGCAAATGCTGCTTGCTGTACACGCCGAGCGAGCCATCAGCGCCCAGGACGACGGCACCGATCAAAACCGAAGCACCGTCTTCAAGCCGAATCGGCATGCCGACGACGGCCGTTATACCAAGCGCTCGGGCCAAATCCCTCAGAGGTTGCAGCACGGCATCTTGCGGGTCTATCGCCAAAGCTGCCGCCACCTCTCCCTCGTAGCCAGTCAGCGACAACTCGGGAAAAACCAGCAATTCGACGCCTTGCTGCGCAGCGATCTCAATGAAGCGACCATGCCGGGTAATGTTTGCAGAAAGATCACCGGCGATGGAAATGGTCTGGGCAGCAGCAATAGTCAATGTCGACACGTTTCATCCTTGGCAATCAAGCAAAGCACAGAGTGTCACCACTCTTGCGTGACTCTAGCAATAGGCGTTTTGTTGATCAGGCCATAGCAATTTCTGATTGCTGAGGCGTATCAGCCTCTAGTAAGCTCGGCCCATTCATCGGAGACAGACCATGCTCAACGCCCTCTCACAGCTTCGTACCGCCAGCGCCCTGCGCTCGGTTGCGGCTGCCCGGGTGAATGACGTTTGCGCTCCGATCAGCTTTTATTTTGGGTATTGGTTTAGCCACTGGCGCGCCTGATACCCAAACGGCGCCCATAAAAACGGGTCGCCTACCAGAGAATTCTCAACCCCCGGTCGGCCTCCCGACCGGGGGTTTTGTTTTTTCAGCCCCACACTTTTTCAGCAACACACCAGACACTTTGAGGATTCACGAAATGAACTACGCCACTTATTACCGTTACGACAGCTTTAGCGCCTGGCGATTTACCAGCTTCCGCTCGGGACAGCCTGCCGCCTCCGATCGGTCACCTACAGGTGGCAAGCACACACATATAGCCAATACGGCCAACTGTCGAACACCCCAGTAGGGCCGAGTGCGCGGGAAGAACCCGCCGCCAGCCCAGGAAGACCGAATATGAACTCGTCCGTTTCTGCTCTGCCACTGTCCACCCTGAACCCTGCCAACGAAGCATTGACCCTGCGTCTGCCCAGCTCGTTGCAACTCAAACAGCAATTGCCTCTGAGCAATGCCTTAAGCCTGCAAGTCACCAACCACCGCCAGGCGGTTCGTGCCATTCTCAATGGCCAAGATCCGCGACTGCTGGTTATCGTTGGCCCCTGCTCCATCCACGACCCGCAATCGGCACTCGAATACGCGGGCAAACTCGCTCGACTGGCTGAAGAAGTCAGCGGCGAAATGCTCTTGGTGATGCGCGCCTACGTCGAAAAACCACGCACCACGGTCGGCTGGAAAGGTCTGGCCTACGACCCACACCTGGATGGCAGCGATGACATGGCTGGCGGCCTGACTCTGTCACGCGAGCTGATGCTGGAAATGATCCGTCTCGGCTTGCCGGTGGCCACAGAATTGCTGCAACCGATGGCCGCCGGCTACTTCGATGACCTGTTGAGCTGGGTGGCCATTGGCGCCCGCACCACTGAATCGCAGATTCACCGAGAGATGGCCAGTGGTTTGAGCATGCCGGTCGGCTTCAAGAACGGCACCGACGGCGGCGCAGCCATTGCGGTTGACGCCATGCGTTCGGCAGCCCATCCGCACCGGCATTTCGGCGTCGACAGCCAAGGTCATCCGGCCATCATTCAAACGCCAGGCAACCCCGACACTCATCTGGTATTGCGCGGGGGCCATAAAGGGCCGAACCATGATCGCGAGAGCGTGGCAAAAATCCACGCTGACCTGAACCGACTGAAGATTCCAGGCCGAATCATGGTCGACTGCAGCCACGCCAACAGCGGCAAAGATCCATTGCGCCAGCCAGGCGTATTCAACGAAGTGCTCGAGCAACGCCTGCAAGGTGATCGCGCACTGATCGGCATGATGATTGAATCGCACCTGTTCGAAGGCTGCCAGCCACTGAGCGAGTCCCTGCGTTACGGGGTGTCGATTACCGATGGCTGCCTCGGTTTCAGCGCAACGGAACACCTGCTCCTTGACGCCGCACAACGCCTGGCGGCACAGGTAAAAGCCTGACAACCAGGCTTGCCCTCCAGATTCAGTGCAATCCGGAGGGCTGGCCACGTTCCCGCTATGCCTCCACTTGCACCTGCGCCACCGCCGATGCCTGACTGACATCGTCCAGACGCTCAACCGTGTAGGCCACACGCACGGTCGTGCCATGGTGCTCACGCCAGAACCGGTGTGGCACGATAAAGATCAGCGGCTTTCCCGCCGTCTCCCGAGTGATCTCACGGTCATCCCGGTGGTTGAAAAGATCGCCGTCGCACTTGAGATAAACCAGCTCACCTTCCTGCGTCTGGGCATTACCGATCACGACGGTGACACCATCGACTGAATCCTCTTTCAGCAACACGCCATTTTCAGCTTCCAGCACGTCGGGAGCATCCAGTTCACCACGAAGGAGCGGAGCGACGAGGATTTTTGTCACCTCGGATTTTCGCACTGCTCCACCGGCCTGCTCGACTCGATAGCTCACCATCACTTCGCCACCGAGATGCGCTGCGATGTGCGCCCCGTCAACCCAGAACGACAGCACGTCAGCGACAGCACAGGCTTCAACCTTCAAGCTGTCGCTGAACGCTGCGGGCAGTGCGTCAGCGCCCCACAGCAACCTGACCCGATCCCCCACCGCCATTCGGGCGTAAGGCTGGATAACGATTAGCGTGCCTTCCGTCACTCGCTCCGGATCCAGTGTTCCCCTTATCGCCCCCTCGACAACTGGTGCAAGCAACTGCGGCGGAGTATCTCCCACAGACAATTGCACCCGTGCAGATAGCGCAGGGACGGACGCGCCCGCACTGAGCAGCTTCCAGTAGACCTCCAGCGAGCCGCCATCCAGCGCCGCGATGTGCATGCCTTTGATAACGAAAACGACATCCTTGCCGACCTGGGCTTCGCTGACATAACGAACCATTTCATGCTGATAAGCAAAGCCCTCTATATCCAGACCGTCCCAACTCAACAGCAACTGATCGCCACAGGTCATGTTTGCATAAGGGGCAATACGGGCAACGACCTTGCCAAGAGAAGGGTCCAGCACCGCCCCCTCCAGACAATCCAGGGTTGCCGCTGGCAGCAGTTCGTTCGCCACACAGGGACTGACGGGGTGACGCATCCGGTAGCAAAACTCGACTTCATGCGTGTGCATTGGTGGCTCCATTCCTTGGAAAAAACGCCGTGTAGGTGGACGGCGTCGACAGCCAACATTTAACCCGCCCTCTCACATTTTCGATGTCAGCCCGATCCGCCGCAGGTTCCCGGCAAAGGCCTCCAACTGGGTAGGCAAACTGCACAAAACCGCTATCAACCGGGCGAAAGATGGCCGCAACTTCCGATTCGGATTTCATAAGTATCTGAAAATTCGTACAGCACCTAGTCCAGATTCAACGGCCAAGAGAAGCCTCTTCTTACTTCTTCAACGGGACGAGTGTTTTAGAGTGGCCTCGGTACTCCCCGATGAACTTCTGCGAAAAAGGTAAGAACATGCAACGGAATGCTTCAACTCGTTATCCCGTCCTGTTGGTACATGGCCTGTTCGGATTTGAGCGCATTGGTCATTTCGAGCTGTTCCATGACGTAAAGAACGCGCTGAAAGCCGGCGGCAGCCGAGTGTTTGTTCCGCACCTCTCTGCCACCCACAAAAACGAAATACGAGGTGAACAACTGCTTGCACAGATTGATCGTGTATTGCGGGGCACAGGTGCCGAAAAAGTCAATCTCATCGGACACAGCCAGGGCGCACTGGCTGCCCGATACGCTGCGGCGCTTGCGCCACACGCGGTAGCCTCGGTGACTTCTGTCAGCGGTCCGAACCACGGTTCGGAGCTGGCCGACTTTCTGCGCAAGGCACTGGTGCCCGGGCGACTGCCCGAGGCGGTCGCACAGAATGTTGCGACCCTGTTCGGCAACTTTCTTTCGCTGCTCAGTGGCAGTGCAAGATTGCCGCAAAACGCGCTGGCGGCACTCAATGCCTTGACTACCGAAGGCGTGGGCGATTTCAACGACAAGTTTCCTCAAGGGTTGCCCGGGAGCTGGGGCGGCCACGGCGCGGAGCAAGTCAATGGTGTGCGTTATTACTCATGGAGCGGCGTCCTGCCGGCTGACAGTCCATCGACACTCGATCCGACCCGGAACATTTGCCATGCGCTATCGCAATACTTCATGACCGAGACCCAGCAGAATGACGGTTTCGTCGGTCGCTTCAGTTCTCATCTGGGGCAGGTTATCCGCTCCGACTATCCGCTGGACCATCTGGGCAGCCTGCGCCGCACGGCCAGTCCCATCACGACCCTGCCCGACCCGATTGAACTGTACGTTGAACACGCCGAACGTCTGCACGCCGCCAATCTCTGAGCAAAGCTGCGGACAATCGAACGGAACTTTGCCGAGAATTCGCCCACTGAATCCGGTAGGCTCCACACTTTACTGAAATAGATTGGAGAGTTTCCCCATGGCTAAAGCCACTGCCCGCCACATCCTGGTTTCCAGCGAAGACAAGTGCAACGAACTCAAGGCCCAGATCGAAGGTGGCGCTGATTTCGCCGAAGTTGCCAAAGCCAACTCCACCTGCCCGTCCAGCCGCCAGGGCGGTGATCTGGGTTCGTTCGGTCCTGGCCAGATGGTCAAGGAATTCGACACCGTGGTCTTCAGCGCGCCAATCAACGTCGTGCAAGGTCCAGTGAAAACCCAGTTCGGTTATCACCTGCTGGAAGTCACCAGCCGTCAGGACTGATCCGTCGCCTGATTGCTTATCAACGGCCCGCCTTCTGGTGGGCCGTTGTGTTTCAGTTACACATACGGCTGGCGACTGGCGCGCCTCTCGCGTACAACTTGCGCTTATCGATTTCCCGGTTCCAAGGCTGACGATGCGACTGGTTTTCCCCACATTGATGCTCACCGCCCTCGCCCTGCTGACGGGCGCTACCGGCGCGAACGCTGCACCGCAACACGCGCTGACTGTTTATGGCGAACCCGCCAAGTACCCTGCCGGCTTCAGTCACTTCGACTACACCAACCTGCAAGCGCCCAAGGGCGGGACGATGCGCCGCTCGGCCATCGAAATCGGCCACTTCGATCATGTTCTTCCTTATATAGACAAAGGCATCGGCGTCACCCAGATCGATGGTTTGCTCTATTCGCCGCTGGCCCAGCGTTCGCTGGATGAGCCTTACACGGTTTACGGACTGGTCGCGCAAAAGATGGAGCGCTCGGATGACGGTCTGTCGCTGCGATTTTTCATCAATCCCAAGGCACGTTTTGCTGATGGCAAGCCGATTACCGCCGAAGACGTACGCTACACCTACGATTTATTGATGACCCAGGGCAGCCTGCGTTATCGCACCCAGTTTGCTGACGTCAAAGGCGTCGAAGTGGAAGGCCCGTTGACCGTGCGTTTCGACTTCAAGAGCAATGAAAACCGCACCCTGCCACTGGACGTCGCGACCCTGCCGGTATTTCCCGAGCACTGGTGGAAGAGCCGCGATTTCGCCGGGGGTGGCGGGTATGAACCACCACTGGGCAGCGGCCCTTATCGAGTCGGCAAAGTCGATTCAGGGCGCAGCATCACCTTTGAGCGCAACGCCGACTGGTGGGGCAAGGATTTGCCGGTCAGTCGCGGCCTCTACAATTTCGATCATTTCAGCATCGAGTACTTCGGTGATACCGACGTCGCCCGGCAAGTGCTGCGCGGTGGTGCTTATGACTACAACCGCGAGTTCTCGGCCACCGGCTACTCGATCGGCTACGACAGCCCCGCACTGAGCGACGGACGCCTGCAAAAAGCGCATCTGGCCACCGAGGCGCCCCAGTCGGCCCAGGGGTTTGTGTTCAATCTGCAAAAACCTGTATTCGCCGATCGCCGCGTGCGCCAGGCCCTGGCCATGCTCTGGGACTTCGAATGGAGCAACCGGCAGATGATGCGCGGCATGTATATCCGTCAGCAGAGCTACTTTTCCAACACGCAATTGGCCGCAAGCGAATTGCCCGATGCGCAGGAACTGAAAATTCTCGAACCGCTGCGCGGTCAGGTTCCCGATGAAGTCTTCAGCAAAGTCTTTGAAGCACCGAAAACCGACGGCAGCGGCCTGATCCGCGACAAACAATTACAGGCCCTCGAATTGCTCGAACAGGCTGGCTGGAAACCGGATGGCGATCAACTGGTGAATGCCCAGGGCGAGCCGCTGACCTTCACCTTCCTGGTCAGCCAGAACGGCATGGACCGCTTGCTGCTGCCGTACAAGCGCACGCTGAAACAGATCGGCATCGACCTGAATATTCGCCGCATCGACTCTTCGCAATACGTCAATCGCCTGATGAGTCGTGACTACGACATGATCGTCACCGGCTATCCGGTCAGCACTTCGCCGGGAGGCGAGTTGCTCAATTACTTCGGTTCCGCATCGGCCAACGACCCGGGCGCGAACAACTACATGGTGTTGAAAAACCCTGCCGTGGATACGCTCATCAACGGTCTGATCCGCGCCTCCACGCAGTCCGACATGCTGCGCTACGCCCATGCTCTGGACCGCGTTCTGCAATGGAATTACTACTGGATTCCCAACTACTATCCACCGGGCACCTCGACCGTGTGGTGGAACCGCTTCGGCATACCGTCGGTGCAAGCCAGCAATGACGAAGCCATCGAGAGCTGGTGGGAAATCAGCAGCACGCCGCTGACCAATCAACAGATGACGGCCGAGAAGATCGCCCGTGGCAGACCCGGAGGACCGCACTGATGTGGGGTTACATACTGCGGCGCCTGCTGCTGATCATCCCGACGCTGGTGATCATCCTGCTGGTCAATTTCGTGATCATCCAGGCCGCGCCCGGCGGTCCGGTGGAACAGGCCATCGCCCACCTGCAAGGGATCGGCGGCGCTAGTGTCGGCGGTGGTGCCAGCGAAACCATGAGCGGTACTTCCCGCGCCAGTCGCGGTCTCGATCCGCAACTGATCAAGGACATCGAAAAACAGTACGGCTTCGACAAACCGGCTCACGAACGCTTGTGGCTGATGTTGAAGAACTACGCGCAACTGGATTTCGGCAAGAGCTTCTTTCGTGGCGCGACGGTCACCGACCTGATCCTGGAAAAAATGCCGGTGACCATTTCCCTCGGGCTGTGGGCGACGCTGATCACCTATCTGGTGTCGATCCCGTTGGGGATCCGCAAGGCTGTGCACCATGGCAGTCATTTCGATATCTGGAGCAGCACGGCGATCATCATCGGCTATGCAATGCCAGCGTTTCTGTTTGCGATGTTCCTGATCGTGGTGTTCGCCGGCGGGACGTCATTGAACTGGTTTCCGGTGCGTGGCCTGGTCTCGGACAACTTCGAATCACTGTCGACTCTCGGCAAGATTGCCGACTACTTCTGGCACCTGGTGCTGCCGGTCACGGCGCTGGTGATTGGTGGTTTCGCCACACTGACCATCCTGACGAAAAACTCGTTTCTCAATGAGATCACTCGCCAGTACGTGGTCACCGCGCGCGCCAAAGGTCTGAGCGAACGTCGCGTGCTCTACGGACATGTGTTCCGCAACGCAATGCTGCTGGTGGTGTCAGGCATCCCGCAGGCGTTCATCAGCGTGTTCTTCGCCGGTTCCTTGCTGATCGAAGTGATCTTCTCCCTCGACGGTCTCGGGCGCATGAGCTACGAAGCCGCGGTTTCGCGGGATTACCCGGTGGTGTTCGGTTCGCTGTTCATCTTCACCCTTTTCGGCCTGCTGATAAAACTCGTCGGTGACTTGTGTTACACGATGGTTGATCCGCGTATCGATTTCGCCGCGAGGAACGCCTGATGTTCAAGCTTTCGCCGCTGGGCCGTCGGCGCTTCGAACGCTTCAAGAAAAACCGCCGTGGCTGGTGGTCGCTGTGGCTGTTTATCGGCCTGTTTGTGCTGACACTGGGCGGTGAGTTGATCGCCAATGACAAGCCTTTGGTCGTCAGCTATCAGGGCCAATGGTACTTCCCGGTGTTCAAGCGGCATACCGAGCAGGAGTTCGGCGGGCAACTGCCGTTCCAGGCCGATTACCGCAGCGACTATGTGCAGAAGCTGATTCGCAAGGACGGTGGCTGGTTGCTGTTCCCACCGATTCCATTCAGTGACGACACACCAAACTACGATCTCAACAAACCGGCGCCGAGCCCGCCGACGTCGGTCAACTGGCTGGGCACCGACGATCAATCGCGAGATGTACTGGCGCGAGTGATTTTCGGCGCACGGGTGTCGATTCTGTTTGCCTTGATGCTGACGTTTGTCAGCGCCCTCATAGGCATCGCCGCCGGGGCTTTGCAGGGCTACTACGGCGGCTGGGTCGATCTGCTCGGGCAACGCGTGCTGGAAGTCTGGTCGGGGTTGCCGGTGTTGTATCTGTTGATCATCCTCTCCGGTTTCGTCGAACCGAATTTCTGGTGGTTGCTGGGGATCATGGCGCTGTTTTCGTGGCTGGCACTGGTGGATGTGGTGCGCGCCGAGTTCCTGCGCGGACGCAACCTGGAATACGTCAAAGCCGCCCGCGCGCTGGGCCTGAGCGACCGCAAGGTGATCTTCCGGCACATTCTGCCCAACGCCATGAATGCGACACTGAGCTACCTGCCGTTCATTCTGACCGGGGCGATTTCCACCCTTACTGCGCTGGATTTTCTCGGTTTCGGCATGCCTGCCGGCAGCGCCTCGCTGGGTGAGTTGATCGGTCAGGGCAAACAGAACCTGCAAGCACCGTGGCTTGGGTTGACAGCGTTTTTCACCTTGGCGCTGATCCTTTCTTTATTGGTGTTCATCGGCGAAGCGTTACGCGACGCGTTCGACCCTCGATCATGAAGCGTGGCCATGACTGACAACCTGATTGAAATCCGTAACCTCAACGTCGCCTTCCATGGCCAGAACGTGGTGCGCGACCTGTGTCTGGACATCCGCCCCGGCGAATGTCTGGCGCTGGTGGGCGAATCGGGCTCGGGCAAATCGGTGACCGCCCATTCGATTCTGCAATTGCTGCCCGAAAGCGAAGCACAAACCACTGGCAGCATTCGCTATCGCGGACAGCAACTGATCGGCGCCGATCCCAAGGTCTTGCGCGAGTTGCGCGGCAACCGCATCGCGATGATCTTTCAGGAGCCGATGACCTCGCTCAATCCGCTGCACACCATTGAAAAGCAGATCGGCGAAACCTTACTGCTGCACCGTGGCCTCGGCGGCAAAGCGGCGCAGGCGCGGATCCTCGAACTGCTGGGACTGGTGGGCATCCAGAAACCCAAGGAACGCCTCAAGGCTTACCCGCATCAACTCTCCGGCGGCCAACGGCAACGGGTGATGATCGCCATGGCGCTGGCCTGCGAACCGGAGCTATTGATCGCCGATGAACCGACTACGGCGCTCGACGTGACGGTGCAGCGCAAGATCCTGCTGCTGCTCAAATCCCTGCAGCAACGCCTGGGTATGTCGCTGCTGCTGATCAGCCATGACCTCAATCTGGTGCGCAGTATTGCCCAGCGCGTGTGCGTGATGAAGGCCGGGGAAATCGTCGAACAGGCGCCCTGCGAAACCTTGTTTACCGAGCCGAAACATCCTTACAGCTGCGTGCTGCTCAACGCCGAACCCGAAGGCGAAGCCCTGCCCCGGGATGAACGCGAAAACGTGCTGGAGGTCGATGACCTGAAGGTTGAGTTTGTCGTCGGTGGCGGTCTGTTTCAGCGCAAGCAATACCTGCGGGCGGTGGATGGCATCAGCCTGAGCATCCAGCGTGGCAAGACCCTCGGCATCGTCGGCGAGTCCGGCTCAGGCAAGTCGACGCTGGGTCAGGCGATCCTGCGTTTGCTCGACTCCGAGGGCGGTATCCGCTTTCAGGGCCAAGCGCTCGACGGCCTCAATCAGAAGCAGATGCGGCCGTGGCGCCGGCAAATGCAGGTGGTGTTTCAGGATCCGTTCGGCAGTCTCAGCCCGCGCATGTCAGTGGCGCAGATCATCAGCGAAGGCCTGGAAGTGCACTGCGAGTCGAGCGCTGATGAATGCGACGAACAAGTGATCCGCGTGCTTAAAGAAGTCGGCCTCGACCCCGAGAGTCGCCATCGCTACCCACACGAGTTCTCCGGTGGCCAGCGCCAACGCATTGCCATCGCTCGGGCGCTGGTGCTGAAACCGGCACTGATCCTGCTCGACGAACCAACGTCGGCGCTGGATCGCACGGTGCAGAAACAAGTGGTCGCCCTGCTCCGCCAGCTTCAGGAAAAACACGGTCTGACCTATCTGTTCATCAGCCATGACCTGGCGGTGGTGCGCGCCCTGGCCCACGACATGATCGTGATCAAGGACGGCAAAGTGGTCGAACGTGGCGCCAGCCATGATGTGTTCGATGCGCCGCAGCATCCGTACACCAAAGAGCTGTTGGCGGCGGCGCATCCGGGGTAGGCATAATCGGGGATCGACGTGAAACCGAGTCGCGGCCATCGCTGGCAAGCCAGCTCCCACAAGGGGCTGCGGTGTACACAACAGGTGTGAACGACCGAGAACCCTGTGGGAGCTGGCTTGCCAGCGAAGAGGCCCGCATCAACAACTCAAATTCCGGACCAGCCGCCAGATGAACACCACCGAAAGCCTCAAGGACTACCAACGGGTTCGCACCCTCGCGATCCGTTCGCTGTTCGAGATCATCGAGCAGTCCAGCGAAGGCACGGTGATTGTCGACCGCGATGCCAACATCGTCTGGATGAACGAGCGTTACGCCCGGCGTTTCGGTCTTGAATCGGCAGCAGGCGCGATCGGCAAACCCTGTGAAAGCGTGATTCCCGGCAGCTTGTTGCGGGAAGTGGTGCGCACCGGCCGCCCTATTCTTCTGGACATGCAAGACACGCCAAAAGAGCCTTTGGTGGTGATGCGCCTGCCGATCCATGACGACGCCGGCACGGTGATCGGCGCGATCGGATTTGCCCTGTTCGACGAGTTGCGCACGCTGTCGCCGATGCTCAAACGCTACTTGAGCATGCAGGAAGAACTGGCCTCGACCCGTTCTCTGCTGCGCGCCCGACAGACCAAGTACAACTTCGCCCATTTCATCGGCACCAGCGCCGCCAGCCTCGAAGTCAAACGCCGTGCCCGACGCAGTGCCAGCGCCGAGTCGCCGGTGTTGCTGCTCGGCGAGACCGGCACTGGCAAAGAGTTGCTGGCCCAGGCGATTCACAGTGCCTCGCCACGGGCACACAAAGCCTTTGTCAGCATCAACAGCGCGGCGATTCCCGAGGCACTGCTGGAGGCAGAATTTTTCGGCACGGCACCGGGCGCCTTTACCGGTGCCGACCGCAAGGGCCGCACCGGCAAGCTGCAGATTGCCCAGGGCGGCACGCTGTTTCTCGACGAAATTGGCGACATGCCGCTGCCCTTGCAGAGCAAGCTGCTGCGCGTGTTGCAGGAAAAGGAGTTCGAACCGGTCGGCTCCAACGAGGTGATTCAGAGCGATGTGCGTGTGATTGCCGCCACCTCGACCGATCTGCAAGCGGCGATCAAACGCGGTGAGTTCCGCGCCGATTTGTACTATCGCCTCAATGTGTTGCCGATTCAGGTGCCGCCATTGCGTGAGCGTCTCGATGATCTGCCGGCGCTCAGCGAAGCGATCCTTGAAGAGCTGCGCAGTCAGCATGAGCTGCACCGTGATGCTCTCGAACTGCTCGGGCAACACGCCTGGCCGGGGAACATTCGCGAGCTGCGCAATGTGCTGGAGCGGGCGGCGTTGCTCAGTGATGACTTGATGCTGACCGAGCAGGATATTCGCGCGGCGATTGGCACGTTGACGCCGGTTGAACGTGCGTCCGTGCCGACGATAGAGGCGCTGGCTGAAGAGACATTCGCTCAGGCGCGGGAGCGTTTTGATCGACAACTGATCCAGGCAGCTCTTGCGCAATGTGCGGGGAACGTGCCCGAGGCAGCGGCTCGACTGGGGCTGGGGCGGTCGACGTTATACAAAAAAATGGTGGCACTGGGGATTGCTTGAGTCTCTATAAAGAGACATAAATCTCTTTTTTTAGATCAGTTATTTGAAGAGCAAAAGATCGCAGCCTTCGGCAGCTCCTACAGGGGCAATTCGGGTTCGCACTGTAGGAGCTGCCGAAGGCTGCGATCTTTTCGGTTTAACTCAGTCTCTAAAAGGAGACGAAACCGTTGAAAACCTTTAGTCACAACCAATAAAATCCATATATTTCAATAACTTAAATATCTGGCACAGATCTCGCTAATACCTCTCCCACACCCGTTCCACCCACAAAAATAACAATTCTGGAGAGACACACCATGAGTGTGATCATTGCCTTGGCAGCCCTGGCGCTGCTGATGCTGGCTGCCTACCGTGGCTATAGCGTTATCCTCTTCGCCCCGATTGCTGCCCTCGGCGCCGTCCTGCTCACCGACCCCTCCGCCGTCGCTCCCGCGTTCACCGGGGTGTTCATGGAAAAAATGGTCGGGTTCATCAAGCTGTATTTCCCTGTGTTCCTGCTCGGCGCCGTGTTCGGCAAGTTGATCGAACTGTCGGGGTTCTCCCGCTCGATTGTCGCTGCGGCCATTCGCTTGCTGGGCACCAAACAGGCGATGCTGGTGATCGTGCTGGTCTGCGCCTTGCTCACTTACGGCGGCGTGTCGCTGTTCGTGGTGGTCTTCGCGGTTTACCCGTTTGCTGCCGAGATGTTCCGCCAGAGTAATATTCCCAAGCGGCTGATCCCGGCAACGATCGCCCTCGGCGCGTTCTCGTTCACCATGGACGCCCTGCCCGGCACCCCGCAGATCCAGAACATCATCCCCAGCACGTTCTTCAATACCACCGCGTGGGCGGCGCCGTGGCTGGGCGTGATCGGTACAATTTTCGTGTTCTGCGCCGGCATGCTGTTTCTGCAACGTCAACGCAACAAGGCCCAACGCGCTGGCGAAGGCTACGGCACTGAATTGCGCAACGAGCCGGAAACCGCTGAAGACCTGAAACTGCCAAACCCATGGCTTGCGCTGTCGCCGTTATTGGCGGTGGGCATCATGAACCTGCTCTTCACCCAGTGGATTCCGCAGTGGTACGGCAAGACCCACAGCCTCGCGCTGCCGGGCATGGCGGCTCCGGTCACCACCGAGATCGCCAAACTGACGGCGATCTGGGCCGTGCAGGCGGCTTTGCTGGTTGGCATTCTGATGGTGCTGGCATTCGGCTTTCAGGCGATTCGCAGCAAACTCGCCGAAGGTAGCAAAAGTGCAGTCAGCGGTGCATTGCTGGCGGCGATGAACACCGCGTCGGAATACGGCTTCGGCGCGGTGATCGCGTCGCTGCCGGGCTTTCTGGTGCTGGCGGACTGGCTCAAGCAAATCCCCAATCCGCTAGTCAACGAAGCCATCACCGTGACCCTTTTGGCCGGTATCACCGGCTCCGCCTCGGGCGGTATGAGCATTGCGCTGGCGGCGATGTCCGAGCAGTTCATCAGTGCAGCCCACGCCGCGAATATTCCGCTGGAAGTGCTGCACCGCGTCGCCGCGATGGCCAGTGGCGGCATGGACACCCTGCCGCACAACGGCGCGGTCATCACCTTGCTTGCGGTGACGGGCCTGACCCACCGCGAAGCCTATAAAGACATTTTCTGTATTACGCTGATCAAGACCCTGGCGGTTTTCGTAGTGATCGGCACTTTCTACGCCACTGGCATTGTGTGAGGTATTCATGACGACTCTTTCCGGCAAGACCGCCCTGGTGACCGGTTCCACCAGCGGCATCGGTCTGGGCATCGCACTGAGCCTGGCCAAGGCTGGCGCCAATCTGATTCTCAACGGTTTTGGCGATGCATCGAAAGTCATCGCCGAAGTCGCCCGGTTCGGCGGCAAGGTCGGCCATCATCCGGCCGATGTCAGTGATCCGGCGCAAATTGCCGACATGATCAATTACGCCGAGCGCGAGTTCGGCGGCGTCGACATTCTGGTCAACAACGCCGGCATCCAGCATGTCGCCGCCGTGGAGGATTTCCCCGTCGAGCGCTGGGACTCGATCATTGCCATCAACCTGTCTTCGGTGTTTCACAGCACGCGCTTGAGCCTGCCGGGAATGCGCGCCAAAGGCTGGGGGCGGATCATCAATATCGCCTCGGTACATGGCCAAGTCGGCTCCACCGGCAAAGCGGCTTATGTGGCCGCCAAACACGGCGTGATCGGTTTGACCAAAGTGGTCGGTCTGGAAACCGCGACCAGCAACGTCACCTGCAACGCGATCTGTCCGGGCTGGGTGCTGACGCCGCTGGTGCAGAAACAGATCGATGACCGCGCAGCCAAGGGTGTCGATCCGCAGCAGGCGCAGCATGATTTGCTGGCAGAGAAACAGCCGTCGCTGGAGTTCGTGACACCGCAGCATCTGGGCGAACTGGTGTTGTTTTTGTGCAGCGAAGCTGGCAGTCAGGTGCGTGGGGCGGCGTGGAATATTGATGGTGGGTGGTTGGCGCAGTAATGCTGCGTTCCTGTAGGAGTGAGCCTGCTCGCGATAGCGGTGTGTCAGCCCCGTAACAGTTAACTGACAAACCGCCATCGCGAGCAGGCTCACTCCTACAGGGGAATTTTTGTAATCCGATAACAAGAGGCAAACAATGTCCGACATCCTCTGGCAACCCGACGCTACCCGTATCGCCCAATCGCGCATGGACACCTTCCGTCGTGCCGTGAACCAACGGCACTCGCTGAAACTCGACGACTACCCTGCCCTGCACCAATGGAGCGTCGAGCAGCGCCCGGAGTTCTGGCAGGCGATTGTCGATTTCTTCGATATCCGCTTCCACACTCAGCCCGATGCGGTGCTGCGCGAAGGCCCAAACATGCCCGACGCCGAGTGGTTTCCCGGCGCCACGCTGAACTTCGCCGAACACCTGCTGCGCCGGCGTGACGATGCAGTGGCGGTGATCAGCGTGGCGGAGAACGGTCAGCGCGAGCAATTGACCTGGGCCGAACTCGCCGAGCATGTCGCCGGATTTCAAGCCAGTTTGCAGGCCGCCGGCGTCGGTATCGGTGATCGTGTCGCCGCGTGCATGCCGAATACCTGGCAGACGCTAGTGGCGATGCTGGCCACCACCAGCCTCGGCGCGATCTGGTCGTGCTCCTCGCCGGATTTCGGCACCCACGGCGTGATTGATCGTTTCGGCCAGATCGAACCCAAGGTGCTGCTCACCTGCGCCGGTTATCGCTATGCCGGCAAAACCATCGACCAGACTGACAAGATCAACGGAATACTCGAGCAACTGCCAACGTTAAGGCAGTTGATCATCGTGCCTTATGCCCAGCCGCACGCCCACGTCGAGACTTACCGGACTCACGCCGAAGTGACCTTGTGGGATGACTTCTATCAAGCCGGCGGCGAAGCGGATTTTGTCCCGGTGCCGTTCAGTCATCCGCTGTACGTGTTGTATTCCAGCGGCACCACTGGCGTGCCGAAATGCATCGTCCACAGCACCGGCGGCGTACTGCTGCAACACGTCAAGGAACACGGCCTGCATTGCGATCTCGGCCCGGGCGATCGACTTTTCTACTACACCACCTGCGGCTGGATGATGTGGAACTGGCTGGTTTCGGCGCTCGCGGTCGGCAGCGCCGTGGTGCTCTACGACGGCTCGCCGTTTCACCCGGACAACCAGCGTTTGCTCGATTTGATCGACGACGAACGCATCAGCGTGTTCGGCACCAGCCCCAAGTTCCTCGCCACCCTGGAAAGCAGCGGTGCGAAACCCCGTGAAAGTCATGACCTCGGTAGCCTGAAGACGCTGCTGTGCACCGGTTCGGCGTTATCGCCGCAAAGCTACGATTTCGTCTATCGCGACTTCAAACCGGATGTGTGCCTGGCGTCGATGTCAGGCGGCACCGATATCGTTTCGTGCTTCGTCAATGCCAATCCACTGTCCTCGGTGCGGGCCGGCGAGATCATGGGCAAGAGCCTGGGCATGGCGGTGGAAGTCTGGAATGACGCCGGCCAACCGGTGATTGGCGAAAAAGGCGAACTGGTCTGCATCCGGCACTTTCCGGCCATGCCGATCGGTCTGTGGAATGACCCCGACGGAACGAAACTGCGGCAATCGTATTTCAGCCTCTTTCCGGGCGTCTGGGCACAAGGCGATTACGCCGAGCAACGGCCGCACGGCGGGATGCTGATCCATGGCCGC
The DNA here is from genome assembly GCF_949767845.1 of Pseudomonas sp. IT-232MI5. Classification (NCBI taxonomy): domain Bacteria; kingdom Pseudomonadati; phylum Pseudomonadota; class Gammaproteobacteria; order Pseudomonadales; family Pseudomonadaceae; genus Pseudomonas; species Pseudomonas sp. IT-232MI5. The sequence goes on from NZ_CATKQE010000059.1 coordinate 227,291, forward strand.
TCCGACGCCGTGCTCAATCCGGGAGGCGTGCGCATTGGCACGGCAGAGATTTATCGCCAGGTCGAGAAAATCGCCGAAGTGCTGGACAGCGTCGCCATCGGTCAGCAGTGGCAGGATGATGTGCGGGTTGTGCTGTTTGTCAGGTTGCGTGAAGGGTTAGCGCTGGATGAGGCGCTGGAACAACGCATCCGCCAGGTTATCCGCGCCAATACCACCCCAAGGCACGTGCCGGCGAAGATCGTTGCGGTGACGGACATTCCGCGCACCATCAGCGGCAAGATTGTCGAACTGGCCGTACGTGAAGTGGTGCATGGACGGCCAGTGAAGAACACCGATGCGCTGGCCAATCCCGAAGCGCTGGAGCAGTTTCGGGATCGGCCGGAGCTGGAGATCTAGTACAACAGATTTGCGCCAGATGACTACACCGGTCTGACCCAGCCATCTGCCAGGGGCGGATCAGTCAGATCGTGTGTAGATGTGGCGTTCAGTTTGATCAATACAGGTCCGATAATCGTGCCCTCGACATTGTTGTCAACGGCTGCGCGAAGCACTCGCAGATTGCTTTCAAACGTCACTTTATCGGTGCTCATCTGGCTGAGGAGCGAGGTGAGCACTGCCAGAGAATCGGCGTTTTCAAAGGCCTTGGTACTTGGGTGAAAGACGTTGCTGGAATCTGCAACCGCCAGTCGCCCCAAGGCAAGATTAAGCAGTGCAGCCACGTCCAGCTGTTGCCCACCCTTGGTAACGCCATCGACATCCAGGGCATAACCGACATCATTGTTCTGTACGACCCCATGAAATAACTCGTGAATCACATCATCCGCTACTACGTCGTGGTTCATGCCCTTATCGATGAACTGTCGATTGATATTGGGTGTATTGATCTGGATGAACGGAATCGGACTCTGCCCACCGGCGCGCTTCCATTGCTGGTAGGCCTGCGCATCAAACTCAGCGATGTCGTTCGTCTCCTTGAGCGGATCGAGAAAGAAGTTGCTCATGGAAACGCCGGCAAAATCCGCCCTGACCAACCGCAGATAATCCAACACACGATTCGCCGCATCGCTGGAGGTCTGGCCCATCAATATTTTGATCAGCGCATCGCGCTCAGCCCGGTAGTCATGGCTGGTCAACACACTGATTGCACTTTCTATTTTTGCCCGTGCCCGGGGCAAGCTTTGCTCGATGAACAGTCGTGTATAACTGACGGGCAAGGTGTGATTGGCACGCGGCAACCGAAGTGACGCAGTAAAGTTGAAATGCCCCAGAGCCGGCCCCCAGGGCTTGCCCAAACTATCCAGTGCATACCACTTGTAGTTATTGCGCGCCGCCAGCACCGTGAGCGTGTCCGAAGCTGAAGCATTCGGCCGCCAGGTACCATGCGCTATTGAAGCATTATCCGCTGAGCGGATCAGGTGCTTGCCTTTATTACTGCCGTGCAACGTGGTCAATTGAGATTTGGCCAGTCCCAACAGTTCCAGCGTAGGCTTGCTGAATCGCAGTAATCCCTTGTGAACGAGTTTGCCGACGCCGTACACCGCCGTGGGTACTCCATCCACCGGATTGAAAGCCGATACGGAGGTTGCCACCACTAGTTTGGTCACGCGCGCGGCTTTGCCGGCCGCAGAGATTGCCTTGGCGGAAATGCTCAAGGCTTTGACACCGGCGCCATAGAATGCGCCACCCAAAGCAATGGCATCCATGAGGCAACCGTAGATCCCGTCTACGACTCGATTGTGCTCACCCGTTGATATGTCCTCGATACATTTTTTGAAAGGCACGGCCAGATCAACGAAGTAAGTGGCGATTTTCTCGCCTTTGGCCCGCTCTGCTTCGAGTTCCGTTGGCTCGGTGGCCGCCGCTACCAGTTCTTCAAACTTGATGACAGGATGATGATTGATGATGAAGTCGGCCAGGCGCACAAGTTGTGGATTGCTGAAGTTCTTGTAAACACTCTTGTCCAGCTGGATCGGATTGGCAGCAGCGCTCAGCACGCCCAGTTTTTCAGCGATGGCCTGACCAGATCCTGAACTGAAGTCTGGAGAATCGCCATGTAAGTACTTGGAGAAATCAATATTGAAAGACGTTTTAGCGATGGGCTCGTCTTGTTTCTTCAGATCACCCTTAAAATCCAGTCTGGCGGGTTTCTGGAACAAGCCTCTGCTGACCAGTTCATTACCAAGCTGATTATTCTTTACCAGTTCGCCCCGCAACGTAAACAGCTCATAGGCAGTCAGCTCCGCACCATTTGACACGCACATCAATAGTCCGAAACGCCCGGTGGCAGCATCCTTGCCTTGGCGTGTTTCATAGTCCACCTCAAAGGTAAAAGGTCCGGCGGCGCGAAACGACGAAGTTTCAATCGCACGGTCGCGGAAGGTAAAGAAGGTGACAGTGCCTGTCAGAAAGGCCTGCAGATCCCTATGAGGCATGTTGGAAAGCGCCAGTTTCACCGTGGCAACCAACGAGCGATTGAGGTTTTCCAGATAGACCCGCAACTGGCGATGAAACTCTTGGTCATTCGGGCGCAGGCGACGTAGCCGTGGAAATTCTTCGTGGATACTCGCAACCGAAGGGTCATGACGTTTGGGCCGTTCGTAGTTGGTCACACCACCATGCAAGGAAGGAATATTGGAGTAGACGTTATCCGGGAAGATTTCCGGCCGATCCCAAGCCCCTCCAGACAGATCGCCGGACATATGCAAATCGATCATGCAGGCGGCCGTCGGAGACGCGCCGAGGCCCGGATGCTGGTGAAGTACTTTTTCTTCCAGAAAGTCACACAACGGCGCGGCATCTTCCAGCGCTTCTTTTGCGATCAGACGTCTGTCCGGCAGCCGCCCGAAGCGCGGAACGAAGTTGTCTGCATACTCCTGGAATGCAGACAGCGCACGTTCTGTGGTGGCCTTTTCCTTATTCGCCAATTCAGACGACGTCACCACATCATTGATCAATGCCCAGTCGATCATCGGGCCGATCATTGCCATATCACGCAGGTGTATCTGCGCCTCACCCAGTGGCTCCAGTTCGCCATAGGCGACTATTTGCGCATAGCTCATCACCCGCGCAGCGCCCTTTCGCACAGACTCGGCCAAGACGACGGCGCGGCAATAACTCATCCATTCCACCGACCCCATCAGTAGCGAAGACGGAATACCCTTGACCATAAATTCCGGAGCAATGCCCGTCAGCAACAAGTGCGCAGCAACGGCTGCCAAACCGGCCGATGCCATTTGTTTGGCTACCAAAAAGGCCCGTAGCTCCTGGCAAATAACGGAGGCCTGGCGGCCGACATTGCTCGGGGCATAAAGCTGCAGGCCTGCGATGGACTTGCGAACGGCGTTACCGCCAATCGATGGGTCGATATCCAGCAACAGGGCAGTTACCAACAACTTGGCGAGACCACGATTTGATGGTATCTCTCCCGGCTGCGAACCCAGCCACTGCAGTTTTTGCAGATAAGCCGTGGCCAGATCACGCGCATAGTCATGGCTAAGTACACGCACAATCCATCCGTCAGCATTCTCTGCGGTGACGGATGTTTGTCCGGTATTACGGTGCAGAACGTCCAATAGCTTTTGGCCTGCTCCCACCAGTTGCGTTGTTACCGAACGTATGGCGCGGCATTGTTCGGCAGACAGCACGATCAGCGAATGATCTTCTGCATCCAGCAATTCCCAGAAATTGCCGAGCGAATCCACCTGCGGATTGAATTCGAAGTAACCGATCAGATTCTGGGTTTGCACCAAGGTTTGCGGGACGGGCAAATTGTGGAACTTTAGCCATTGATCAATGTTGACGTCATCGGCGTCGTAGATATATCCACGAGCCTGCCTGGCGATATCACCGACCAGCAGAACATTTTGATAAAGGCGGGTACGATGGGGGATATTGTCGATATCCACTTCATGCCATTCCCCGGTGTCCTTTCGAAAGACTTCGACCCCACCGTTTTCATTTACTCTGACCAAGACGGTATTAAGCGCACGATGGCGACGTAGCTCACTCATAATCCGCTCGTTGTCGAGCAATTTGCTCCAGAGCACGCGCCCAGGATTAAAAACCTCATGAAAAGACGATCCCGCCTGCACATCAACGGCGTAGCCCTGCCAGCTATAAACCGGATCAACGCCTTGCTCTTTGACTGCATCGCGCAACTGAGCAAGTACGGCCTCTCGCTCTTCAGCGTCAATCGCTTGTCGGCGCTGCTGCTCTTGATGGGCAACGCTGTAAGACTTGAATAACTTCCCTGAACTTTCAGATAACATCACGACTTCCTTATAAATATAGATGCGCTCTAGCTGAGCAAGTAAAGTTAACCCCACTCATCGCCAAAGACGCCATCAAACATTTATAAGTTCGTATGTAAGAAATTAAAAAAACAACAACTACTCCAATAAACCCCAACCATCACTCCCGTCGCCCGCGCCAATCCCACCCTCAACTTTCAGCTTGATCTTCAGCTTCAGATTGGTTCCAGAGTCGGCATGTTTCATCACCTCCTCTTCGTTAACAACATGACTCTCAAACAAATCGAACAATGATTGATCAAACGTCTGCATACCCTGCGCCACGGATTTTTCCATGATCGTTTTAAGCTCGCCTAATTCATTACGATGTATCAGATCTCTGACAGTCGGCGTTCCCAGCATGACTTCCACAGCTGCCCGTCTCTGCCCGTCAACGGTGCGCACCAATCGTTGGGAAACACAGGCTTTAAGATTATTGCCCAACGTCTGCAACAACTGCGGTCGTCGCTCTTGCGGGAACATATTGATAATCCGGTCGAGCGCCTGATTGGCGTTAATAGCGTGCAACGTCGAGAGCACCAGATGCCCGGTATCGGCGAATGCCAGCGCATGTTCCATGGTTTCGCGGTCACGGATTTCGCCGATCAGCACCACATCCGGTGCCTGACGCAGGGTGTTTTTCAGGGCGGCGTGGAAACTGCGCGTATCGACCCCGACTTCCCGTTGATTGATGATCGAACGCTGGTGGCGATGGATGTACTCGATCGGATCCTCGATGGTGATGATGTGCCCGCTGCTGTGGCGATTGCGGTGGTCGATCAGCGCAGCCAGCGACGTCGATTTGCCGGAATCGGTGGCACCGACAAACAGAATCAGCCCCTGCTTGAGCATGACGGTTTCGAGCAGTACCGCTGGCAGTTTCAGATCAGCGAAACGCGGAATGTCGAGTTTGACGTTGCGAATGACGATCGATACATCGTTGCGCTGTTTGAAGATATTGACGCGAAAGCGGCCAATGCCCGTTCGCGAAATCGCCAGGTTCATTTCCAGATCCCGGTCGAACTCCCGTCGTTGCTCGGCGTCCATCAGGGAGGCTGCGATGGCGGCCGTTTCACCGTTTTTGAAAGGTCGTTCGCTCAACGCCGTGAGCACGCCGTCGACGCGCGCACTGGGCGCTGCTCCCGTTGACAGGAACAGATCCGAACCGTTTTTATTGGACAAAACTGACAACAGTGCATCGATTTCCATGGCAAAAAACACCCGCGAAGCATTCAATGAACAGACAATGAACTACGCCTGGCGCAGATCAACTGCAACAATGATAGACGTCGCCTCACCGAACCACGCTCAGGACTGATGTAATGAATGCTGTACCGAACAACGACGACGCCCAGGCACTGATCGCCCGCACCGACTGGAGCCGCAGCCCTTTGGGCGCTGCCGGCAACTGGCCGCAGAGCCTGCGCACCGCGGTGGACATCGTGATTCACTCGCCGATGCCGATGCTGTTGTTGTGGGGCCCGCAACTCACGCAGATCTACAACAATGGTTTCGCCCTGCTCGCCGGCCACAAGCATCCGCACGCTTTCGGACAGCCTGCGCACCAGATCTGGCCAGAACTTCGCGACTTTACCGACCCGATTTACAGCGCCGTCCTACAAGGCCAGGTTCGCACCTACAGCGAAAGACGCTTCACCCTGCAGCGCGAAGGCCAAGAGTCCGACTTCTGGCTGGATTTGACCTACAGTCCGATCCGCGATGAAACCGCGCAAGTCGCCGGGATTCTGGTCACCGCCATCGAAACCAACGAACGCCGACGCATCGCTCTGGAACTGCAGCGACGCTCCGAGGAAAGCCTCAAGGCTCAACGGGAAACCGAAGAGCGCCTGCAACTGGCGTTGGCCGCAACTGATGCCGTTGGCACCTGGGATTGGGACATCGGTGAAGACCGCTTTATCGCCGACGCGCATTTCGCCCAATTGCATGGCGTCGATCCCAGCCTCGCCGGACAGTTGCCGATCAGCGATTACTTGCAAGGCGTGCACCCTGAAGACCGCGCCATGATTGCGCGCAGCATCAAACACTGCATCACCCACGGCACCGAATACGCTGAGGAATATCGCTTGCAGCAAGGCGATGGCGAGGTGCGCTGGGTGTTCGCCCGCGGGCGTTGCTACAAGGATCACCACGGCAGGCCCATGCGCTTCCTCGGTGCGGCGCTGGACCTGACCGAGCGCAAACACACCGAACAGGCGCTGCGCCAGAGCCAGACCGAACTGCAGTTGATCATCAACGCCATGCCGATCCTGATCAGTTATGTCGACTGTGAAGAGCGCTTTCGCCTGAACAACGCGGCCTATCTGGACTGGTACGGCCTCACGCCACAGGAACTCTACGGCCGCACCATTCGCGAAGTCATCGGTGAAGAAGCCTATTTCCTGCGCCTGCCCTACATTGCCGAAGCGCTGGCCGGCAGACCATGTTCGTTCAGCCTGTACACCCCGCACCGTGATGGCAGTAATCGCCACGCGCTGATGAATTACCTGCCGCGTTACGCCGCCGACGGCGCGATCAGTGGTTTCTATATCTTTGTGATCGATGAGACCGAGCGCAAGAAAACCGAAGAAGCCTTGCGCAATCTCAACGAAACCCTGGAAGAACGGGTCAGCGCCCGTACCGAACAATTGGCCCAGGCCAACCAGCGTTTGCAGAACGAGATGTTCGAACGCGAGCGCGCCGAAGATGCCTTGCGTCACGCGCAGAAGATGGAGGCGGTCGGTCAGCTCACCGGCGGTATCGCCCACGACTTCAATAACATGCTCACCGGCATTATCGGCAGCCTCGATTTGATGCAGCGCTACATCGCCAACGGCCGGGCCGACGAGATTGGTCGTTTTACCGAAGCGGCGGTGTCATCGGCCAACCGTGCGGCAGCATTGACCCATCGCCTGTTGGCATTTTCGCGGCGCCAGTCGCTGGATCGCAAAACCCTGAACGTCAATGAACTGGTGCATTCGCTGGAAGACCTGATCCGTCGGACCAAGGGCGACCCGATCGAACTCACCCTGCGCCTGGCCGAGAACGTGTGGCCGGTCAGCACCGACGTCAGCCAATTGGAAAACGCCCTGCTCAACCTGGTCATCAATGCCCGCGATGCCATGCCCGATGGCGGCGAGTTGTTGATTGAGACGGCCAACGTCTATCTCGACGGCAGCGATATCACCACGCTCGAACCGGTCAAGGCTGGCGATTACCTGATGCTGGCGGTCAGCGACAACGGCACCGGCATGACGCCGTCCGTACGTTCCAAGGCCTTCGATCCGTTTTTCACCACCAAGCCTATTGGTCAAGGCACCGGGCTGGGCCTGTCGATGATTTATGGTTTTGCCCAGCAATCAGGTGGGCATGTCAGCCTCGACAGCCTGCCAGGCCAGGGCACGTGTGTGCGCTTGTACTTGCCGCGGTTGTACGGCATCGAACCGGAACAGCCGGCTATCGTGCCAGTAAAACAAGCGCCGACGACGGCGACCGGTGAAACCGTGGTGGTCGTCGAAGATGACCCGGCGGTGCGCATGCTGGTGCTCGATCTGCTCCGGGAGCTGGGTTATCAGGCCCACGAAGCCGAAGACGCCAAGACCGCCCTGCCCCTGCTCGAATCCGATCTGCGCGTGGACCTGCTGGTCACCGACGTCGGCCTGCCAGGCATGAACGGCCGACAGTTGGCGGAGATTGCCCGTCAGCATCGGCCGGGCCTCAAGGTGCTGTTCATGACCGGCTACGCACAGAAAGCCGCCGAGCGGCAGGGGTTTCTCGAGGACGGCATGGACATGGTCGCCAAACCGTTTGCCATTGAGCTGCTGGCCAGCAAGATCCGCACGATGATCAGCCAAACCCCGTGACTTGAGGCATAATCCGCGCCCCGCCGTCACCCCGTTATCAGGTACCGCACGATGAAAGCCCAAGCCCGCCACATTCTGGTGAAAACCGCCGAAGAGGCCGAACAGCTAAAACAACGCATCGCCAAGGGTGAAGCGTTTGATGTGCTGGCGAAGAAATTTTCGACCTGCCCGTCCGGCAAGCGCGGCGGCGATCTGGGTGAAGTGCGGCCGGGGCAGATGGTCGGGGCGATTGATGCGGTGATTTTCAAGAAACCGCTGCGCACTGTGCATGGGCCGATCAAGAGCAAGTTCGGCTATCACCTGGTGCAGGTGTTTTACCGGGATTAATACTTTCCTCACAGGAGCTGTGTAGGAGCTGTGTAGGAGCTGTCGAGTGAAACGAGGCTGCGATCTTTTGATCTTGATCTTGAAAAACAAGATCAAAAGATCGTCCGATCGCGGCCCGAGCCTTCGCCAGCTCCTACAGGGATTGCATTTCAGGTTCTGGGGATCAGTGCTCCTGGCATCTGGATCACCCGACTTGCCAGCAGATGCCCCGCCTCGGCAGCCTCCGCCGGACTCCCCCCCAGCAGTCGCCTGGCCAGATACGCAGCACTGAACGAATCCCCCGCCGCCGTAGTGTCCACCACTTTCCCGACCTTCTGCGCCGGCACTTCAAATGCCTCACCATCACAGCGAATCAGACACGCCTCGGCGCCGCGCTTGAGCACCACTTCCGGCGTGCCGAACTGCGTGTAAGCGGCAAACACCGCGTCGCCATCGGCGAAACCGAACAGCGCCTGTTCGTCATCCACGGTCAGCAACGCCAGATCAACGTAAGGCAACACGCTGCGATACGCCGTCCGCGCGTCTTCTACAGAAGCCCACAACCGTGGCCGGTAGTTGTTATCGAAGACGATGCGCGCATCACGCTGCCGTGCTTCGATCAAGGTCTGGATCAGTTTTTCCCGGCCGAGCGCACCGAGCACGGCCAGGGTGATGCCGCTGAAATACAGCACATCGTAATCCGGCAACGCCGCGAGAATCGGCGCGGCGGCTGGCGTGGTGAAACAGTCGCGCACGGCGGCCTCGTTGCGCCAGTAGAGAAAGCGCCGTTCGCCGTTGGCGTCAGTCTGAATGCAATACAGGCCCGGCAAGCGACCCGGCAGACGCTGCACCAGACCGAGGCCGATACCTTCGCTGCTCCAGATCTGGCACATGGCGTCGCTGAAGCTGTCATCTCCCAGCGCGGTGACGTAGTCGACCTGGGCCTTGTCGCCCATGGCGCGGGATAGATACACCGCCGTGTTCAGGGTGTCGCCGCCGAAACTTTGCTGCAGGCTGCCGTCGGCACGCTGCTGCAGTTCGATCATGCACTCGCCGATCAGGGCAATGCGCGGGGTGTTCGGGCCCAAGGGGCTTAGGGTGGTCATGTTGTTGTGTCTCTGGTTGATCGCTGGTGTCTGGACGGGCGCTTTCGCGAGCAGGCTCGCTCCCACAATTTGGAATGCATTCCCCTGTGGAAGCGAGCCTGCTCGCGAATGGCCGCGACTCGGTCTCAAGCTTTAGAAGCAAGTCTCCATGCTCTCGATCACTGACAACTGCTCATCCACCAGCAACCCCACACGCCACTTGTCGAACGTCAGGCACGGGTGCGACGTACCAAAGGAAATGATGTCACCCACCCGCAATTCAACGCCCGGAGCCACCGTCATGAACGCGTGCTGATCCATCACCGCCGTGACTTTGCACGCACCGACATCCTCGCCCACTGCCGGCACCACACCCGCCTTGTAACGCAACAACGGCACCGGCAAACCGGCATCGAACGCAACATCACGTTTGCCCAGTGCGATCACCGCGAAGCCCGGCTCGGGCAGCGACTGCACGTGCGCCCAGACTTCCAGCGCCGGGCGCAAGCCCTCGTGCAGATCACTGCGACGATCAAGCACGCAGCACTGCGCTTCCTTGTAAATGCCATGGTCATGGGCCACGTAACTGCCGGGACGCAACACACTGAGGAAACGTCCGGATGCGTTTTGTGCTTCGAACGATTCGGCAATCAGGTCGTACCACGCCGAACCCGAGGCAGTGATGATCGGCTTACCGATAGCGAACGCGCCGCTGTCTTGCAATTGCACCGCCAGGCGCACCAGTGACGCGGCAAATTCACGAATGCCACTGACCGCGTGATCACCGTGAATCACCCCTTCGTAACCTTCAATACCGGTCAGGGCCAGCGCCGGTTGCGCGGTGATCGCCTTGGCCAGTTCGATGACTTCCTGTTCGCTGCGGCAACCGCAACGCCCGCCGACTACGCCGTATTCGATCATCACGTTCAGCTTCACCCCGCGCGTGGCGAAGTAGGCGCCGAGATCCGCGACGTTGTCCGGGTGATCGACCATGCAGTAAAAATCGAACGACGGATCCGCCAGCAGATCGGCAATCAGCGCCATGTTCGGCGTGCCAACCAGTTGGTTAGCCATCAGCACCCGGCGCACACCATGGGCGTAAGCGGCGCGGGTCTGGGTCGCGCTGGCGAGGGTGATGCCCCAGGCACCGGCGTCGAACTGACGCTTGAACAGTGCCGGGGTCATGCTGGTTTTGCCGTGAGGCGCAAGCTGCGCGCCGCTGTCGCTGACAAACTTCTGCATCCAGCGGATGTTGTGCTCCAGCGCTTCGCGGTGCAGCACCAGCGCCGGCAGGCTGACGTCGCGTACCAGTTGCGCGCCGATGGCGGCGTCGCCCTTTTCCACAGCAGTATTGATGGCAGTCGTCATGGTCGAACTCCTCACTTTCGCGGCCGCAGGCAGCCGTGGTTATTCGTTGATGCGCCGGGCGAGACTGTTGGCGCTCTCGATCAGCACCCGGCGATAGTCGTTGTAATTGTTCTTCGCATCGGCCCGCGGGGCGACGATGCACAAGGTGCAAATCGCCACGCCTTGAGAGTCTTTGACCGGCGCGGCGAAGCAGTGGGTAAAGGTGTCGGCGACGCTGTCGAAGGAAAAGAATCCATCGATACCCGCCTGACGGATTTCCGCGAGAAAACGCTCCAGCGGCAGACGTTCGCCATCGGGCAGGATGAAGTCGTCTTCGTCGATCAGGTCGATGATCTGTTGATCGCTCAAGTGCGCGAGCAACAGACGCCCGGAAGCCGTCCACGGGATGGGGGCGTTTTCACCGATGTCGGAGGAAATGCGGAAATGCCGCTCGCCCTCCTTCATCAACGCCACTGTGTATTTACGGCCGTTGAGCAGGCACATCTGCGCGGTTTCATGGGTCTGGCTGACGATCTCCTGCAAGGCGTGATCGGCCTCGCGGCTGAGGTCGAAATGACGCAAATGCGCCTGACCGAGAAAATACAACTGCCGGCCCAGATAGACATGACCGTCCTTGCCCACCGGCTCCAGAATTCGTCGCTCGAGCAGCGACGCGACCAGTTCGTAGACCGTGGATTTCGGGCTGCCGATGCCGTTGGCGATGTCGTTGGGGCGCAGCGGCTGGCCGATCTCCTTGAGGAAATCGAGGATATCGAACGCCCGGTCCAGACCGCGTGCCCGGCGTTTGATGGTGTCTTCGGTCATTTCAGTGGTTCCCATTCAAAGTCGCCGGATGGTAACTGGCCCTTGGTGTTGTGTCAGTTGGATTGCTGCCCTCACCCCCCGCCCTCTCCCTGAGGGAGAGGGAGCCTGACTGTATCGATGCACATGTCATGGTCAGCCGCCAAAATCTGCATCGATGGAGATCAGTCCCCTCTCCCAGAGAGAGCCTGGCCGTATCGATGTAAATGTAAGCGTCATACGCAAAATCCACATCGATACAGATCAGTCCCCTCTCCCTTGGGAGAGGGTTAGGGTGAGGGGTTGCGGCCTAAGCAACACAGCAATTTTCAAGCCTTCTTCTTGTACGCGATGCAGTCGATCTCGACCTTGCAATCGACCATCATGCTCGCCTGCACACAGGCCCGCGCCGGTGCGTGTTCAGGTTTGAAGTACTCGCCGAAAACCTTGTTGAAACTGCTGAAATCACGCGGATCATCCAGCCACACCCCGGCACGCACGACATCTTCCAGGCCATAACCGGCCTCTTCGAGAATCGCGATCAGGTTCTTCATGGTCTGATGGGTCTGCTCGACGATGCCGCCGACAATAATCTCGCCATCCACCGCCGGCACCTGGCCGGACACATGCAGCCAGCCATCCGCTTCAACGGCGCGAGCGAAGGGACGTGGCTGGCCGCCAGCGGCGGTGCTGCCGGTGCCGTAACGCGTAATGCTCATGGGTGCTTCTCCTGATTACAAAACGAAAGTTAAAACCGCGTGCTCTTGAGAAACTCAGCCAGACGCGGCGATTGCGGGCGCTCGAACAGTTCCTTGGGAGGCCCCTGCTCTTCGATCCGCCCCTGATTCATGAAAACGATTTTGTCCGAGACCTCGAAGGCGAAACGCATCTCGTGGGTCACCAGCAGCATGGTCATGCCGTCTTCGGCCAGGCCCTTGATCACGTTGAGCACTTCGCCGACCAACTCAGGGTCGAGGGCCGAAGTGACTTCGTCGAACAGCATCAAACTCGGGTTCATCGCAATCGCCCGGGCAATCGCCACGCGCTGTTGCTGACCGCCGGACAACTGACCGGGAAAGTGATTGCGCCGCTCCAGCAAGCCGACGCGCTCCAGCCACTTTTCCGCGAGGACGACGGCTTCGTCCTTGTGCATTTTCTTCACCTTGAGCAAGCCCAGGGTGACGTTCTGCAACGCGGTCAAATGCGGGAACAGGTTGAACTGCTGGAACGCCATGCCGGTCATCGCACGATGGCGGGCGATGACTTTTTCGGCATGCCGCACTCGCTTGCCGTTGACCTCTTCATAGCCGATGGATTCGCCGTCGAGCAGGATCTGTCCGCCCTGGAATTCTTCGAGCATGTTCACGCAACGCAGCAGCGTGGTTTTACCCGAACCGCTGGAACCGATCAGCGTCACCACGTTGCCGCGCTGCATGCTCAGATCGACACCTTTGAGCACTTCTACTGCGCCGTAATGTTTGTGCAGGCCACGGATGTCCAGCAACGCCTGATTCTGTGGAGAAACTTGAGCTTGAGTCATGGCAGGGCCACCCGCTTTTCAATGTGCCGGCCGAGTAATTCGATGCCGTAGTTGATGACGAAGAACAGAAAACCGGCGAACAGATAAAACTCCAGGGTCATGAAGTTCCGGGCGATGATCTGTTGCGTGCTGAGCAGCAATTCGGCCACGCCGATCACCGAGAGCAAGGTCGAAGCCTTGACGATTTCGGTGGACGAGTTGACCCAGGTCGGCAGGATCTGCCGCAGTGCCTGGGGTAACAGCACATAACCGAGGGATTGATAAAATGTCAGGCCGATGGCTTTGCTCGCCTCCATCTGCCCGCGCGGCAAGGCTTGCAGCGCACCCCGCACGATTTCAGCGACGTGGGAGCCGCAGAACAGCGTCAGCCCCAAGGCCCCGGCCTGAAATGCGCTGATCTGCCAGCCGAGTGCCGGCGCCATATAGAAGCAGGCCAGTACCAGCACAAACACCGGCGTGCCGCGAATCAGATCGACGTAAAACCGAAACGGTGCGCGCATCCAGAACTTGCCGTACGTCAGCACCAACCCGGTAATAACGCCGAGCATCGTGCCGAGCAGAATCGCCAGCGCCGACACTTGCACGCTGGTCAAAAAACCCTGCCACAGTGGCTCGCGTGCGACCCACAACTCATGTAACCAACTGGGCGATTCGTACATCGCAGCCTCCTATCGGCGGATCGCCAGACGCTGCTCGAGGTAGCGCAGCAGCATGGCAATGAGGTAACAGGCCGCGACATACAACGCCGTGGTCACCAGCCAGGTTTCAATCACCCGGTAGCTCTCGACGTTGATCTTGCGCGCGTAATAGGTCAGCTCCGGCACCGCGATCGCGGCAGCCAGCGAGGTGTCCTTGAACAGCGAAATGAAGTTGTTCGACAGCGCCGGCAAGACGTTGCGCAACATCACCGGCACGGTGACGTAGGCCTTGACCTGCCACTCGCCGAGCCCTATCGCCAGCCCTGCTTCGCGCTGGCCCTTGGGAATACTCAGCAAGCCGCCACGGAACACTTCGGTCAGGTACGCCCCGGCATACAACGACAGCGTGATGATGAACGAGGGAATCTTGTCCAGACGAATGCCCAGGCTTGGCAGCGCAAAGTAGATCAACAGAATCAACACCAGAATCGGCGTGTTACGCACCACCGTGACGTACACCGAAGCCAGCACCCGCAAGGCGCGATGCTTCGACAGCAAGGCAAACGCCATCAGCAGGCCGATCACGCAGCCGATGGCGATCGACACCAGCGCCAGTTCGAGGCCCAGACCGAGCCCCGCCAGCAAGGTGTCGAAATCGCGCCAGACGGCGGCAAAGTTCAACTGATAGTTCATGGTCAGCAGTACCTTGAGCGGGGCGACTTCAATCGCCCCACTCTCACGGGATCATTTGAATTCGACTGGGAAACCAATTGCTGGCGAAGGCAGATCTACACCGAACCATTGCTTGAACGACGCCGCATAAGTCGGGAATTCAACGCCGGTCATGGCTTCATGCAGCGCGGTGTTGACGAAGTTCAGCCAGTCCTGATCGCCGCGTTTCACCGCGCACGCATAGGTTTGCGGGCTCCACGCATAGCTTGGGCTGCGGTAGCGGCCAGGGTTCTGCACCATCAGGTATTTGACCGAGGACTGGTCGGTGGCGGCGGCATCGGCGCGGCCGGAGTTCACCGCCTGATACATCAGGTCGACGCTGTCGTACTGATCGACCTTGGCTTTCGGCAATGCCTGATGCACCAGTTCTTCGGCATAGACGTTTTGCAGCACCGCCACGGTGACGCTGTCGCCGGCGGCCTGCAGGTCTTCAATTTCCTTGTACTTGCTGTTATTCGGCAGCAACAGGCCGACGCCTTCGCGGTAGTACGGCAGGGTGAACGCCACTTGTTGCGCGCGGCTGGCGGTAACGGTGATGAACTGGCAGCTCATGTCGACCTTGTCGGTGAGCAGATTGGGAATCCGCGCATCGGACGACTGCACCACGAACTCGACTTTGCTCGGATCATTGAACAGACCTTTGGCGACGATCCGCGCGATGTCGATATCAAAGCCCTGCAACTTGCCGTCCGCGCCCTGAAAGTGCCACGGCGCATTGGTGCTGCCGGTGCCCACGATCAATTTGCCACGGGCCAGAACACTGTCGAGTTTGCTGTCAGCTGCCTGGGCCATACCCATGACAGCGGACGAAGCCGCAAGAACAAAAACACACGCTTTGAACAACGAAGGACGGCGATGCATGGCAAGCACTCCAGAATGGTGTTTATTCCGCTATACCGGAACATGGTTTGTTACTACGGAATAGACAGCAGAAAGTGTGCCATAGCTTTGGCAATAAAACCCAGGTCTTCGGAAACATTAATCGGTTCAACAAGTTAGCCCGCGGATCTGCGCGCGACCATTGCCAATAGAGGTTTGAACTTCGCTACTGAGGGCAACCGATTGGGAAGTAACGTCACATCCAAGGGCATGTGCGCGACCGATTGATGCACAGATAAAGCATTGAATCGGACTTGGAAAATGGCTTGAGCGCGAGTGACCGCTCATCGGATTTCCGGCTCGACCTGTCAGAGTTGACAGTTGTTGACCGGTGAATTGATAGGCCTACTGGTCCGGACCGAACGGGTCAGGAACCGAACTTAAAATCTCAATAAGGACTTTTGAAATGGCCAATCTGATTAAAAATGGTGATTTTGCGAATCAGGGCGATCACTGGACAGCAACAACCCCGAATAACGTCAGTTACGTAAATGGTCACTGCATAATCGCGACTCCTGACTCCATCAGTCAGGACATTCTCCTGGGCAGCGAGGGCGGTGGCAAATTCATGATCTCGGCAAGAATGAAAACACTGCCTGGCTATGCTGGCCGCGTCACTGTGCAACCACATCCGACAGGCAACCCGGTTGAACTTGACGTTTCAGGAGGTCAAAACTGGACGATCAAGTTCAAAGAGTTCGAAGCACCTCTTGCGACACTCAAATTCACGGTGAAGGTAGAGTCCAATGACGGTACGTTTCATGAACTTGGCTCTTATTTCAGCGATTTAACGCTATCCAAGTTGCTCTGAGCCAGTACTCTTGAAAGCGAGCTTTCATCTCGTGACGGCTCGCTTTTTCCGTGAGCCACTGCATTCCGAAAAGGGAGTTTCCAATGGACTCGACAACCCCTTTCGCAGCCTTGCCGGCCACCTATCGAAAAACGCTGAAAACCTGGCGCCCGGTGATTCTGTATTTCGCCAACGAACATTGCCCCGCCTGCGAGTGGGCCGGGCCGATTTTTCGCCAGACGGCCGAGCCATACCGGCATCGCGCCAATATCTACATGCTCAATACCAGCGAAACTGCCCGTCATCCGCTGGTAACCGGTACGCCCACCGTACTGTTCTACAAGAACGGCAGGCTGGTGAAAAAACTCAAAGGCATCGGCACGGAAGAAACCCTCGCACGGGATTTCGCCGAGCACATCGGCAAGACCAAAGCGCCCGTTGCCGTCCGTAAAAAAACGCATGATCTGCCCTGGCTGCGTCAGACACTTCGTACTCTGTGCACCGTTGCACGTGCGCACCTGCGGAGTCAGTGCTGAACAGGCTGAAGGTTCCGAAGCCGGGTTAACCAAAAAGTCGCAGGGAGGGATAAGGACATGACGAATTTGATCAGGAATGGCGAGTTCTACGAAGGCGAGAAAGACTGGTCAGTGAGCCATCCAGATCAGGTGAAATTCAACGAGGATGACTGCAAGATCACTTCACCCGGATACATCAGTCAGGACGTCATTTTCCAATCTGAAGCCGAAGAATATGCGCTGTCCGCCAGAATCAAGACTGCATCCGGCTCCACGGCTCGCGTGATATTGACGCTACATCCTGCTGGCGACGAACTTGAGTTGGCGCTGACAGACGATCCAAACTGGCAAGTGCGAACCGACTGGATCCTCGCGCCAGCCGGCACGACCGGCGCCACAGTCAGACTCCAGACAGACGGAGCAAACAGCGTCGCCGCCGCGCAATTTGGCAGTCTGGTGCTACTGAGTCTGGAGACTAGAGAACCGAAAAACACCCTTGAGCGAATCGTGGTGTAGTGGAGATCCCTGTTCGGTGTCAGGGGATAAATCCAGCTTCCTGTTCTCTTGTTTGAAGCGCACTCATTCGAGCAGTGACGTCGGAAGCCGGAAGTAAAAACGCCCAAGGAACAGCAAGGCAGTGGTACGTCAGGATGAACAATGGATCAACCCAAGCATTCGCGAGCAGGCTCACTCCCACATTTGAAACGCATTCCAATGTGGGAGCGAGCTTGCTCGCGAAGTGGCCGGCACGTTTCGTAGAGAACTCAAGGATTACGCTGGCGCGCGCTCCAAAAGCACCCGCGTCACCCGCCGCTCTTCCACCGCTTTGACCGTCATGTGCCAGCCTTCAAGTTCCAGACGATCACCAATGACCGGGAGACGATCAAGAAGGCTCATCACCAACCCGGCCATGGTCTGATAGTCCTCGGTCGGCTTGGCGCCAAACCCGGTGCGTTGGCGCACCCGCGCCAGGTTCAACGCACCGCTGACCATAAACCCACCCTGCTCCTCGACCACGTCAGGGCCTTCGATTTCGCTGGCATCGGGCAACTCACCGGCAATCGATTCGAGAATGTCGGTCATGGTCAATACGCCGACAAAGTCGCCAAACTCGTTGACCACGAAGGCAATGTGCGTCGACGCAGCGCGCATCTGCTCCAGTGCGTTGAGGATCGAGTAACTGTCGAGCAAATTGATGGTCTTGCGCGCCAGGTGTTCCAGGTTCGGCTCGGTGCCGGCCAGGTATTCCTTGAGCAGTTCCTTCTTGTGCACGAAGCCCAACGGCTCATCCACCGCACCGTTGCGAATCAACGGCAGACGCGAATAGGACGAGTGCATCAAGCGGGTTCGAATCGCCTCGCGGTCATCGGCCAGATCAATCGTGTCGACATCGGCGCGCACGGTCATCAGCCCGCGAATCGGCCGCTCGGCCAGTTGCAGCACACCGCTGATCATCACCCGTTCACGACGATCGAACAGTTCGGTACTTGGCGCGTCACCGTCGTCGAGCAGGTCGGAGAGTTCCTCGCCGACCTCTTCCACCGCCAGTTTGCGCCCGCCTAGCAAACGCATGACCGCGTGAGCCGTGCGCTCGCGTATCGGCCGTAAACCCTGCATCGAGCGCTTGCGGCGTGCCCGGGCGATCTGGTTGAACACCTCGATCAGAATCGAGAAACCGATGGCGGCGTACAGATAACCTTTCGGAATGTGGAAGCCCAGACCTTCGGCGGTCAGGGCGAAACCGATCATCATCAGGAAGCCCAGACACAGCATGATCACCGTCGGGTGCGCGTTGACGAAGCGCGTCAGCGGCTTGCTGGCGACAATCATCAAGCCAATCGAGATGATCACCGCGATCATCATCACCGCCAGTTCATCGACCATGCCCACGGCGGTGATCACCGCATCGAGGGAGAACACTGCATCGAGCACCACAATCTGCGCGACGATCGGCCAGAACAAGGCATAAGCGGCGTTGGTCGTGCGCTCACCGATGTGGCCTTCAAGG
This sequence comes from Pseudomonas sp. IT-232MI5, assembly GCF_949767845.1. Taxonomy (NCBI): domain Bacteria; kingdom Pseudomonadati; phylum Pseudomonadota; class Gammaproteobacteria; order Pseudomonadales; family Pseudomonadaceae; genus Pseudomonas; species Pseudomonas sp. IT-232MI5. The sequence continues at coordinate 246,081 of NZ_CATKQE010000059.1, forward strand.
CGCTCGTGCAATTCCATGGTGGCCTTGAACAGCAGGAACACACCACCGAACAGCATGATCAGGTCGCGGCCGGAGAAGCTCTTGTCGAACACCTCGAACAACGGCTGCGTGAGGGTGACCAGCCAGGAAATACTCGCCAACAGGCCAAGACGCATGATCAGCGCCAGCGACAGGCCGATAATCCGTGCACGATCACGTTGATGCGGCGGCAATTTATCCGCGAGGATTGCGATGAACACCAGGTTGTCGATACCCAGCACCAGTTCCAGCACGATCAAAGTCAACAAGCCTAACCAGGCCGTGGGATCCGCTAACCATTCCATAAAACGTCTCTATCTCTCTCGATTGATTCAGGCTGCCGGACACGGCAAAGCGCAACGCAAAGGCTCTGGGGCCGCGTTAGCAACGATAGTCGGGTGTCGGAAAACTGGATGCTGCGAGTGCGTCAAGACCGCGCCATGGCGCGAGGGGAAGCTGAAACTGGGAGGCTCCGAGAGGGTGTTCATGTAGATCCTGAATGAAAAGTGGCCTTGGAGCGTACAGGCTTTGGGAACATTTCCTACAGCGGCAAATCATTTCAAAATCTGTAATCCGCCCCGAATACCTCTGTAGGAGCTGCCGCAGGCTGCGATCTTTTGATTTTGATTCTTAAAAACAAGATCAAAAGATCGCAGCCTTCGGCAGCTCCTACAGTACGGTGTCAGCGTCCGGCAAAACGCAATCGCGACAACTGCCGCAAATCCCCCTCGACGTAGTAATCGTTGGTCCAGCGATCATCCACGGCCAACGGACTCACCTGCTTCAACGCCAGCTTCTTCGCGAAATAGCGAAACCGGTAATGCTCGTAAAATCGCAGCAGTTCCAGCCCGTAACGATCCGCCAGATCGGTATCGCCGCGAATGATCAGGTAATTTTCATCGTTGCCATTGCTGGCCGAAGCACTGAGGTTGTGGCTGCCGCTGATGATCGTCGGCGAGTCGCTGGTGAAATCGGTGACCACCGCTTTGGTGTGCACCAGCAGATTGCCTTTCTGACCTTTCATGTTCTCGCGCAGCCAGCCTTCCAGGCCGGTATTGAGCAAAGCGGTGGCGGCGAATTCGGCGCTGCGGTCGGCGTGAAACCCGGTGATGCGGCTGGCGGTGTTTTGCAGGCCATAACGCAAAATGTCGTCGTGGGGCTGTCCAAGCAAGGCATTAAGGATCGCGTCCGGCAGCGAAAACGCGGTGACGAACAGCACGTCCTTTTTTGCCGCGCTGATGATGTTCTCGAACGCCTGCAGGTCAGCCCCGCCGGTACGCGGTGAAAACCCGGTAAATAACGGCTGCTGCGGATTCATCGGATTGTGTTCGGTGATCCAGTCACGGGTTGCACCGACGTCGTCCGGCTGCACCCAGATCTGCTCGAACGTCTGCTGATAACTCGCGGCGATCGATTCATCGTCCAGCACATGCACCACGTTGGCCTGCCGGTAGACCCCGTTGGCGGTGAAATTAGTGCTGCCACACAGAACCGCTTCAGGGTGATGCTCACCACTGACACCGACGCGACTGAGGACCATGAATTTGTTGTGAAAGATGTTATGGGTCACTCGCCCGCGTTTGCTCGCCGCAGGCAGTGCCGCCAGACTCGCTTCGTTGATTGTGGTGTCTTCATCGTCCGGCCGGGCGTGGTAGAGCACCCGCACCTTCACGCCCCGCGCGAACGCCGCGTTCACCGCTACGACGATCGCCTGCAATTGATATTCGTAGATGGCAATGTCCAGCGCCCATTGGTCATCGACGGCACGCTCGATAAAACCCAGCAAGCGCCCGAGCAAACCGTTTTCCAGCCACTGACGGGCCGCATCGGGCCAGGCTTCGATGGGCATGTTTTTATTGGCGCTGATCTGCGCGTCGAGATCGGGAAACTTGCGCTGGAACGCCTGACTGGCAGCAACGGCTCGATTGAAATTCACGCTTTGGTTGCTCGGCTGGCCGTCATCGGAAGTGATCGTCAGCTCCAGCGACTCGCCCAACTGCACGGCATCGGCCGTGCCGTAGGCCAGATGCACGCGATAGTGGAGGGTCATGCCCGGATTGACCGCGTAATCCGCCCAGCGAAATTTCTGCAGCGGCGCGGTATCGCTTGGTGTCGCGTGGAACTGGGGAAAGGTGTGAGCCTTATTCGGGAAGGTCAGGCTGTTGAACAGGAACAACCAGGGTTTGGCGCCCTGCTGCTTTTCGATGGCAAATCCCAGCAGGCCTTTGCGCCGGGGTTCGGCCAGATCCATGGCCAGCAGCACGCCGTTGGTGCCGGCGTAGGCTTTGACGCGGAAGTCGTCTTGAGGGTTTTTGACCAGAACGCGCATCGCTCACTCCTTGTGATTGGGCTGGGTGCAGCATAGAGCAGTGATGCGGGTTTTGGTGTTCCTGATCGGGTACCGAGTCGATGCCTTCGCGAGCAGGCTCGCTGCCATATTCGAACGCATTCCAAATGTAGGAGTGAGCCTGCTCGCGATGGGGCCCGACCAGACACGGAAAATATCAGAGGGAAATCAGTTCATCGATATGTCGATACTCAGACCCCAACGACTCGGCCAGATCCCGCGCCCGCCCCAACCGGATCGGCCCACGCTCGATATCGATCAACAACCCCGGACACGCCAGCGCCGCTAGTCCCGACCACTTTTTTAAACGCCCATCGGTCACCACCAGCAGGCGTTGCTGCTCGGCGGGAAAACGCTTGCGCCGCACCGCCAGCCATTGCTCCGCCTGCCCCAGCGCCGCCAGCAACGGTGTGCCGCCGCCAGCGCCCAACGCCTCCAGCCAGCTATGCAAACCGCTGGAGGCCTTCAACCCTTGCACCTGCCATTTCGGCGCCGAGCCGCTGGCCGTCAACAAGGCCAGGCGCGCCCGTTGGCGATAGGCGTCATCGAACAGTTGCGCGAGCAGGCCTTTGGCATCGCTCAAGGCCTGATGACGCCGCGTCGAGGCGGAGGCATCGACGATCACCAGCCACAGCTCATGCGGCGAGCGTGTGCGCAGTTGAAACAGCAGATCTTCACGAACCCGAGGACGCCCCTGGAGCAACGTGCCCGGCCAGTTCACCGTACCGCTGCGGGCCGTATGGCGCTTGCCCTGACGTCCGTTGTCCAGCCGTCCGGCGCGGGGTCTGGCATTCGCCCCCGCATCGGATCGGGGACGAATGCCTAAGGCTTTTTTGGCCAGCTCGGCACTTCGCGGCGGGCGCCGGTGGCGAGCGCCGGCGCCGGCATGTCACCCCACTGGCCCTGCCCTTCGCTCGGTGATGCCTGAGTCTCGGCCGGCGCCTGAGCCGGTTGTTGCGGACTCGATGGCGCTTGCTCACGGCGCCGATGGCGCAGGGCAAACTCGGCCACGGCGTCGATGTCTTCCTCGCCAATCACCGCAGCCCCGCGCCATGCCGCGTGAGCACGAGCGGCGCGTAACCAGACCAGGTCGGCACGCAGTCCATCGACGCCGGCAGCAAAGCAACGCTCGGTGATCTGCGCCAGTGCGGCATCGTCCAGCGCAATATTGGCCAAGGCAGCGCGAGCATTTTCGCAACGCACACGCAGGGCTTGTTGCTCAGCTTCCCACTGCGTGCAGAACGCTTGCGGGTCGCTGTCGAAATCCAGACGCCGGCGGATGATCTGCCCGCGCTCGGTCGGCGCCGTGTGGCCACTGAGGGCAACGTTCAGGCCGAAGCGGTCAAGCAGTTGCGGACGCAACTCGCCCTCTTCCGGGTTCATCGTGCCGATCAGCACGAACTTCGCCGAATGCCGATGGGAGATGCCGTCGCGTTCGATCAGGTTGGTGCCGCTGGCGGCAACGTCGAGCAGCAGATCCACCAGATGATCCGGCAGCAGATTGACTTCATCGACGTAGAGCACGCCGCCGTCAGCCTTGGCCAGTACGCCCGGCGAAAACTGCGCTCGCCCCTCGCTGAGGGCGGCGTCGAGGTCGAGGGTGCCGACCAGGCGTCCTTCAGTCGCACCCAGCGGCAAGGTGACAAATTGACCGCTGGCGAGCAGATCCGCCAAGCCTCGGGCCAGGGTGGATTTGGCCATGCCGCGCGGGCCTTCGATCAGCACGCCGCCGATTTTCGGGTCGATGGCGGTGAGGCACAGGGCGAGTTTCAAGTCATCGGCACCGACCACGGCGGAGAGCGGGAAATGCGGGGTGTCGGTCATTTGGGTTTTCTCTGTCGTGGTCGTGGATGTACTTGGCATTGTGGGGTGTCAGTCGGGGTGGCCCTCACCCTAGCCCTCTCCCGGAGGGAGAGGGAACTGACCGAGGTGTTCTTTCAAGGTACGCCGACCTGATTTATCGAGTTGAACTCAGACTCCAAGCCAACAAAAATCGGCTCCCTTTCCCCCTTCCCCCCATGTTCCCCTGGGGGAGAGGGAACTGATTGCGGTGCTCTTTCGAGTTACGCCGACCTGGATTATCGAGTCGACTTCGATTCTGAACAGCACACAAATCGGCTCCCTTTCCCCCTCGCCCCCTTGGGGGAGAGGGCTGGGGTGAGGGGGTGACTTTCCTGAGGACGCTACATATCTTCCTCAATATCCAGCAGCAGATTTTCCAGTGCTTCCTTATAAGCCCCCGGCTCCTGCCACATCCCCCGCTGTTGAGCCTCCAACATGCGCTCGGTCATGTCCCTCAGCGCATGCGGATTATGCTCGCGAACAAACTCCCGAGTCGCCGGGTCGAGCAAATAGGCATCGGCCAGCAAAGCGTACTGATGATCATCGATCAACTGTGTCGTGGCATCGAACGCGAACAGATTATCCACCGTCGCCGCCATCTCGAACGCGCCTTTATAGCCATGACGCTTGACCCCGTCGATCCATTTCGGATTGGCCGCCCGTGAGCGAATCACCCGGTTCAGTTCTTCTTTCAAGGTGCGAATCTTCGGCAGATCCGGTTGACTGTGATCGCCGTGATAACTCGCCGCCGCTTCGCCGCGCAGGGTCTCCACGGCAGCAAGCATGCCGCCCTGGAACTGGTAGTAATCATTGGAATCAAGCAGGTCGTGCTCGCGGTTGTCCTGATTTTGCAGCACCGCCTGGACCTGACTCAGGCGCTGGACGAACTGCTCGCGGGCGGCCGTACCTTCGTCGGCACCGCCATAGGCGTAAGCGCCCCAGTTCAGATAAACCTCGGCCAGATCGTCGCGGCTCTGCCACAAACGGCCATCGATCGCGCCCTGCACGCCTGCGCCGTAGGCACCGGGTTTGGCGCCGAAGATCCGCCAACCGGCCTGACGCCGTGCGGTGTCCGCATCGACGCCCGACTGCAACAGTGCCTCGCGCTCGGCCCGTACTTTGGCGGCCAATGGGTTGAGATCGTCCGGCTCGTCCAGTGCCGCTACCGCCTGCACCGCCGCATCGAACAGGCGAATCAGGTTAGCGAACGCATCGCGGAAAAATCCGGAAACCCGCAACGTGACATCGACGCGCGGGCGGTCGAGCAGACTCAGCGGCAGAATTTCGAAATCGTCAACGCGCTGACTGCCAGTGGCCCACACCGGACGCACGCCCATCAACGCCATGGCCTGGGCGATGTCGTCGCCACCGGTGCGCATGGTTGCCGTGCCCCAGACCGATAAACCGAGCTGGCGCAGGTGATCGCCGTGGTCCTGGAGATGGCGTTCGAGAATCAACGTCGCCGACTGGAATCCGATGCGCCACGCGGTGGTGGTGGGCAGGTTGCGTACGTCGACCGAGTAGAAGTTACGACCGGTGGGCAGCACGTCGAGGCGGCCACGGCTGGGTGCGCCACTCGGGCCAGCAGGGACGAAACGACCGCTGAGGGCGTCGAGCAGGCCGCGCATTTCGGCAGGGCCGCAGGCATCGAGGCGTGGGGCGACGACTTCGCGCAGATTCTCGACTATTGCACTGACTTCAGCCCAACGCGGTCCTTGTAGGAGTGAGCCTGCTCGCGATGGCGGTGTGTCAGGCAAATCCGTATCGAATGACACTCCGCTATCGCGAGCAGGCTCACTCCTACAAGGGGATTGCAGCGTCTGGGAAATCAGTTGCGTGGCAAACAGTTCGAGGCGTTCGCGGGTGTCGCCGGCGCTGCGCCAGACTTCATCGCTTTGCGATTGCAGCTCTGCGGGGCGCGGGCCGGTCCATGGATCGGCTAGCGCGCAATCGAGCGGATCGAAACCGAGTTCAAAGGCTTTGGCCAACGCGCGCAGCAGACTCGACTGCGCGCCCTTGCCGTCTCCGCGTGGAATGCGCAGCAGCGCCAGCAACGTATCAATGCGCAATCGCCCGCTCGGTGACTCGCCAAAAATGTGCAAGCCATCGCGAATCTGCGATTCCTTCAAATCACACAAATAGGTATCAAGACGCGGTAGCCAGATTGCCGCGTCGGCGTCGCTGTCCATCCCGGCGTCGAGTTGCAGCTCGCGGTCGATCTGCGTCTCGCGAACCAATTGCAGAATGTCGCGCTGCAACTCGCGAGCGCGGCGCGGATCGAGCAGTTGTGCTTCGTAATACTCGTCAGCCAGCAGTTCCAGATTGCGCAGCGGCCCGTAGGTTTCGGCGCGGGTCAGCGGCGGCATCAGGTGATCGATGATCACCGCTTGCGTGCGGCGCTTGGCCTGGGCGCCCTCACCCGGGTCGTTGACAATAAACGGATAAATGTTCGGCAGCGGCCCGAGCAACGCATCCGGCCAGCAATTCTCCGAAAGACCAACACCCTTGCCCGGCAGCCATTCGAGGTTGCCGTGTTTGCCAACGTGAATCACGCCGTGTGCACCGTAGGTGTTGCGCAGCCAGAAATAGAACGCCAGATAGCCGTGCGGTGGCACCAGATCCGGGTCGTGATAGACCGCACTCGGATCGACCTGATAACCACGCGCCGGTTGAATGCCGACGAAGGTCAGGCCGAAGCGAATGCCGGCGATCATCATGCGCCCGTCGCGGCACATCGGATCGTTTTGCGGCGCGCCCCAGCGTTCAACCACCGCCGCACGATTGGTTTCGGGCAAGGCGTTGAACATCGTCAGGTAAGCGTCCATCGCCAGGCTTTGTTGGCAGGGGCGCAGATCAATGGTGTCGAGATCGTTGCTGACGCCACCGAGCAACTGCTGGATCAACTCGGTGCCGCTGCCCGGCAATTCTGCGGTGACCGGATAGCCCTCAGCCTGCAACGCACGCAGGATGTTCAGTGCCGCTGCCGGCGTGTCGAGGCCGACGCCGTTGCCGATGCGTCCATCACGGGTTGGGTAGTTGGCGAGAATCAGCGCGATGCGTTTTTCGCCATTCGGCACCCGCGCCAGATCGATCCAGCGCCGCGCCAGTTCAGCGACAAAATCCATGCGCTCGGGTTGCGCGCGATAGCAGACCACGTCGGACTGACTGCGCTCGCTGCGCCAGGCCAGATCCTTGAAGCTGATCGGTCGGCTGATGATGCGTCCGTCGAGTTCCGGCAAGGCAATGTGCATGGCCAGATCCCGCGGCCCCAGGCCTTGCTCGCTGGCGCGCCAGCCAGGCTCGTTGTCCTGTGCGCAGATCGCCTGGATCACCGGAATATTGCGGCGAAACGGCCGCAAGTGCGGCGCTTCAGGGCTGGATTGGGCGAAGCCAGTGGTGTTCAAAATCACCCCAGTCTCGACTTCATCCAGCCAATCCTCGACCACCGTCAGGCAGCCGGGTTCTTTCAGACTGGCCACCGCGATCGGCAGCGGATTAAGCCCCGCCGCCTGCATACGCTGGCAGAAAACATCGATAAAAGCAGTGTTCGCCGCCTGCAGATGCGAGCGGTAAAACAGCACCGCCGCAACCGGGTTTTCGGGCAACCATTCGGCTTGCCAGTCACTCAGTGCGGCGGAGGTTTTATTGGGGTGGTAAATCGCCGTGCGCGGCAGGGTCTGCGGTTCTTCCCAAGGGTAATCGCGGGCGAGCCAACGGCTGGCCAGACAGCGGAAGAAGTCCAGCGCATTGCCCAAGCCGCCCTGACGCAAAAACTGCCAGAGCCGGTCGCGATCTTCGGCGTTGACAGTGCTCAAGTCGCTGAGCTCCGGATCGGGACGGTCATCGCCCGGCACCAGAATCAACTGCACGCCACGCTCGGACAACTCAACCAGACGCTCAACGCCATAACGCCAATAAGCAATGCCACCGTGCAACGAAATCAGAATCACCTTGGCGTGACGCAGCACTTCATCGACATACAGATCGACCGAGGCGTGATTCTGCACCTGCATCGGATTGGCCAGGCGCAGGCTCGGGTAATCCTCGGGCAACTGCTGCGCGGCCTCGGCGAGCAGCGCCAGGCTGGAGTCGCCGCTGCACAGGATCACCAGCTCGGCGGGGGTTTGGCCAAGGTCGGCAATGTTGTCATCCGAGACGAAACCGCCGGGCTGGGTCCTGAGCAGGTGCATGGTTTAAACGCTGAGCGCGGCGCGCAGTTGCGCTTCGAGTTGGGCGGCGTCGAGCTCCTGGCCGATCAACACCAGACGCGTCACGCGCGCTTCATCGGCGCCCCACTGACGGTCGAAATGTTTGTCGAAACGCGTACCCACACCCTGGATCAGCAGGCGCATCGGCTTGTTCGGAATGGCGGCGAAACCTTTGACCCGGAGGATGCCGTGCTTGACCACCAGTTGTGTCAGTGCGTCGAGCAGCAGGCTTTCATCGGCTTGCGGCAGTTCGATGGAGATCGAATCGAAGGCGTCGTGATCGTGATCATCGTGGTCGTCATCGCCTTCACCGTGGTGGTGATCGTGATGGCTGTGGCGGCTGTCGATGTGTTCTTCGGATCCGGCGCCGAGGCCGATCAGCACGTCCAGCGGCAGACGGCCGTTGCTGGCTTCGATGATTTTCACCGCCGGTGGTAGCTCTTCGGCGACTTCAGCGCGAACGCGAGCCAGATCTTCCGGGCTGGTCTGGTCGGCCTTGTTGAGGATGACGAGGTCGGCGCTGGCCAGTTGGTCGGCGAACAGTTCGTGCAGCGGCGATTCGTGATCGAGGTTCGGATCGAGTTTGCGCTGGGCATCGACCTGATCCGGGAACGCAGCGAAGGTGCCGGCAGCGACGGCCGGGCTGTCGACCACAGTGATCACCGCGTCAACGGTGCAGGCGCTGCGGATTTCCGGCCACTGGAAAGCTTGTACCAACGGTTTCGGCAGGGCCAGGCCCGAGGTTTCGATGAGGATGTGGTCGAGGTCGCCACGACGGGCAACCAGTTCACGCATCACCGGGAAGAATTCTTCCTGAACGGTGCAGCACAGGCAGCCGTTGGCCAGCTCGTAAACGCGGCCGGTGGCTTCTTCTTCGGTGCAACCGATGGTGCATTGCTTGAGGATTTCACCGTCAATGCCCAACTCGCCAAACTCGTTGACGATCACCGCGATACGACGGCCCTGAGCGTTGTCGAGCATGTGCCGCAGCAGCGTGGTTTTGCCCGAACCGAGGAAGCCGGTGACGATGGTGACGGGGAGTTTGGCCAGTGTTTTCATCGGTATGCCCTTTGGCAAGCGGCGGGCATACGGGACGAGAACCGGCAACGCGCGTGCGTGCCCGGAGAGTTCGCCACCGGATCACCCCGCCCGGTTGAATTGAGAATCTGTGACGAGGCAGGTCTCCTGGCTGACGGCGTTCAGGCGCTGGGCCTGGCGTTTGCTGCGCCTTCCCGCGGGCTCATCAGTTGAGCTGGCAGTGGCGTGGCAGCGAACATCACCGTTCACAGTTGCGGGGGCAGCCGCGGCATTGACCGCGTTCCCTTCTTAGCTTCGGCGTGGGCCGAAGAACCTCGAAGGCGCAAGGCTACGCATCGTCTAAGGGTGGGTCAATGGGCGTTGAGATTTGGTTTTGGGGGCATATCCGTTGCTGCGGGTGCTGCCGCTGGCGGTTTCGCTCTTACAGCGACTCACTTTTCCAGACGCCGAAAAGTAAGCAAAAGGCTTTGCCCCGGCGTACGGCACTTCGCTGAGGCTCAGTGTTCCCTCGCTACGGTGTCCATCCGGGGGCATCGCCTACGGTTTGCTTCGCTGCACCTCCTCTCGATGTGTTCGACTTCGTCGAACGGCGCTGCGCGCCTACCCCCGGATGAACACCTCTGCTCGGCCTGCCGAAGGGGCAAAAGATCAAAAGCCAAAGCCAAAGGCAAAGCCAGATCAAGAGCCCCTCACCCTAGCCCTCTCCCAAAGGGAGAGGGGACTGACCGAGTGGTTTGGTAGGGTTACGCCGACGTGAGATATCGCGTAGAACTCAGGCTTTGAAAAGCACATAAATCGGCTTCCTCTACCTCGGGAGATTGGACTGATCGAAGCGTTTTGGGGAGGTACGCCGACGTGAGATATCGCGTTGAACTCAGGCTTTGAAAAGCACATAAATCGGCTTCCTCTACCTCGGGAGATTGGACTGATCGAGGCGTTTGGGGGAGGTACGCCGACGTGCGATACCGCGTTGAACTCAGATTTTGAGAAGCCCAAAAATCGGCTCCCTCTCCTTAGGGAGAGGGCTGGGGTGAGGGGCGAATCCACCACAAATCGAAAGCCGACCACGCTGTGCTCCTAACCACTCAATAGGCCGAGTGTCAGCTCGCCTGCTTTTGATCTTGATCTTGATCCACCGGCGACGTCGGAAGGCTGAGTGGAGGGATTGATCCGGGCGTGGGAGCGCAGCGACCGTTTGGCGCAGCCAAACACAGCGGGAGTAGGTGCAGCGAAGCAAACCGGAGACGCTGCGCCCGGATCGATCCCGGAGCGAAGGAACCCCGAGCCCCAGCGAGCGGGCCGCACGTAGGAGCAAGCCTTTTTGGTTACTTTTTCGGCGTCTGGAAAAAGTGACCCGCCGTAAGGGCGGAACCCTAATCAGCAACACCCGCAGCAACGGATCCACCCCAAAAAATTGACCAAAACCCCACCCCCATGCTCTCCTACACAACTTGTTACGGGTGCCCTTCACAGGGTGAAACGGGAAACCGGTGAATCATGTGCTTTACTCAAGCCCATGTCAGTCCGGTGCTGCCCCCGCAACGGTAAGCGAGCGAAGCGTCAAAACCACTGTGTCAGCAAGGCATGGGAAGGTGGCGCTTGCAGGTCGGCCTGACGCCAACCCCTCGTGAGCCCGGAGACCGGCCCGCAACACACAGCCCGCATTTTGTGCGTCGCTGAACATAACAAACCCGCGGTGGGCGGGCGCTGTTCGAACCTCTGCGAGCCCGACCCGCAGGGGTTTTCATGCGCTCGATTCACCCACTGACACTCCAGAGGGAAGCGCCATGTCGATCATCAGCAGCACCGGCAGCAACACGGACAAAATCGTCAGCACCACCACCCTGAGCCAACGCCTGAGCGCTGCGATCTTCGCGTCGATCCTCGGCGCCAGCCTGGTCTACTTCGCCGGTTTCTCGCACATCGAGGCGGTGCACAACGCCGCTCACGATACCCGTCACAGCGCCGCGTTCCCGTGCCACTGAGACCTGCCGACATGATCAAGCGTATTGCGCAAACCGCAGGTTTCACCGGCCTGCTGGCCGCCCTGCTCCTCACTCTGCTGCAAAGCTTCTGGGTTTCACCGCTGATTATTCAGGCTGAAACCTACGAGAAAGCCGAGCCGGTGGCTGTTCATGAACACGCCGAAGGCGCCATGGCCGGCCACACCCACGATGCAGAAGCCTGGGAGCCGGAAGACGGCTGGCAGCGCGTGGTATCGACCACAGGCGGCAATCTGGTGGTGGCTGTCGGTTTCGCCCTGATGCTCGCGGGCCTCTACACCCTGCGCGCGCCGACCAAAACCTCGCAAGGCCTGCTCTGGGGTCTGGCCGGTTACGCGACCTTCGTCCTCGCGCCAACCCTGGGCCTGCCGCCCGAGTTGCCGGGCACCGCTGCCGCTGATCTGGCCTCACGACAAATGTGGTGGATCGGCACGGCCGCTTCGACCGCTGTCGGCCTGTCGCTGATCGTGTTCAGCCGCCACTGGCTGATGAAGATCCTTGGTGTGGCCATCCTCGCCGTGCCGCACGTGATCGGCGCGCCGCAGCCGCAAGTGCATTCGATGCTCGCGCCGGAAGCACTGGAAGCCCAGTTCAAAATCGCTTCGCAGCTAACCAACGTAGTGTTCTGGCTGGCCCTGGGCCTGATCAGCGCCTGGTTGTTCCGCCGCAAAAGCGATGGTCAATACCACGTATGACCGATGACAGCGCAGTGCCGACCTTCGTGATCGGCCTGGGCTGCCAGCGCGGCTGCCCGGCCAGCACGCTGCGCGCATTGCTTGACCAAGCCTTACAGGCACACCGAATCGAGCTGCAAGCGGTCAAGGCGTTGGCCAGCATCGACTTGAAGCGCGACGAGCCAGGGCTGCAAGAACTTGCCGCGCAACTGGCCCTGCCCTTGCTGTACTTCAGCAGCGAGGAATTGGCCACTTATCAGCAACGACTCAGTCACCATTCGCAAATCGCCTTCGAACGCACCGGTTGCTACGGCGTCGCCGAAAGTGCGGCACTGGCCCTCGCCGAACAGTTGATTCAGGCACCGGCAAAACTGCTGATTTCCCGGCAGAAATACGCCCAGGCCACGTTGGCATTGGCCGGCGCGGCGTAAAATCCCGATAATCCCCGCCATTGATCATGAGCAATCTTCATCTGAAGCGTTGTTGCACCTCTTTTCCAAGGATTTAACGATGACTGTCTACTTCATCGGCGCCGGCCCCGGCGACCCGGAATTGATCACCGTCAAAGGCCAGCGGCTGATCCGCAGTTGCCCGGTGATTATCTATGCAGGTTCGTTGGTGCCGGCAGCGGTGCTCGACGGCCATCAAGCCGAGACGGTGGTCAACAGCGCTGAGCTGCACCTCGAACAGATCATCGAACTGATCAAAACCGCGCATGCCAACGGCCAGGATGTGGCGCGGGTGCATTCCGGCGATCCGAGTCTGTATGGCGCGATTGGTGAGCAGATTCGTTATCTGCGTGAGCTGGATATTCCGTTTGAGATCATTCCCGGGGTGACCGCGACCGCTGCGTGTGCGGCGTTGCTTGGCGCGGAACTGACACTGCCGGACGTGTCGCAGAGCGTGATTCTGACCCGCTACGCCGATAAAACCGCCATGCCGGCCGGTGAGGAATTGGGCAGCCTGGCGCAGCACGGCGCAACCATGGCGATTCATCTGGGGGTCAACCATCTGCAGAAGATTCTGGCGGAGCTGTTGCCTCATTACGGCGCAGACTGCCCGATTGCGGTGATCCACCGGGCGACGTGGCCGGATCAGGATTGGGTGGTGGGGACGCTGGCGGATATTGCCGGGAAGGTTGAGGCCAAAGGGTTTCGGCGTACGGCGTTGATTCTGGTGGGACGCGTGTTGGGCAGTGAGGTTTTTAGCGAGTCATCGTTGTATCGCGCCGGGCATGCTCACCTCTATCGCCCATGAAGCCTGCTCGCGAATGCATTCCTGAATGTCACCCATAAAAAAACGGCGCTCACGGGGCGCCGTTTTTCATGTCCGCAGCGAACACCTTAGTAGTAGGCGTTTTCTTTCTGCGTGTGGTCGGTCACGTCGCGAACGCCCTTGAGCTCCGGGATGCGCTCGAGCAAGGTGCGCTCGATGCCTTCCTTCAAGGTCACGTCCGCCTGGCCGCAGCCCTGGCAACCGCCACCGAACTGCAGAACGGCGATGCCGTCTTCAACCACATCGATCAGGCTGACCTGACCGCCGTGGCTGGCAAGCCCCGGGTTGATTTCGGTTTGCAGGTAGTAATTGATGCGCTCGTTGACCGGGCTGTCAGCGTTGACCATCGGTACTTTGGCGTTTGGCGCCTTGATGGTCAGTTGACCGCCCATGCGGTCGGTGGCGTAGTCGACCACGGCGTCATCGAGAAACGCTTCGCTGAAGTGATCGATATACGCGGTGAAGCTTTTCAGCCCCAGCGCGGTGTCTTCAGGTTTTTCTTCGCCCGGCTTGCAGTAGGCAATGCAGGTTTCGGCGTACTGGGTGCCAGGCTGGGTGATGAAGACGCGGATGCCGATGCCCGGGGTGTTCTGCTTGGAGAGCAGATCAGCCAGGTAATCGTGGGCGGCGTCGGTAATGGTAATAGCGGTCATGGAAACTCCTCGCAGGCTTGGGCGCAGTTTACGCCAATCGTTGCGCCGGACAAAGTCCTAGTATTTTTGTCGGGAAAGATTCTCGTCAGGCTCTTCGTCTATTCGCGCCTTGAGCCAGCGATAGCTGCGTTTTTCCACCCACTCGTAGCTCAACCAGGAGCCGACACCGATGGCCAGCGCGCAGACGACAAACATCAAATACGGGTTGACGCCGTAGCGCCGGGCCAGAAAACCGCCTGCCGACAGTACCAGAACGTGCATCAGGTACACCGAATACGAGCAATCACCGAGCAGTTTGAGTACCCGACTGCGCTCGACATAACGCTCAAGTGAGATACACGCCATCACCAGCACGGCGCTCGGCACACCCCAGTTCAGCAACCTCGGCGCCGGCGGCAACTGATAGATCGTCAGCAATACCGCCAAGATTGCCGCCAGCGGCAGCCACAGTCCCGCACCGATCCAGCCCCGGCGATAAAGCATGCCGATGCCAATCCCCAGCAGGAATTCATAGACGATGTCCGAACGATAGAACTCGCTGATCCAGCCAAACCCGGTCCAGGTCTGACACACGGCGAACAACAGCGCCGCGACCACCAACAGACGCACCTGCAAGCGAAACAACAGCGCCCAGGCAAACAGCACGTAGAAAAGGATTTCGTAATTCAACGTCCAGCCGACATTGAGCGTCGGGTAGATGCCGTAACCGCCGGGGTTCTCGGTAGGAATGAACAGCAACGACAACAGCAGATGGCCCCAGTCCACCGTTTGATCCGGCAATATGGGCTGGGCAAACACCACCAGCAGCGCCATCAGCAGCGTGTAGAGCCAATACGCCGGGACGATGCGAAACAGCCGGTACAAGAGAAACCGCGCCGGCGGCAGCGGTTTGTTTTCGGTCGAGAGGAAAATCACCAGGCCGCTGATGACAAAGAAAATATCGACGCCCACCGCTCCTTTATCGATGAACAGTTGCCCGATCGGTCCGCGTGCCTTGAAGTCGAAGAAAATCTGCATGAAGTGATGGCAGACCACCGTCCACGCGGCCAGCGCACGCAGGGCTTGCACTGAAATCAACATCACCTGCTCCCGATCACACCCTCAAATTCACCTCAATCCCTGTAGGAGCTGCGGCACGCTGCGATCTTTCGATCTTGATTTTGAAAGATCAAAAGATCGCAGCCTCGTTTCACTCGACAGCTCCTACAGGGTTTTGCGGTGTTGCTTGAAGTTGGGACAGCAGGACGCTCTCAAACGATCAAAGATTCTCGTAGCGGTTCATGTCCAGCACACCCTCTTCCACCGGATCGGTTTCGTGGATGTACTGACTCAAATCGTGGAAATAGAACCAGAATTGCGGATGACTGCGCCGAATCCCCCAACGTTCGACGATTTTCTCGAAGCGGTTGGCATCTTTGGCGTTTTCCATGGCATCGACAAATTCCGCCACTTGGTCGGCAGGAATGTTGAACATGAAGTTCGGATAACTGCTGAGCACGCCCGGATAAATCGTGATCGTGTCCAGCCCAGGCTGATAGCGCAGCGACTCACCAAGCAGGAACGCCACGTTGCTGTGCGCACGGTTGCGCAGCAGGCTGTAGACCTCGCGCTTGCCGTTGGCCGTTTCTATGCGCAGCATGGTCGCTTCCGGCAACTGGTCGATCACCTTCAAGCCGGCCGCCGGGCGCGACGTCAGGCGACTCAGCGCCTGCTCGGCATTTTGCAGCGCCGGGTCAATATTCGGCCGTGAGCAGTAAGCGCCGTCGCAACGGTTGATCGGATCGGGCCGCGCGTTGAGGTCGCCGTAACGCGCCAGCAATTGCATGGCGAAGTCGTATTTCGGATCCTTTTCATCGAGCTTCAGCGCCGTCGGCTTGTCGTCATCGATCGCCTCATAATCGAGCCACATCTTGAACTGGCCGCTGCTCTGGTACCAATCGTCGAGGTAATCCTCGCGGGAATCGGCGGGCATCAGGCGCAGGAAGTTCTGCTCGGCGCCATTACGGATCAGGTCGAAATACAGACGGGTTTGCGCCTGATGCGAAACGTTGCCGAACACGTCGAAGTTGACTGCCAACTGGTAATAGGTGCGCTCGAGCAAGGGATAGTCGAACAGCCACATTGTCTGCGGCACCTCGCCAATCAGGCCTTTGGTCACCGAAGCGCTGTCGAAGTGGCGGAAAATGCTCAGCAGCGCGTTGTCGTTACCGGCCCACAGGGTCGACCAGCTCGGCGCGGGCAGATCGGCGTAGCTGTCGCGGCGCAGCGCTTCGTACTCATTACGTTTGTTGCGGTAGTTGTGCCACAAGCTCAAAACGCTGCCGACATCGTCGTTCTGCCCGGGCATGGCCAACAACGGCGTGGCCTGGCCGCGATAGTTCGGGTCGGTGATATAGAGGTCGTGTTCCGGCGCCTGGAACAGCGCCCAGAAGTTGTCGCGGATCACGTCGGTCGCGATCTGTCCCCGGCACACCGGCCCGCGAATAAAGGTGCGGACGAAGTATTCGGCGTTATCGAGCATAAATTGATATCGCGCCTGGGCCGGAATCGCTTCGAACGTCGCGAATGGATTGGCACGGCTCTGCGGGCCGTAACCGGGCAAGGCATTGACCTGCCAGTTGCCGCTGTAGAACAGGCTTTTCACCCGCGCCATCTTCGCCGCGCTCAGCGGATAGGTGATGTGGGTTTTATGCACAATCACGCCCTGCACCGGCCACAAGCGGTAATACACCTGAGTACCCGGATCGTCGTTGGGACGACGGGTGGCGATCAGGTCGATCGGCTGACCGCTCGGCGTGCGCGAACGCACCCACTGGAAGTAATGCCCCGGCTCGCCGTCCTTGAAATAAATGTGCGCGAGGTACCAGTGCTCGTACAACCAGCGGCCGACCAGACTTTGCCGTGCCCCCGGCATGTTGAGCAGGTTTTCCCACTGGACGATTTGCAGCGCCTCTTTCGCGCTCGGCGCCAGGCCTTGTTCGTCAATCGGCGCTCCGGATGCCAGCCAACGCTGCAACGTCTGATATTGCTGATCGGTCAACCCGGTCACCGCCAGCGGCATGCCTTCTTTCGGGTGAGCGCCGGCGTAACCTTCAAACTCGGCGGGCAGCGCGCACATATTCTGGCGGTTCAGGCCCAGCACGATCTCTTGCGGGAGTTTGGCGTTCGGTGTCAGCGGCGTCTTGTGCCCGAGTTCGAGCATGCGCGCCATCAGTGCAGCCTGGCTGCCTTGGGCGTCGAGCACCGAATAGAAATCTTTCTGCTGCCAGGCGTGCTTGCCGAAGGCGTCGTAATACAGTCGGGTGGTCGGCGCCGCGACAGTGCGCTCGCCGTCATAGACCGGCATTTTGCTCGCACCACGGGCCGCGCCTTCGCCGCTGCCCAGATTCAACTGGCAAGCGGAGTCGTAGCACGCATGACAGGCTACGCACTTCTCGGTGAAGATTGGCTGGATGTCGCGGACGTAAGAAATCGAAGGAGAAATGGCCGGTGCAGTCGCTGGCTCTTGCGCCACGGCGCCCCAGCTGAGAAACAGCAACACTAAACCAATGACGCGGTAAGACATGCTGCTGATCCCGATTGTTAAAAAAACGCCGCGATTCTACATTATGACGCTCGTACCAACATGAGCGATATTCATGCAAAAGCCCCGCATGCTCTAAAACCGCACAGGTTTGCTATGATCCCGCTCCTTCGTAATGGTCTTTCCGAGTAGTCCAAATGTCCGATCGCAGCGTCCGCCTTCAAGCTCTCAAGCAAGCTCTCAAAGAGCGCATCCTGATACTCGATGGCGGCATGGGCACGATGATCCAGAGCTACAAGCTCGAAGAGCAGGATTATCGCGGCAAACGCTTCGCGGATTGGCCGAGTGACGTCAAGGGCAACAACGACCTGCTGGTGATCACCCGTCCGGACGTGATCGGCGGCATCGAGAAAGCCTACCTGGATGCCGGTGCCGACATCCTCGAAACCAACACTTTCAACGCCACGCGCATTTCCATGGCCGACTACGGCATGGAAGAACTGGCCTACGAATTAAACGTAGAAGGCGCACGTCTGGCGCGCAAGATTGCCGACGCCAAGACCGCCGAGAACCCGGCCAAGCCACGTTTCGTCGCTGGCGTGCTCGGTCCTACGAGTCGCACCTGTTCCCTGTCGCCGGACGTCAACAACCCCGGCTATCGCAACGTCACCTTCGATGAGCTGGTGGAAAACTACACCGAAGCCACCAAAGGTCTGATCGAGGGCGGCGCCGACCTGATCCTGATCGAAACCATTTTCGACACCCTCAACGCCAAAGCGGCGATCTTCGCCGTGCAAGGTGTGTTCGAAGAGCTGCACATCGAACTGCCGATCATGATTTCCGGGACCATCACCGACGCCTCCGGCCGTACCCTCTCGGGCCAGACCACCGAAGCGTTCTGGAACTCGGTGGCGCACGCCAAGCCGATTTCTGTAGGTCTGAACTGCGCGCTCGGCGCCAGTGAACTGCGTCCGTACCTGGAAGAGCTATCGAACAAGGCCAGCACTCATGTGTCCGCGCACCCGAACGCCGGCCTGCCGAACGAATTCGGCGAGTACGACGAACTGCCGTCGGAAACCGCCAAAGTCATCGAAGAATTCGCCCAGAGCGGCTTCCTCAACATCGTCGGCGGCTGCTGCGGCACCACGCCGGGGCACATTGAAGCCATTGCCAAAGCCGTCGCCGGTTATGCGCCGCGGCAGATTCCGGACATTCCGAAGGCCTGCCGCCTGTCGGGTCTGGAACCGTTCACCATCGATCGCAGTTCGTTGTTCGTCAACGTCGGCGAACGTACCAACATCACCGGTTCCGCCAAGTTCGCCCGCCTGATCCGTGAAGACAACTACACCGAAGCGCTTGAAGTCGCCTTGCAACAGGTCGAGGCCGGCGCGCAGGTGATCGACATCAACATGGACGAAGGCATGCTCGATTCGAAGAAGGCCATGGTGACCTTCCTCAATCTGATCGCCGGTGAACCGGACATCTCGCGCGTGCCGATCATGATCGACTCGTCGAAATGGGAAGTCATCGAAGCCGGCCTCAAGTGCATTCAGGGCAAGGGCATCGTCAACTCGATCAGCATGAAAGAAGGCGTCGAGCAGTTCATCCACCACGCCAAACTGTGCAAGCGCTACGGCGCGGCAGTGGTGGTGATGGCGTTCGACGAAGCCGGCCAGGCCGACACCGAAGCGCGCAAAAAAGAAATCTGCAAACGCTCCTACGACATTCTGGTCAACGAAGTCGGCTTCCCGCCGGAAGACATCATCTTCGACCCGAACATCTTCGCCGTCGCCACTGGCATCGAAGAACACAACAACTACGCGGTGGACTTCATCAACGCCTGCGCCTACATCCGCGACGAACTGCCGTACGCGCTGACGTCGGGCGGCGTGTCCAACGTGTCGTTCTCGTTCCGGGGCAACAACCCGGTGCGTGAGGCGATCCACTCGGTGTTCCTGCTGTATGCGATCCGCGCAGGCCTGACCATGGGCATCGTCAACGCCGGGCAGCTGGAGATCTACGATCAGATCCCGCAGGAACTGCGCGACGCTGTGGAAGACGTGATCCTCAACCGCACGCCGGAAGGCACCGACGCCCTCCTCGCCATCGCCGACAAGTACAAGGGCGACGGCAGCGTCAAGGAAGCCGAAACCGAAGAGTGGCGCAACTGGGACGTCAACAAGCGTCTGGAACATGCGCTGGTCAAAGGCATCACCACGCACATCGTTGAAGACACCGAAGAGTCGCGTCAGTCGTTCGCGCGTCCGATCGAAGTGATCGAAGGTCCGCTGATGTCGGGCATGAACATCGTCGGTGACCTGTTCGGCGCAGGCAAAATGTTCCTCCCGCAGGTGGTGAAATCCGCCCGGGTGATGAAGCAGGCTGTGGCGCACTTGATCCCGTTCATCGAACTGGAAAAAGGCGACAAGCCGGAAGCCAAGGGCAAGATCCTCATGGCGACGGTGAAGGGCGACGTGCACGACATCGGCAAGAACATTGTCGGCGTGGTACTCGGTTGCAACGGCTATGACATCGTCGACCTCGGCGTAATGGTGCCGGCGGAGAAGATTCTGCAGGTCGCCAAAGAACAGAAGTGCGACATCATCGGCCTCTCCGGCCTGATCACGCCGTCGCTGGACGAAATGGTTCACGTTGCCCGTGAGATGCAGCGTCAGGATTTCCATCTGCCGCTGATGATCGGTGGCGCGACCACTTCCAAAGCGCACACCGCGGTGAAGATCGAACCGAAGTACAGCAACGATGCCGTGGTTTACGTGACCGACGCTTCCCGCGCGGTCGGCGTAGCGACGCAGTTGCTGTCGAAAGAATTGAAGGCCGGTTTCGTCGAGAAAACCCGTCTGGAATACGTCGATGTACGCGAACGCACCTCGAACCGCAGTGCCCGTACCGAGCGCTTGAGCTACGCCGCGGCCATCGCCAAGAAGCCGCAGTTCGACTGGGCAACTTATGAGCCGGTCAAACCGACCTTCACCGGCAGCAAGGTGCTGGACAACATCGACCTCAAAGTCCTCGCTGAATACATCGACTGGACGCCGTTCTTTATCTCTTGGGATCTGGCCGGCAAGTTCCCGCGCATCCTTGAAGACGAAGTGGTCGGTGAGGCCGCCACCGCGCTGTACAAGGACGCGCAGGAAATGCTCGCCAAGCTGATCGACGAGAAGCTGATCAGCGCCCGTGCGGTGTTCGGTTTCTGGCCGGCCAATCAGGTGCATGACGACGACATCGAACTGTACGGCGATGACGGCAAGCCATTGGCCAAGCTGCATCACCTGCGCCAGCAGATCATCAAGACCGACGGCAAGCCGAACTTCTCGCTGGCCGACTTCGTAGCGCCGAAGGACAGCGAAGTGACCGACTACGTCGGCGGTTTCATCACCACCGCCGGCATCGGCGCCGAGGAAGTGGCCAAGGCTTATCAGGACGCTGGCGACGATTACAACTCGATCATGGTCAAAGCGCTGGCCGACCGTTTGGCCGAAGCCTGCGCCGAATGGCTGCACCAGCAAGTGCGTAAAGAGCACTGGGGTTACGCCAAGGACGAAGTGCTCGATAACGACGCGCTGATCAAAGAGCAATACAGCGGCATCCGCCCTGCTCCGGGTTACCCGGCCTGCCCGGATCACACCGAGAAAGCCGCGCTGTTCGCCTTGCTCGATCCGCAAGCCGAAGAAATGCGCGCCGGCCGCAGCGGCGTGTTCCTCACCGAACACTACGCGATGTTCCCGGCGGCTGCGGTCAGCGGCTGGTACTTCGCCCACCCGCAAGCGCAGTACTTTGCCGTGGGCAAGGTCGACAAGGATCAGGTGCAGAGCTACACCTCGCGTAAAGGTCAGGAGTTGAGCGTGACCGAGCGCTGGCTGGCGCCGAATCTGGGTTACGACAACTGAGACCGGTCAAGGGCCCGGGATTTCTCTAATCCCGAGCCCGGTCAATCACTCAGTCAAGAACGCCACGAGGGCCCGGGCTTGGCTGAAAGCGTGCCTGGGCGCTCCGACTCATCGGCCAGACTCCGAAGATCGTTGATCTCTCGACGGGTCAGTTCGACTACTTTCTGTACGCGCAGGGCATCAATTGTCCTGCTCAGCTCAGCCAATTCCAGGTTGTAGTGTTCTTTGTCGATTTCACCGTTTGACTGGCGATCCTCAAGCTCGCTGAGCGATTGGTGACGCTGCTCGGCCACCGCGCGGTCGATCGCATTCATTTCCTGGGGATAACGCTCGTGCAGATATTCGTTCCAGTAGTCGCGCGATGCCATGCTCACCAACAGTGCATCGGTGCGCTCCGCCTCCAGAATCGATGCCCGCGATTGCGCCAGCATTTGGTCGCTGATCGGCGTGCCGTATAGCATGTACGCCGGTTGCCCGGGCAAATCCACGCCGTCCCCCCAACCGCTGGTCAGGCTGATCCGATAACGCAGACGTATTTCGGCGCGATCATGCCCCTGCCCTGCGGCCTCGGCCAGGGTCTCGACCCTTTCCAGACGAAACAACTGCCGTGACAACCTCAACAAGGCCCGCCCTCGGAGCATCAGTCGATTCGGTGGAATTTCGCGCAAGGCGCGATACACCGCCACCCGCACTTCCATTTCGCTGAACGTCAGAGTTCGTCCATCAGGACAGGTGCCATGGGACTCAGCGCTTTGGAACAGCAACTCCCGAAGCTCGGTGTTTTCGCTTGCGGCGTCCATGACATCCCACACCCTGCGCGTCAGATCGGCCTGCACAAGCCTGTAGTCGCGGGTATCGCGCAACAGTCGGATCAACTGGAAAAAGCGCTCGTGGCCTGGCTCTTGCGCCAATCGCGCCCAGACACCCCTTCTCACTTCAGCCAATTGCGGTGAAGCCCCCTCGAGCCAGGGATTCAATGCCCTTGGCGCAATGTCGTTGGCCGGGTCAAAGATGTTTTCGGCTGGCAACACGGCCGCATGGGGGTCATGCCCCGCGACGGCGCCATCTTCGCCTTCCACCACGCCACTGTTTCCGGCAATGGGCTGCTCGGCGAGTGGGCTGACGTCGGCGCCAAACAGCTGAGCGTGAATCATCCCGTCAATCTGCCCGCGTGAAATGCCCAGGACATGAGAAGAGGCATTCACGCGACTGAAGTATCTGAGCTGCTGTAACGCAGAAAGTGACAGGTCATCGTTGCCGGACAAATCGGTGCCTGCTACCAGGCGCGAGTGATTGCCATCGAAAAGCGTCTCGGGAAGGTGCGCGATGTTGTTGCTGCGCAGATCCAGCCGGCGCAGGTATCGAGCCTGCAAGACGCCAGCGGGCCAATCGTTCAACGCGTTGTAGCGCAGATCCAGCGTTTCGAGGACGCCGAAGCCGGGCGGGTTGAAGGCTTGCAGAATGTTGTAGCCCAGATCCAGTCTGCGCAGACGGTTATGGCTCAGCAACGGGTAAACACTGGCGCCGCTCGAGAGGTTGCAGTGTTGCATTTCCAGTTGTTCCAGTTCGCGCATGCGGCGCACCGCGCCTGGAAGATTCGCGAGGTCATTGCCACTGATGATCAATGTGTTCAGATCAGCAAAGGCATTCAGAAAGCCATCGGACCCGTGCTCGCTGATTCCCACACCGCGCAGGTTCAGCGTCGTCACCCCTGCAAGCGGCGCATCCAGAGAGGGTAGATCGCCGGTCTGCAGTCCTTGCAACCTAAGCTCCATGGCTTCGCCAGCGACGCCCGGCGTCAGCCCCTCGAGCCAGGCTTCACAGATGCGCAAAGCCGCGAACGAGCGATTTTGCGCAGTGATGTGGCGCCTGCCAGTGCGCACCTCGCGGGTATACAGCCAGTCATTCAACTGGCGAATCAAGCCTTCACTGGCTTGCTGCCATTGGCTGATTTGCGCGTCTATCTGCACATCGCTGCGTCCCGCTTCACGCAGCTTGCGCAATAGCAGCCGGGCGCGTTCGGGCGTCATGCTCGGGGTCAGGCGCCGCAGGTGCGCCAGCCTCCCCGCCTTGTCCGCAATCACGGCGCCGCGCTCGGGCACGGGTAACAACAGGTCAGTCAGAGACCAGCCCGTTTCCGTCGGTGGAAACTGTGCAGGCACCGGCTCCTCGGCGAACCGTGTCAATGCGCCCTGCCCAAGCCCTTTGGCCTGTTCGATGCGGCGTAAAGCAGTACTCAGGGCGGTCTCGCCTTCAGCACTGAAGACATTGCCCGTCAGATTGGCTTTTATCAATGCATCGGGATGCGCCAGTGCTTGAGGCGAAAGCGACGCTATCTCGTTGTCACGCAAGTCGAGCCAGGACAGCTGCGGCAGACTTTCGGCGCCGGTTGGCCAGGATTGCAGCTTCGTCGAGCGAAGGTTCAACGCCTGCAACCCGATCATCGCCCTGACATCCAGAGTGTTTAACGGGTTATGCCCCAGATTCAGTACCTCGATGCGCGGCAAATCATTGAATTGCGCTTGCACTGGCGGTGTGACGAGCAGGTTGTTATTGGACAAGTCGAGTTCGGTCAAGGCCGGTAGCTCACTGGCGGTAAACGGCAGTTCGGTGAACGCATTGCCACTGACATCCAGTATTTCAGCACCGCTGAAACCTCTGATAAACCCGCGGGCCTGTTCGACGGGAACGTCGAGCAACCCCAGGCGCAACGTAGAAACGTGGGGAAAACTGCCCGCCGGCAATGACGGCAGCGTGAGGATCTTCTCGGCCGATGTCAGTCCTCCAAGGCTCGGCCCTGACTCAGGCAGGGCAAATGTGGAAAGGTCTGCCCTCACGCCGTAACGCTGACGAAGCGCGCCATTCCAGCTGCTCTTGAGCGCCCTTAAAACGCCGGCGCTGCGTCCGGTCGCCCATTGCCAGCGAAGTGCCGGGTTGCGCAGCCCGCCCTGCTGGGACGGGGCGTAGAACTGCGCAAAGATTTCATCGTGTTCGACCCTGAGCTGGTCAATCGCCAGCAGTCTCGCTTCGGGCGTTGTCCAGACCTCATTGAATCTCTGCGGCAGAGGATCGCTGAAGTTCGGCATCACGGCCATGAAGTCCAGCTCTGCGCGGCAATACTCGCTCACCATTTGTTCCAGATCGACCAGATGGCCGAAGGGGCCTGAATAGTTTTTGACGTATTCAAAAGCGCGCCTGAACGCCGCCCGACTCAGTTTCGACCAGTCCAGCGAGAGTCCGGCCCAAAGCCTTTCGTGCCCGCTGTAGAGAGCATCGGGCAGTGTGTCGATCGAGGTACGTGTCAAATCCAGACGCTCAAGCTGTTCCAGCCGCTCGACGTAAGCCGGCCACTGTCGCAATGCGTAGGGGGCGTTGACTCGCAAAGCACGCAAACCACTCAGCGGTGAAAGATCCAGCGCGTGCAGGGTTGTCGAGTCGAATCCTGAATAGTCGATGCGCAACGTCTGCAAAGACGTCAACGCACTGAGCCTGTGCGTAAAACTCTCCGCCAATTCCGGCGCATGGGTTGAAAACCGCAGGTGGGTCAGCCCGGACAACCGAGTGACCGCCTCGGGCAATGAGGTGAGTGGTTGAGGCCTGGCGGGCAGTTGACCATAGCTGGGGCCCAGATCCCCCAGGGTCAGCCGGGTGACATTGGGGAACAACGCGATGAAGGCGTCGGCATTGGCATCCGTGATGCCGCTGCCTGTCACCGAAAGTTCGCGCACATGGGGAAAACGCGTGGTGATCACCGGCAGCGGCGTCTCACACACCAGCGACAGACGCGCCGCTTCGGCTGAGTGCTCCGCGAGCGGGCCATTGCGCCAAGCCTCCCTGAGCGCTTGAGAGAATGACCACTGGTGTTGTCCAGCCTGACTGCCAGTCGGGCCGGCCTGCCATTGATCCAGTGTGGCGTTGAGCGCCTCCCACTCACGCCGACGCGTGCCCAGTTCAGTGAAGATTTGCCTGTCGGTCCGGCCGCGCTGCTGGCGCAGAAATGCCTCGGCCTGTTGCGGACTCGGATAAAGCTCCGTCACGCTCGCTGCGACGGAGGAATGCAGGCTGGCGCCACGCCCGCTTGCGTAGTAGCCCTTGAGTGTTGCGCTCACCCGTGTCGGAGGCTTGAACCCTTTGAGTGGCGGCGCCAGCAATTGTGCGGCTTCACGGCGGTGGATATGCGCGTATTCGATGATTTTGCGTTGCAGTTCATGGCTGTCACTGACCTGCGGCAGACCGATCGCCGCACGTGCGTCATCCGGCAGCGCATACATGATCGAGTTGTAGAAGTTGTCGCCCGCCCCGGAAACGTGGTTAAGCAATTCACCGCGCTCATTGAAGGTGAGAAAAAATGCTCCGTTCTTGACCAGGTATCTTTTATCCGGCGCGGTTGTTTCACCGAGACTGTCGAGCAGTGCTCCGGTGGTGCTGCCTTCACGGAGTTCCAGACGCAGGGTCGACGGCCAGCCTGGCAATTGCCGCAAGGCGTGCAAGGCCAATCGTCGGCTGTCCGCCGTTGCAAGGTTGGCACTGCGCAAACCGATAAAGGCGCGGGTCTGGCGTCCTTGACGGGCATGCCAGCGAGCCTCTTCGAGCATTTTCAAAGGCGAGCGCCCCGTCGTATCCATACGCGCCAGCTGTGCTGCAGTGGCATGATCCAGCACATCCTGCGCGGCTGCTTCGCTCAAACCTGGACACTCGCGCTGCAGCAGGCTGACACGCGCATCGAGCGGTTCAGTGCCGTCGTAGAGGCTGGCAAAAATCGCAGGCTGGCGTGTATTGGCAAAACCGGCGAGTTGCTTGCGCAATGCGTCTGCTCTGGCGGAATGGAGTCGCGCCGCATCCCTGCCAAGCAGATAGGTAATCTCGTTTTCGTCCAGCGCCGCCAGAATCCGCGCTGGCATTTCGCCGTTCAACACCTGCGCACGACTGAGCTGGATAACCGGTCGGGGCACGACCCATGGCGGTTGTTTTGCCGCGCCATAGCGGATGGACGGCCCGGACAATCCCGCCGCTTCAAAAACTTCCAGCGCCCGACCGAGTGGCCAGCGCGGCATTTCGGTGACCAGGGTAAGTGCATACAGATAGCGATCATCGATCCGCGCTGCCCCGCTCAACTGTTCGATGACCTGCCCTGCCGACGCATCCGCTTTGAACAAACGCATGGCGTCGAGCCATTCCGGCGGCGGTGGCAAATGATCCAGGTGCATCTTGCGCAAGGTGTTGTCGCTGACACCGCTGATCTGCGCCAGCATCAACAACGCCTCATCCGAAAGGCCCTCGGTCACCTGCCCCATGCGCCGCAGCAGTGTCAGCGTGTCCCAGGACATCGGGCGTTCCAGCGTGTGGCGCCAGGCACCCCGGCCGTTGTGCCCAAGGACGGGCTGGTAAGCGTTGGGTTCAGTGGGGTGCCTGAGGCGCCATTGCGACGAAGAGGGATCGAAAAACTGTTCGTAGAACTTGTCACCCTGACGGATGTAGGTTTTACCGTCGATAGCGTGTTGCCCCAGGTCATTCGGCCCGGTCGAATCACTCAGCGTGACAGGATGTTCATAGCCGCTCAGATCGGATTTCCACAAACGTGTTTCACCGTTGGGCAATGTCACCGGGTGCAGATCTTCGATCACCGGCTCAGGCTTGACGGCAGCCAGTCGATTGAACCCCGCGCCCGCGCCAGCCATCACAGCGATCAGCGCAAGGTTTTCTGCCACATCCACCAGGTGCGCCTTGGCGGCGTGCTTGTCGCCCTCGCTCCACACTTTTACGCCTTCGAAGGTTTCGTATAACAGTTGTCCGGCCATGATCACCATCATGACCTCGCCCAACACCGGGACGAACATCGACACCATGTTCAGCCCCAGCAACCCGACCTGCAGCAAGGCCGCCAGTTTGGCGTCGCGCGCCTTGATGTTGACGTCAGCGGTCGGAACCGCATGACTGCGCGCGTCGGCCAATACCCTGTCGCGATGCTGGTCATAGAGATATGTCCACAAATCCGCGTTCTCGGCCCAATGACCATCGCCTTCGTGACGCAAAAGTGAGGCGCCCAGGTAAGGATCAGGATCGGGCTGCATTTCCGTATGCTTGGGTGGCAGCTCCTGGATCGCGATAAACGGGTAAGCCGGGGTAATGACCTCGATGATCCTGCGCCACGGCGACCAAAGCAGATCAGTTGATGCATCGTCAGCCTCCTGTACGAACTGGCTGAAGTAATAGGGGCGCTTGGCATAAGGCAAAAACTGGCTGAAAAACCGCTGATAGGGTGTCGGCTCGGCACTCTGTGCCTGTTGTGCATCGCGAGTGGTAAACAGGCGCTTGAACGTTTCGTCGGCTTGCTGGCCGGAGTAGCGCTTCAGCGGATGCTCGGGATCATTGGGCACATAGAGAATCGTTGCATCGAACGACCGGCGCTTTTCAGCGATCGTGAAGGCGACGCAGCCCACCAGCCTTTCCCCCATCAGGCCCAAGTCATGAAACCAGACGGGTTTGCCTCCCACCCTTGGATGTTTTTCACCATCGACGACGGAAAGAATCATGGCGTGATCTTCTGGCTGAATATCCCCGGCCAACAACGCGCGTTCGGCCGCCGCCCTCAGGGCGGCCTTTTGACTGGCAATGAAATGCTCGCGCAACAGCGTTTCTGCCGCAGTGTCCGCCGGGTGGAAAAAAGCCTTGAGATACGCCTGGTATTTCGCCCCGATGTCCAGGTCGCGGCACAGGCTCAGAAATCCTCTGACCGAGACGTTAACGGGCACTGGCGTGTAAATGCCGGGAGTAGTGGTCTCTACGATGAAACCGGAACTGCGGTGAAAGGCACCGTACTTGCACTCCTGACTTTCGAAGTTGTGCAGAGCCGCCTGCAGCAGCGGCAACTTCAAGACCTCGAAAGAACCGATTTCCGCTTGAAAGATCCCCATGACCAAAGGACGCTTGAGGCATAACAAGGTCTTATCGACGTCGACATCCACCTGATGGCGACTTTTCAACGCTTCAAGCAGTAAAGGCCGGGCAAACGCGTCGATGTCTTTGAAGCTGGACAGGGTGTTGTCCAATTGCACCTGCGCCGTGACACTGCTCTTGAAACTGGCATCCAGAATCTGGCGTTGTTGAGATGACGCGCGCGCGTACCAGTCTGGCATCACCGTCCCCGCGCGCTTGATCGCCGTCCTTCTCGGCTCGCTGGCATCGATCAGCCATTGCGGTACTGCGGCTTCCAGGAACTGCGCGTGAAAACTGTCCGAGGCTTGAGGTCTGGCTGGCCCGTTGTCTTGGGCAGTAAGGGAATTGGGGGACATACATCGCTCCTGTAAATGGAGCGACAGCACACCATCTCTGCCCCGCTGTACTGCGATACATAGTTATTGGCGATCGGTATCAGTTGTAACAAGTCATCTGAATCAAAAGACCGAGGCACCGCTGGCGCCTTTGACTATGCTTCAAATGCACGATTTCGAAGGGGGATTTATGGACGATCCAATCGACAACAAACCACCGACCTTCTGGCAGATGCTGCACAGTGTGATGGCGGCGGCGTTCGGGGTGCAGAGCGGCAAGAACCGGGCAAGGGACTTCACCCATGGCAAGCCCAGCCATTTCGTGGTGCTGGGCATTCTGTTCACGGCGGTGTTTGCGTTGACACTATTTGCCATCGTCAAACTGGTGCTGCATTTCGCCGGGGTCTGACGTGATCAGCGCATCAGGGTCTGCAAGGTGAACGGGTAGCGATACGACACCGGTTGCCCCTTGGCCGAGAGCTTGCGGAAATTCACGCCGTAGTTCGGCGACTTGCCCATGGCCAGCATTTGCCGGGCATGCGATTTGTCGATCAATTGCAACAAGGGAATCTGCCGGTCACGGCCGCCGTAGTGATTCAAATCGACGCCCTGCTCAACGTCATGCAACTCGACCAACGCCCAGCCACCCAAGGTGAAATGTCCACCGACCAGTGCGCTCAGGCGCCCGTCAACCAGCGCCTGCAAGGCCGCCGGTGAGGTGTTGACCGCACTGAACAAGGCATTTTTGCCGGCGACTTTGCCGGTCTCGGCGTACGCGCGCATCGCGCCGAAAGCCATTTCATCATTGGCCGACCACACCAGCGACACCTTCGGGTAACGGGCGAACAGCTGTTTGGCCTGCTCATAGGCGCGTTCCTGGTTCCAGCCGCTGTAGACCAATTGCCGCAGACGCATCTGAGGGTGTTCGGCCAGCGCCCGTTGCATGCCACGCTCGCGCAATTGCGCCGAGGGGGTGACTTTCAGCCCGGAGAACGCCAACACTTCAATCGGTTCGGCAGCGGGCGTCGGCGGGTGCAGGCGGATCAGTTCCTTCATCATCAGGTAACCGCCCTCCTCGTCGTTCGGCACCAGACTGCCGATGCGGTCATTCCGTTCGCCGACCAGCGCTTGCTGGTCAGGTGTCAGTGCCGCGTTGACCATAAACAGCTTCACGCCGCTGTTCTCGGCCAGACGCAAAATTTGCGGGGCGACGTATTGTTCGTTGACGAACACCAGGTACTCGGGACGATTCGGCCCCTGCAACGCGACACGCGCCTGAGCCAGGGTCAGTTCGGGCTGGCGTTGGGAGTAGAGAATCTGCAGATCGATGCCCAGATCATGGGCGGCCGCCTGCATGAATTGCGAATAGCTGACCCAGAAGGCTTCCTGCGTCGAACCCGGATTTAAAAACAGCACAGACTCCGCCCGCGCGCCGCTCTGGAAAAGCGCGCCGAACAACAGAAGACTGATGTGGAAAAACTTGAACATGAAGCATCCGGGCCCAAGGAAAAATGGCCGCGCATTATAGCCATCGATCTACCGGCTATTGACGCCTGATCCCGTTTTTTGTCCGACAATTTGTCGGAGGCGAGCCCGGATGGGTCGTTTACTGATGGCTGACCCAGAATACCGCTGTTCCTACTACGAGAATGATCAGGAACAGAATGGCCCACGCATCGACACTGCTGTCGCTTTTTCTTGCCTTGGTCGGATTGCTCATTGCATCGCCTCTTGTCGGTTTTATCGGTGATTGCAGAAAGACTCGACCACAGTTAAGACGATGATTGTCCGCACGACAAATGTGGGTTAGTTGACAGCCATTCTCGTTAGGCGATTTGGTTCTTTACATATACTCAAACATCACTTTTGCGCATAACTGCAAACGGGTATATTGCCCCGGCTCCGTTAGGGAGTGCGCGGCCGTGCGCGCAGAATTGCAGAGGCACAATCGGACTCCAGCAAGCGAAAACGCAGTGCTACTCCGAATGGCCCAAGCCTGAGAACAGGACTTATATGTACGTATACGACGAGTACGATCAGCGGATCATCGAGGACCGCGTCAAGCAGTTCCGTGATCAGACCCGACGCTATCTGGCAGGTGAGCTGAGCGAAGAAGAATTCCGCCCCCTGCGCCTGCAAAATGGCCTGTACATCCAGCGCTTCGCGCCGATGTTGCGTGTGGCGGTGCCTTACGGCCAGCTGACTTCGCGTCAGACGCGCATGATGGCCAAGATTGCCCGCGACTACGACAAGGGCTACGCCCACATCAGTACGCGGCAGAACGTGCAGTTCAACTGGCCGGCGGTGGAAGACATCCCGGACATCCTCGCTGAACTGGCGACCGTGCAGATGCACGCGATCCAGACCAGCGGTAACTGCCTGCGCAACGTCACCACTGACCAGTTCGCCGGTGTCGCTGCCGACGAAGTGATCGACCCGCGCCCATGGTGCGAAATCGTCCGTCAGTGGACTACATTCCACCCGGAATTCGCCTACCTGCCGCGCAAATTCAAGATCGCCGTCAACGGTTCGACCGCTGACCGTGCGGCCATTGAAGTCCACGACATCGGTCTTGAGCCGGTGCACAACGCCGCCGGCGAACTGGGTTTCCGCGTGCTGGTCGGCGGTGGCCTTGGTCGTACGCCAGTCGTTGGCGCGTTCATCAACGAGTTCCTGCCGTGGCAGGACCTGTTGAGCTACCTCGACGCCATCCTGCGTGTCTACAACCGCTACGGCCGTCGCGACAACAAATACAAGGCGCGGATCAAGATCCTCGTCAAGGCACTCACGCCTGAAGTGTTCGCACAGAAAGTCGATGCGGAAATGGAACACCTGCGCGGTGGCCAGACCACACTGACCGACGCTGAACTGCAGCGCGTGGCCAAGCACTTCGTCGACCCGGACTACAAGGCGCTGGACAACCAGACTGCGCAACTGGCCGAGCTGGACAAAGAGCATCCGGGTTTCGCCCGCTGGCGTACCCGCAACACCCTGGCGCACAAAAAGCCGGGTTATGTCGCCGTGACCCTGTCGCTGAAGCCGACCGGCGTTGCCCCGGGCGACATCACTGACAAGCAGCTCGATGCCGTCGCCGATCTGGCCGACCGCTACAGCTTCGGTCAGCTGCGCACCTCGCACGAGCAGAACATCATTCTTGCCGACGTCGAGCAAAGCCAACTGTTCACTCTCTGGGGCGAACTGCGTGAAGGCGGTTTCGCTACGCCGAACATCGGCCTGCTGACCGACATCATCTGCTGCCCTGGCGGTGATTTCTGCTCGCTGGCCAACGCCAAGTCGATCCCGATTGCCGAGTCGATCCAGCGCCGCTTCGACGACCTCGACTACCTGTTCGACATCGGCGAGCTGGACCTGAACATCTCCGGTTGCATGAACGCCTGCGGTCACCACCACGTCGGCCACATCGGCATTCTCGGCGTCGACAAGAAAGGCGAAGAGTTCTACCAGGTCTCCCTCGGCGGCAGCGCCAGCCGTGATGCGAGCCTGGGCAAGATCCTTGGCCCGTCCTTCGCTCAGGAAGCCATGCCGGACGTGATCTCGAAGCTGATCGACGTGTACGTTGAACAACGTACCGAAGACGAGCGCTTCATCGACACCTACCAGCGTATTGGCATCGACCTCTTCAAGGAACGCGTCTATGCAGCGAATCATTAAGAACAACGAGGTCGTCGACGAAACCTGGCACTTGCTGCCCAAGGATTTCAACATCGACGAGATCAGTAACTGCGACGATCTGATCGTTCCGCTGCAACTGTGGCGCGAACACAGCCGCATGCTCAAGGCTCGCGACGGCGGTCTGGGTGTATGGCTGGACGCCGACGAAGAAGCCGAAGAAATCGGTGAAGACGTTGCCGAGTTCCAGGTGATTGCCCTGAACTTCCCGGCGTTCACTGACGGCCGCAACTACTCCAACGCCCGCCTGCTGCGTGACCGTTACGGTTTCAAAGGTGAACTGCGGGCGATTGGCGACGTGCTGCGCGATCAGCTGTTCTACATGCACCGCTGTGGTTTCGACGCCTTTGCCGTGCGTGCGGACAAAGATCCGTACGAAGCCCTGGAAGGTCTCAAGGACTTTTCGGTGACCTACCAGGCTGCCACCGACGAGCCGCTGCCGCTGTTCCGTCGCCGCTAAGTCTTCTGGTTTAGCGCGGACAAAAAAACGCCGGTCATGTGACCGGCGTTTTTTTATGCCTGCTCGATTTACCAGAAACGCTGCTGGGTCAGGCGACTCCACCAGCTCAACAGTACGCGATCAACCGAACCGCTGGCGGCCATGCCAATGCGCTCTTGCAGGCTTTTGCGCTCGGCATAGTGCAGGTGATAGACCTCGGCCTTTTTCGCTCGGTCTGCGAGGTATTCATCGCTGGTTTTGAGTTCATCGACCAGTTGCTTATCCAGCGCCGCGACACCGAGCCAGACTTCACCGGTGGCGACATCGTCGATCGCCAGTTGTGGACGGTAGCGGGCGACGAAGTTCTTGAATAACTGATGAGTGATGTCGAGGTCTTCCTGGAACTTCTCCCGGCCCTTCTCGGTGTTTTCGCCAAATACGGTCAGGGTGCGCTTGTACTCACCGGCGGTGAGGACTTCAAAGTCAATGTCGTGTTTCTTCAGCAAGCGGTTGACGTTGGGCAACTGTGCAACCACACCAATCGAGCCGAGAATCGCGAACGGCGCGCTGATGATCTTCTCGCCGATGCACGCCATCATGTAACCGCCGCTGGCCGCGACCTTGTCGATACACACGGTCAACGGCACGCCGGCTTCACGTATACGCGCCAGTTGCGAGGACGCCAGACCGTAGCTGTGAACCATGCCGCCACCGCTTTCCAGACGCAGAACCACTTCATCTTTGGGTGTGGCGAGGGTCAGCAGTGCAGTGATTTCATGGCGCAGGCTTTCGGTGGCCGAGGCCTTGATGTCGCCGTCAAAATCCAGCACGAACACCCGTGACTTGGTCTCGGGCTTGCTCTTCTTCTTTTTCTCGCTTTTCTCCGATTTGGCCTCGCCCTTGCGCAGGGCCTTGAGCTGATCCTTGTCGAGCAAGGTCTGCTCCAGGCGTTCGCGCAGGCCCTTGTAGAAATCATTGAGTTTGCTGACCTGCAACTGACCGGCCGATTTGCGCCGGCCCTTGCTGCGCAATGCAGCAAAACTGGCCAGCACCACCAGAATGGCGATCACCAGGGTGACGGTCTTGGCCAGGAAGCTGGCGTATTCGGTGAAAAACTCCACAGAGACTCCTTAAACGATGCGCGGATTTCAGACACACGCGGGATGGCTCCAGCATACCCATGCGCCGGCTTGTCGGCCAGCCGTGAAACCTCTGGCAACACCCCTGTAACGGGCATTTCAAACAAGCGTATGTTTTTTCATTGACAGCTACCCGTCATCCTCATAACCTCGCCACAACCTTCAACGTACCGGGATGACGCGGACGTGGGCAGCATCTACTTGATTCGACATGGCCAGGCCTCCTTTGGTGCAGACGACTATGACGTCCTCTCGCCGACCGGTGTGCACCAGGCAGAAATCCTCGGTCAGCACCTCGCTGAACTGGGTATCAGCTTCGATCGCTGCCTTGCCGGCGACCTGCGTCGTCAGCAGCACACGGCCACCAGCGCGCTGGCGCAATTCACCGCCAAAGGTTTGCCGGTGCCGACGCTGGAAACCGATTCCGCTTTCAACGAATTCGATGCCGACGCGGTCATCCGCGCGCTGCTCCCGGACATGCTGGCGGACGAGCCGGAAGCGCTCGACATCTTGCGCAACGCCGCGCAAAACCGTGGCGAATTCCAACGCATTTTCGCCCTGATCATCGAGCGCTGGCTGGCCGGCACTTATGACACACCGGGGCTGGAAAGCTGGCTGGGGTTCGTCGAACGCGTTCAGGCCGGGCTGCAGCGGATTCTTGATCTGGCCGATAAAAACCAGAAAATCGCCGTGTTCACCTCCGGCGGCACCATCACCGCCCTGCTCCACCTCATTACGCAAATGCCGGCTAAACAGGCTTTTGAATTGAACTGGCAAATCGTCAACACCTCGCTCAACCTGCTGAAGTTCCGCGGTCGCGAGGTGGCTTTGGCCGCCTTCAACAGTCATGCACATCTGCAGTTGTTGAAGGCTCCGGAACTCATCACTTTTCGCTGAGTCCGGTTAACTGTGAACCTTGCTGTAATCAACCTCATAAGGATCGAACCATGACCTCCGTAGCCGATGCCGTAAAAGCAATGCAAGCCAAGTTCAACCCAGCCGCTGCTGTCGGTCTGGATCTGGTCTTCGGTTTCAACATCACTGACGAAGACAAGCAGTACTCGCTGATCGTCAAAGACGGCACCTGCGACATCCAGGAAGGCGAAAACCCGGACGCCAACTGCACGCTGGTGCTGGACAGCGAAACCCTGAAAGGTATCGTCAGCGGCGAAACCGACGGCATGCAGGCTTTCATGGGCGGCAAGCTGCGCGTTGAAGGCGACATGATGCTGTCGATGAAACTGTCCGAGCTGTTCCCGTCGTAATAACGCGTTCAGTGACACAAGAATCCCGCCCCCTGTGGCGGGATTTTTGCGTTTCGGCCTTGTAGGAGCTGCGGCACGCTGCGATCTTTTGACCCTGTTTTTTTAGAAAGCAAAGTCAAAAGATCGCAGCCTCGTTTCACTCGACAGCTCCTACAGGGTTACCCGGTGAACGAAGCGGCCAGTAGCTCCCGGGTATACGGATGCCGCGCCGCATGAAACAGCGTACTCGTCTCGCCACGCTCCACCACTTCACCGTCCTTCATCACAATCAAGTCATGGGCCAACGCGCGCACCACCGCCAGATCGTGGCTGATGAACAGATAGGTCAAGCCGTGCTCCGCCTGCAAACGCCGCAACAACGCGACGATCTGCTTTTGCACCGTGCGATCCAGTGCCGACGTCGGTTCATCCAGCAGGATCAAGTCGGGCTTGAGCACCAGCGCCCGGGCAATGGCGATGCGTTGCCGCTGACCACCGGAAAACTCGTGGGGATAGCGATGGCGGGTAGCCGGATCGAGACCGACTTCATGCAACACTTCAATCACTGCCCTCTCACGCTCGCTGGCGTTCAAATCGCTGTGCACCTGTAAACCTTCAGCGATGATCTGCTCCACGCACAGGCGTGGGCTGAGGCTGCCGAACGGATCCTGAAACACCACTTGCAGACGTTTGCGCAGCGGTCTGAGTTGCTTGCCGCTCAAGTGCTCCAGCGCCTCGCCCTGAAAGCGGATGCTGCCCTGGGCATCGAGCAAACGCAGAATGGCCTGGCCCAGTGTCGACTTGCCTGAACCGGATTCGCCGACAATCCCCAAAGTCTTGCCGCGCTGAAGATGCAAATCAATGCCGTTGACCGCGTGCAACCAAGACTTCGCCCGCAGCCATCCACCGCCCAAACGGAAGCGCACATTGAGATCGCGCACCTCCAGCAAATCCTCGGCGGGCTCACGGCACAATGCCTCACCACCCGGCTCGGCATTGAGCAACTCAATGCTGTAAGGATGCTGCGGCGCGCTGAACAACTGTTCACAGGGCGCCTGTTCGACAATCACCCCGCCACGCATGACCGCCACCCGCTGAGCGATATTGCGCACCAGATTCAGATCATGACTGATGATCAACAGCGCCATGCCCAGGCGCTCCTGCAGTTCTTTGAGCAACAGCAGAATCTTGCGTTGCACGGTCACGTCCAGCGCGGTGGTCGGCTCGTCGGCAATCAACAACTGCGGCTCGCAAGCCAGCGCCATGGCAATCATCACCCGTTGGCGCTGACCGCCCGAGAGTTGATGCGGATAGGCCTTGAGCCGCTCGCGCGGGCGCTGAATACCCACGAGTTCGAGCAACTGCACAATTCGCTGACGTGCAGCCGCTCCAGCCAACCCCTTGTGCAGCGCAAGGCTTTCACCCAGTTGCCGCTCAATCGTGTGCAAAGGGTTCAGCGAGCTCATCGGCTCCTGAAAAATCATTGCGATGCGGTTGCCACGCAATTGCCGCAAGTAGCGCTCATGCACGCCCAGCAGTTCCGTGCCGTCATAGCGGATGCTGCCGTCGATCCGGGTGATGGCCGGGTCAAGCAATTGCAGAATGCTGTGCGCCGTGACGGATTTGCCCGAACCGGATTCGCCGACCAGTGCCAGGCACTCGCCGGGGCGGATATCGAGGTCGATGCCGTGCACCACAGACTGGCCATTGAAGGCGACGCGCAGGTCACGAATTTCAATCAAGTGTTCAGGCATCTCAAGTCCTCGGATCAAACGCATCGCGGCAGGCTTCGCCGATGAATACCAGCAGCGAGAGGATCAGCGCCAACGCAAAGAACGCGGTGAAACCCAGCCACGGTGCTTGCAGATTGCTCTTGCCCTGGCCGATCAACTCGCCCAGCGAAGCGCTGCCCGCCGGCATGCCGAAACCGAGAAAATCCAGTGCTGACAAGGTTGCGATTGCCCCAGTGAGGATGAACGGCAGATAAGTCAGCGTTGCGCTCATGGCATTGGGCAGGATGTGCCGAACGATCACTTGCGCATCACCTACACCCAGCGCCCGCGCCGCTTTCACGTACTCCAGACCGCGACTGCGCAGGAATTCGGCCCGCACCACATCGACCAGGCTCAACCAGGAAAACAGCGCCATGATCCCCAGCAGCCACCAGAAATTCGGCTCGACAAACCCGGACAGAATGATCAGCAGGTACAACACCGGCAGCCCCGACCAGACCTCCAGCAAGCGCTGACCGATCAGGTCGACCCAGCCGCCGTAGTAACCCTGCAAGGCCCCCGCGGCGATGCCGATCAGCGCACTCGCCGCCGTCAGCGCCAAGGCAAACAGCAGCGACACGCGGGTGCCAAATATCACCCGTGCCAGCACGTCGCGCGCCTGATCATCGGTGCCCAGCCAATTGTCGCCGCTGGGTGGACTCGGCGCCGGCTCCGTCAGGTCGTAATTGACCGTGTCGAACGCGAACGGAATCGGCGCAAACCACATTCGCCCGCCCTGCCCCTCGATCAATTGCCGCACCTGAGCACTGCGATAGTCCGGTTGAAACGGCAACTCACCGGCGAAGTCCTGCTCGGTGTAGCGCTTGAACGCCGGGAAATACCAGTCGCCCTGATACGTCACCAGCAGCGGTTTGTCATTGGCCACCAGTTCACCGCCAAGGCTCAGGCCGAACAACGCGAGAAACAGCCACAACGACCACCAACCACGGCGATGCGTCTTGAAGCGCGCCCAGCGGCGCTGGCCGATCGGAGATAACGTCAACATCAGGCAACCCTCGCGGTGAAGTCGATGCGCGGGTCGACCAGCGTGTAGCAAAGGTCGCCGAGCAGTTTTATCAGCAGGCCGAACAGGGTGAAGATGAACAGCGAACCGAACACCACCGGATAGTCGCGCGCCACCGCCGCTTCGTAACTGAGACGGCCGAGACCATCGAGGGAAAAGATCACTTCGATCAACAGCGAGCCGCCGAAGAACACCGTCACCAAGGCTTGCGGCAAACCGGCGACGACCAGCAGCATCGCATTGCGAAACACGTGCCCGTACAAAACCTGTTTTTCACTCAGTCCCTTGGCACGCGCTGTGACCACGTACAGTCGTGAGATCTCATTGAGAAAGCTGTTCTTGGTCAGAATGGTCAACGTGGCGAACCCCCCAATGACCAAGGCAATCACCGGCAACACCAAGTGCCAGAAATAGTCGGCCACCTTGGCCCATGGCGACAGTTCGGCGAAGTTGTCCGAGACCAGCCCGCGTACCGGAAACCAGTCCAGCGCCGTGCCGCCGGCAAACACCACGATCAGCAGCAGCGCGAAGAGAAATCCGGGCAGCGCATAACCGATGATGATTGCCACACTGCTCCAGACATCGAACGCCGAGCCGTTGTGCACGGCTTTGCGAATGCCCAACGGAATCGACACCAGATAGGTGATCAGCGTCGCCCACACGCCCAACGACAAGGTCACCGGCAGTTTCTGCCAGATCAGTTGCGTGACGCTGGCACCGCGAAAGAAACTCTGGCCGAAATCCAGTCGCGCATAGCTTTTGAGCATCAGCCACAAACGCTCGCTGGCCGGTTTATCGAAGCCGTACTGACGCTCGATATCGGCCAGCAGTTTCGGGTCCAGCCCTC
The DNA here is from genome assembly GCF_949767845.1 of Pseudomonas sp. IT-232MI5. Taxonomy (NCBI): domain Bacteria; kingdom Pseudomonadati; phylum Pseudomonadota; class Gammaproteobacteria; order Pseudomonadales; family Pseudomonadaceae; genus Pseudomonas; species Pseudomonas sp. IT-232MI5. The sequence goes on from NZ_CATKQE010000059.1 coordinate 284,996, forward strand.
GGGTGGCGCGAGACTCGCCACCGACGGTTTCGACATGGCTGGAACCCACCGCCGCGCCGACGCCAATTCCCTGCAAGCGCGCGATGGCCTGTTCCACCGGGCCACCGGGCGCGGCTTGGACGATAACGAAGTTGACCAGCAGGATCGCGAACAAGGTCGGCACGATCAGCAGCAGACGCCGCAGGCTATAACCCCACATGGCTGTACTCCTTGTGCATCTCGCTTGTGGTCAGTGCAGTCGAGCTGATTTCCCACCAGGTGTCGAGGCCGGCGTCGTACAGCGGCGCAATCGCCGGTCGGCCGAAGCGGTTCCACCACACCGTGGAAATCCCCGGCGGGTAATAGTTGGGCACCCAGTAATAGCCCCACTGCAACACCCGATCCAACGCATGAGCATGGCGCAGCAGACTCTCGCGATTGTCGGCCCGCACCAGCCCTTCGAGCAGGGCATCGATGGCTGGATCGCGCAGCACCATGTAATTGTTCGAGCCAGGATCAGCGGCGCCATCTGAGCCGAAGTAATTGAACATCTCGCGCCCCGGCGCCTGACTCACCGGGTAACCGGCGACGATCATGTCGTAGTCGCGATTGCGCACGCGGTTGGTGTATTGCGCGGTGTCGACCTGACGGATATCGAAGCCGATGCCGATCTGCGCGAGGTTGCGTTTGAACGGTAACAACAGTCGTTCGAAACCTTTCTGGCCATTGAGAAACGTGAAGTGCAGCGGCTCGCCATTGGCGTTCACCAATTGATCGCCACGGGGTTTCCAGCCAGCGGCTTCGAGCAATTTCAAAGCCTGCAACTGTTCGGCGCGGACGTTGCCGCTGCCATCGGTTTTCGGTGCTTCAAACACCGTGGTGAACACTTCATCGGGAATCTGTCCGCGCAACGGCTCAAGAATCTTCAACTCTTCGGCATCCGGCAATGCCGTGGCCGCCAGTGCGCTGTGGGAGAAGAAGCTGCGCTGACGCAGGTACATGCCGCGCATCATCTGTCGGTTGGTCCACTCGAAATCCCAGAGCATGGCGATCGCCTGACGCACGCGACGATCCTGAAACGGCGGTTTCTGCAGGTTGAACACAAAGCCCTGCGCGCCTTGCGCAGCACCGGGTGCAAGATGTTCGCGGAGTAATTTGCCTTGCTCCAGTGCGACCCCCGCGTAACCGATGGTGAAACTGGTGGCGGAGAATTCGCGGTTGTAATCAAAGCCACCGGCCTTGAGCACCTGCCGTGACACGTCGGTGTCGGCGAAGAACTCCACGCTCAATTGATCGAAGTTGTACAAACCGCGCGTGATCGGCAGATCCTTCGCCCACCAGTCCTGCACCCGCTGGAATTTCACGCTGCGTCCGGCATCCACCGCGCTGAGGCGATACGGACCGCTGCCGGGCGGGATCTCGAAACCACCACCCTCGGCGAAATCGCGGGTCCGCCACCAATGTTCGGGCAGCACCGGCAGTGTCGCCAGATCCAGCGGCAAGGTGCGGCTGTCGTTGTTCTTGAAGAGGAAGCGCACTTGCGTCGGCGACTCCACGACGACTTCAGCGACATCGCGAAACTGCTGGCGGTATTTGAGGCTGCCCTGGGTGGTGAACAGGTTGAAGGTGTAGCGCACGTCTTCGGCGGTGATCGGCGTGCCGTCGTCGAAACGCGCCTTCGGGTTCAGGTAGAAGCGTATCCAGCGGCGATCCGGATCCAGCTCCATCTGCTGCGCCACCAGACCGTAGACGCTGTAGGGCTCATCCTTGCTGCGATAGGCCAGCGGTGCGTAGAGCCAGCCATCGATGTCGGCCACGCCAGTGCCTTTGTCGGTATAGGGAATCAGGTGATCGAACGGGCCGCTTTCCAGCGAAGAACGGCGCAGGCTGCCGCCCTTCGGTGCATCGGGGTTGGCGTAAGCCAGGTGCTGAAAGTCGGGGGCGTATTTGGCGGGTTCGCCGTAGACCGTTAACGCGGGTTGCGGTGCGGCCCAACTGAACGGCGTTAAAAGCGCACATGCGCTGAATAAAATGAGCCTGGAGAACATGGGCAGATCCTTTTACACGGTGCTGCTACTGGCCTCATCGCTGGCAACCACCTCCCACAGGGTCTGTGGTGTTCACAAATCCCATGTGGGAGCTGGCTTGCCAGCGATGAGGCCAGAACAGCCAATACACCTTCTGCCTACCTGTGATGTGCAACAGGCCGGCGATTTTTATAGGGCGGGCTTTAGATCAATAGGTGACTAAAATCCGCACCAACTGCTAAAGCCCGTTCTGTAGGAGCTGCCGAAGGCTGCGATCTATCGCCATTGGAAGATCAACAGATCGCAGTCTTCGGCAGCTCCTACAGGGCTGGTTTCAGAACTTGTAACTGACCCGCGTGTACAGCGTCCGCCCAAACGGATCGCCGTATTTCGGGTCGTAGCCGCTCTGGAACGTGTACGTCTGGTTGCTGAACGGTGGTTCGCGGTCGAACAGGTTTTTCGCGCCGAGGGTCACGCTCAGGGTCTTGCGCCAGGTGTAGGTGCCGGCCAGATCCCAGACGTTGTACGAGCCGACGTAGTCGTGGGTGTCGCGGTCGGAGTCGTGGTAACCGCTGGTGTAGCGGTTGGTCAGTGCGGCGCCGAACGGGCCGTAATTCCAGCTGCCGGTCAGGCTGTGCCGCCAGCGCGCCACGGCGCCCGCCGAAGCAAAGTCGCCGCCACGGAAATCGCCCAGTTTGTCGATGTAGTCGCCCTTGAGCTGTTGCTGATAGTCATAGCGAGTGACGTAAGTGCCTTGCAGGCCGATGCCGAAATTGCCGTACGGGGTGCTCGGCAGACGGTAATCGAAGCTGACGTCGACGCCGTTGGTCTTGATCTTGCCGAGGTTGGCCAGGCCGGTGACGATGTGATCGATGGAGCCGTCCGGCTTGCGGATCAGGCGATCCGGGTACAGCTCAGGATTGTCGAACACCGCCGACTCGGGGAATTCGGCAATCTGGTTGGCGATGTCGATCCACCAGAAATCCAGCCCGGCGCTCAGGCGCTCGAACGGTTGATAGACGAACCCGAGGGTAACGTTGCGCGCGGTTTCCGGGCTCAGGTCGGTATTGCCGCCACTGGTGCGATTGAACTGCTGCGCGCAATCACGGTTGGCGATACCGCCATTGCTCGGATTGCCGCCAGCGCACAAGCGCGGATCGTTGTAGTTGGCGTTGGTAAAACTGGTGAAGGTCGGGTTGTACAACTCATACAACGAGGGCGCGCGGAACCCTTCGCTGTAGGCACCGCGCACCACCAGTTCCTTGAACGGCTGGAAGCGGAACGAATACTTCGGATTGGTGGTGCTGCCGAAGTCGCTGTACTTGTCGTGACGCACGGCGGCGGACAGTTCCAGGCTGTCGAGCACCGGTACGTTGACCTCGGCGTACTCGGCCGAGACGCTGCGATCCCCGGCCACGCTGCCATTGGGATCGACACCGAGGCTTTGCACGTCGCCGGCAAACTGCGCGAAATCCTGATGGAAATCTTCCTTGCGGTATTCGCCGCCCAACGCCAGTGCCGAAGGGCCGGCACCGAACCAGTCGCCGATTTCACGGCTGATGCGCCCGTCGATAGCCTTCACCCGCCCGACCGCCGTGGCGTAATCGCCGTCCACCGCGTTGGCCGCCAACAGCGCCGAGCCGGCAGCCGTCTGCGGGCCGAACGGATTGATCACACCGTTGGCAATACCGGCACTGACGGCGCGGTCGTTGACGTAACCGTCCTGAATACTGTTGACCACTTTGTTCTGGTTGTACGAGGCACCGAGGTTGTAATCCCAACCGACCAGCGTGCCGTCGAAACTCAGCAGCAAGCGCTGACTGGTGTTGTCGTCTTCGTGCTGGCGCGCGCCGACGGCGGTTTCGCGCCAGTTCACGTCGACCGGTTGCGTCGGGTCGAGGGCAAAGCCGTTCGGCCCCGGCGTGATGCCGTTACCCGGATAGAACGTCGTACCGGGGTTGACCTGATTACCCATCAAGGTGCCGGGGCCGATTTGCGTGCGGTTTTCGTTTTGCGCCCAGAAGTATTCGAGGCTGACGTTGTGATCGTCGGACAGCTTGCCGGTGGCTTTGGCGAAGGCCGAGGTCTTCTCCGTTTCCGGCACCAGATCGAGGTAGTTCCACAGGCTCTGCCGGCAGATGCCGTTGCGCGCCAGCAACCCCGGTGCGTTGCAGCCGGAGCCGGCCAAGGGGTTGGTGGCGTTACTGCCCTGACTCCAGTTGGCCGGCGATGCGGTGCCGGAGGTGTAGTCGAGTCCACGGTTCGGCTGATAGTTGTAGGTGTAGCCGCGATCCTCAGCAGCCAGACGTTGCTGCTTGTCGTAGCTGACCACGCCGAACACGTTGAAGCGATCATCCTGCAAATCACCGAAGCCCCAGCTGCCGCTGAAGTTGCGGCTTTCACCGCCACCGGAGTGCGTCGGTGTGTCGTAGTTAGTGCTGATCTGCCCTTCGGTGAGGCTGGTCTTGGTGATGAAGTTGATCACTCCGCCAATCGCATCAGTGCCGTACAACGCCGAGGCACCATCGCGCAGCACTTCCACGCGGTCAATGGCGGCAAACGGAATGGTGTTGAGGTCAACACCCGAGCCATTGATCGCGTTGGTCGCGTTGTTGCTCAGGCGGCGACCGTTGAGCAGCACCAGCGTCTTGTTCGGGCCGATGCCACGCAAGTCTGCATAGGACGCGCCGCCACTGCTCGAGCCCACCGAACGTCCGGAGCCAACCGAAGACTGGTTGGCGGAAATGCGGCTGACCAGTTCCTCGGTGGTGGTGACGCCCTGCTCGCGCAGCTCTTCGACGCGCAGGATGGTGACCGGTACCGCTGTTTCTGCATCGACCCGGCGAATTGCCGTCCCCGTGACTTCGACACGCTGCAGTTGAGTGGTCGGTTCGGTTGCCGCGCTATCAGCGGCGATGGCCGGCAGCGTGTTGATTGCCAGCAGCAAGGCCAGGCTCAAAGGTGATTTGACGGGTGAAAACTGAATCATGAACAGCCATCCCTGCGTTTTGGTTTATGCAGGGATGTGCGATGACGAATCAGGATTTATAGAGGACGGTTTAGACCGTTGGGTGATGAGGTTATGCAAAAAATGCCATGCCTCAGTATCAAGCCAATGCCACTTCCTTCAACAAGCGGGTATCCAGCCCGAAACGCTCCTGAGAGATCATCTTGAACTGCCCCTCTGCCAGATCGCAACTCACCAGCAAATTCCACGAATGCCGGGTTGCCGCTGATGGGATCAGTACAAATGGATGCTCAGCCAGCAAAGCGTCGGCAAACCGCTGTTGATTGGGTGAAGGCGGTGCTGGACTCAGCCAGTAAGGATTCGGCACCTCTTCCGGCTGTACGATTCTGACCCTTGCGTCGCTGATAACTTCAAAGCAGGTCAGTACATAAGGCTCCTTGTCCAGCACATCAAAACTGCGATTAGCGGCCACCTCCAGAATGGCAGAGGACGGATCGACTGAGGCGTAAACGACACGCCGGCCGGGTGCATTCCACCGTCCTCCGTTCACCTCTGAACCAATCCCGCTGTCCCACGTACATCGGTATACCTCGGGATCCAGTCGCCACGCATACCAACGTTCATCCCAGGGCAAGGGATTCATGGAGTAACCCCGTAAATGAGCCGACCCAAATGTTGCTCCACCCTCTGGAAACCCAGTGGGTGTCGGGTCAACTCCAACGGCACGTGGCCGTTCAGGTAAGGGGTGGGCTTCTGCATCCACTCCTCCGCCCGTGGCTGTCCCCCGAATGCCCGAATGGCCATTTCCAGCACCAATGCGTATTGGTAGGCGACGACACTCTGCTGCGGGTCAAGCCGTACCGGATTGCCCTCCTTCAGGAGACGGCGCACGGTTCTGACAGATTTGCCGGTGATACGCTTGACCATGTCGCCTTGCAGATATAGCTCGGAGGTTGAAAGCATGTTGACGACGTCGCTCAATTCAAAGCCTTGGTCAGTCAGGTGGACGATCAGCAAGGCATCGTCGTCTATGTTCTGGCCGTTCACGAGCAACTCGACAGGTTTTCCGTCGGCCTTTTTCAGCCCCGTGAGCCGAGGTGTTTGTACTGTGGGCATCGCGACATCCTCCATAGGGCACCTGGCGCGATCATCGCGCCAAAAATACCGATGAGAATAAGCAGGCGTTTCATGCTCGATGTGAGGGGTACGCATAATCGATCCTTTATCTGGGAGCCTGAGCGTTCAAGCCGCTCAGCGACTTCAATGTCAGGTCCGATGCTATAGGTCGCGCTTCCGACGACCAACCTGAAAAAGTCGTCGGAAATATCCCCTGCTTGCCGCAAAAATCGCCAATTTCCGTAGGACGTAAACGCGAAATTCCAGCCATCAGCCGCCGAAGTGATAACTCACATCGAGCCACCATTGCCGTCCGTACGGGTCATAGTTGCCAGTCGGGTAGTACGGCCACCCCGCCGAGTCGTCGTGTTTAACCTGATTAAGCACGTTGTTCACGGTCAGGCCGACACTCGCCCGATCATTGAGTTTGTAACGCGCGCTGGCGTTGAACACTGTCCACGGCGACAGGCGCCCGTCCCCCGCACCGTTGGTGACCGAACCGTAACGAATGCCCATCAGCGTCGCCGTGGCTTTCTGATAATCCCAGGTCAGGCTGGCGTTGACCTTGCTGCGCCAGTCGTAGTTGGTGCGTGAGGTGCGCCAGTCTTGTGTCGGCGCCTCTCCCGATTCCTTGTAGTAATGCGACAGCACCAGGGTGTAGCCCAGCGCCGAACTGAACGCACCGTACTGCCCGGCGCCCCAGCGGATGTTGCTTTTGAAGTCCAGACCACTGACCCGCTCGCTCGCGGCGTTGATCGCGTTGACCCGCACGCGATTCAGCTGGTTCGGATCGACCGCCGCATTGCCGGCGTTGCGATCGATGCGCGCCAGCGTCGATTGGCAATTGGCCGAGTTGATGTCCTGAGTGCCATTGCGGCACTCGTTCTCTTGTTGCAGCAAGCGGTTTTCATCGACGGTGGTCAGCAGATCGTCGATCTCCACGCGCCAGAAATCCGTGGAGAAATCGAAATTGCGCGACGGTGACCAGACAAATCCGTAGGTCCATGATTTACCGCGTTCCGACTCCAGGTTCGCCGTGCCGCTTTGGGTGTAGTCGACCCGCCCACGATCACAGGCGCCCTCCACGCCCTGGCTGCAACCGTAGTAATCGATTTGCGCCGGGTAGTAGCCGTTGCTGTCGGACTGATAGATGTAGTTCAGGTCCGGCGCACGGAAACTGGTGCCGTAACTGCCGCGCAGCAACAGGCTGGTCACCGGGCGCCATTCCAGCCCGAGGTTGTAGGTTTTCTGCTGCTCGGTGCGGCCACTGAACTTGTATTGATCCCAGCGCCCGGCGGCAGTCGCCAGAATCGTGTCGGTGACCGGAATGCTGAACTCGCCGCCCGCCGCATAACGCTTGCGCGAGCCCCCGGAACTTTGCTGTGGGCTTACGCCGTAGAACGTGCCGTCGTTGAGGCCGTCATCCGGATCGACACGGTATTCCTGCTTGCCCGCCTCCAGCACCCCGGCGAAGCCCACCGGACCGGCCGGCAGATCGAACAGATCACCGTTGACCGAAGCGTTGTAGCTGGTCGATACCGACTTGCTGCTCTGGGTCAGGTTGCCGCGAAACTGCTGCCACTCCTGTGGCGTCAGTGGCCGGTCGAGCCGCGAGGCGTCCGGGGCGAACACCGGATAACCGCCGCTCACACCCAACTGCGGACCGAGGTAGAAATCCTGAATCGATGCCAGCGGCGTGTAGCGAGTGGTTCTGACGCTGCGATACTCCGAGCGATTGGCCGCCAGATCGTAACTCCAGCCGGTGTCGGCGATCTTGTCCGAGAGGCCGAGGGTGCCGGTCCACGAGGTATCGCGCCACTTGCTGTTATTGCTGGTGCGTCCGCCGATCTCTTCCTCACCGAAGCGGCGATACCAGCGTTCCAGATTGCCGCTGTTCTGGTTGATGAAGTCCGGCGAGGTGAAGGTCGGCCCGCGTGTGTTGTTCTGGATATGGTCGAGGCCGTACATCAGGTCGGCGAAGACCTGACCGCTGTCACTGAAATGCCAGGTGCCACGGGTGTAGCCGTCGTAGTTTTCTTTCTGGGTCTGCACGGTCCAGTAATCGTTGTACATCTGGTCGGTACGGCAGCGCCCGCCACTGTTGACCAGTTTGTTGTCGAAGGTGCCCTGATAGGCGCCGCAACCTGGTCCCAGATAGCGACTGTTACTCAGGTCGCGGCGGTAACCGACGTCCGCCAGCGGGCCGTTTTGCATAAAGCCACGGTCATCGGCCCAGATTGGATCGCGGTTAGTCAGCTCCAGGCCAAACAAACCATCGAAGTCGCCCCAACTTCCGCCGCCACTGATCTGCAAACGCTGGTTGTCACCGCCGCCGCGCTCACTGGTGCCGCCCTTGAGATTGACGTCGACGCCGTTGATCTTGTCCTTGAGGATGATGTTGACCACCCCGGCGATCGCGTCCGAGCCGTAAATCGCCGAGGCGCCGCTGCTGAGGATTTCGATGCGTTCGATGACCGCCGACGGAATGTTCGCCAGGTTGGTGAAGTTGACCTTGCCGTCGTATGGCGTCGGGTAATCGGCCACGCGACGGCCATTGATCAACACCAGCGTATGGTTCGGGCCGAGGCCGCGCAGGTTGAGTGCACTGGCCGCCGGTTGCCAGGTATTGCCGTAATCTTCGCCTTGGGTCATGCCGGTGTTTTGCGTTTGCGTGGCCAGGGCGTCGTAGACGTTTTTGTAGCCGCGCGCTTCCATTTCTTCGTGGGTGATGACGTTGACCGGCGTGGCGCCATCGCTTTGCGCGCGGGCAATGCGCGAGCCGGTGACGGTGACTTTTTCCATGCGGTAATCGGCGCTGGTGACCGGTGCCACGGCAGTGACTTTCACCGGCGCATCGGCTGCGCGAACGGTCAGGCCCTGAGCGCTTTGCTCGACTTGCAGGTCGCTGCCGAGCAAGGCTTTTTCTACTGCCTGACGACCGCCCAACGCGCCGCGCACTGCCGCGCTGCGTTTGCCCTGCACCAGCTCCTGACTGAAGGAAATCGGCACACCGCTCTGCCGCGAGATGCCCAGCAGCACTTCGTCGAGCGGTCCGCTAGCGATGTCGAAGGTGAACACCGCCGCAGCAGGTTCCTGAGCGACTGCCGCCAGTGGACTGAGGCCCAGCGCCAAGGCAGCGGCGAGGGTCAATCGAGGTAATTGTTGTTTGAATGAGAACATCGAAGGGTTTCCCTGTTGGAGGCATCTGCAGGGAATGAGCAGCGGGCCAGCGCTTTTTATAGGGCGGCGATTAGGCCAAGAAGTTATGGATTTATAACCGCGCGTCGACGCTGACCCAGTACGGGTTGTGCCAAGTCACGCGGATCGGCAGCGAGTGCTCCAGCAGTTGCAGGGTGCGATCACTGTCGTCGAGCGGATACAGCCCGCTGAGGCGCAGATCGGCGACTTCCGGACTCAGATGCAAAATGCCGCGACGGTAACGGCGCAGGCTGTCGATGACCTCGCGCAGAGGCCGGTCGTGCACTTCCAGGCGCCCCTGCACCCAGGCACTTTCCTGGCCGTTGCTGCGCTCCAGCGACAGCAACCCGGCGCCGTTGAACAGCAGACTTTCGCCGGCCGCCACCACTTGCCGCGCGCCACCTGCGGTGACTACTTCAACTTGCGAATGAAGCATCACCAATCGCGTCGCCTCCTCGCTGTACTGCACGAGAAACTTCGTCCCCAGTGCACGCATGCGACCGTGCCCGGTCTCGACCACAAAGGGTCGCGCCGAATCTTTCGCTACGTCGACCAACAACTCACCGCTGCGCAAGGCGAGCAGGCGCTGTTGGCTATCGAACAAAGGCACCACACGGCTGCGTGCGTTGAGGGTCAGCGCACTGCCGTCGGCCAAGGTGAAGTCACGTCGCTCGCCGGTTCCGGTCGACAACTCCCCCGCCTCCGGCAGCCAGCCGTAGCGCCGTCCGAGCAACCCGGCCAACAGCGCAATGCCGAGCACACTCAGACTGCCGCTGATAAAGCGTCGCCGACTCGACGGCGCATTGAGACTGTGCAGCAGGCTGTTGCGCGGCACGTTGCGCAGGCTCGGGTTACGCAGCAGATTGAGGCCGCCGCCCATTTGCTCGATGACCTGCTGATGCCGAGGATCAGCAACACGCCAAGCCTCGAATGCGGCCCGCTCGGCCATGCCCGCCTCGCCCGATTGCAGCAACGCCAACCATTGCGCCGCCTCGTCGATCACCGCTTCGTCCGGCCTCATGCCTGCATCGCCTGATAGCAGCGCTTGAACGCCTCGACCATGTATTGCTGCACGCGGCTGGTGGACACGCCGAGGCGCTCGCCGATCTCGCTGTAAGTCAAACCGTCGAGTTGATGGTAGAGAAACGCCGCTTTTGCCTTGGCCGACAGCCCATTGAGCAGGCGATCGACCGCCAGCAGTGCTTCGATCACCAGCGCGCGTTCTTCAGGGGACGGATGCACCGGCTCGGGCGCCAGCGCCAGACTGTCCAGATAAGCGCGTTCAAGGTCCTGACGGCGCCAACCTTCGTACACCAGCCGCCGGGCGATGGTGGTCAGCAGCGCGCGTGGCTCACGAATGGCCGTGGGGTCCGGCAGTGCCAATACCCGCAAAAAGGTTTCCGAGGCAATGTCTTGCGCACTGTGCGGGCAACCCAGCGTGCGGCCAACGGCAGCGCACAGCCAGCGATAGTCCTTTTGGAACATCTGCCCGATGATCTGGTAATGCGGGTTGTACCCACCCATGCCTTGCTCCCTGAAACGGGTCCCACCCGCTGCGAAAAACCATCGTTCTGCCGGGATCGTCCGGCTCTGATCAGGCGCGACTGTGCAATAGCCTCGAAGACATTTGAAGTAATAAAAAATCAGCACAAGCAAACCATTGAGCATAAGGCGTTTGGTCGCCGCAGAAACATTGGCTGACACAACGTTGACCTCGGTCACTGGCGCGTGGCCGGCCACTGATTAATCTCGCGGCTCCATCGAAAGCCAAGGACGGCTCAGCGAGAGCCCGTGGCTGAATCCACTCAAGGAAGAGCAAGCATGCGACCACTCAACATCATTCTGCTGTCGTCAGCGTTCAACGGTCTGACCCAACGCGCCTGGCTGGAACTGCGCGAGGCCGGGCATTCACCCAGCGTCGTACTGTTTACCAATGAACAGGCTGTGTGCGAACAGATCGAGAACAGTGGCGCGGATCTGGTGATCTGCCCGTTCCTCAAGGACCGCGTTCCGCAGGCACTGTGGAGCAACGCCGAGCGTCCGGTGGTGATCATCCATCCCGGCATCGTCGGCGATCGCGGCGCCAGTGCCCTCGACTGGGCAATTACCAACGAGCTGCCGAGCTGGGGCGTCACCGCGCTGCAGGCCGTCGAGGAAATGGACGCCGGCCCGGTGTGGGCCACTTGCGAATTCAATCTGCCAGCGGGCCTGCGCAAATCCGAGCTGTACAACGGTCGGGTCAGTGACGCGGCGATTCGCTGCATACGCGAAGTGGTGGAGAAATTCGTCGAAGGCTTTGAGCCGGTGGCGCTGGATTACGCCGATACGAAGGTGCGCGGGCGCTTGCAACCGAACATGAAACAGGTCGACCGCAGTTTCAGCTGGCACGATTGCGCGCGCTTCATCAAACGTTGCATCGATGCCGCCGACGGCCAGCCCGGTGTGTTGGCGAGCCTCGCTGGCGGTCAGTATTACGTGTACGACGCACACCTCGATTCGCGCAGCGGCATGCCCGGCGAGATTCTCGCGGTGCATGACGATGCGGTGCTGGTTGCAGCGGGTGATCAAAGTTTGTGGATTGGCGCACTGCGGCGTAAACCGCAACCTGGCGAAGAAACCTTCAAGCAACCGGCGCGGCACCTGTTGGCCGGGCAACTGACCGACGTGCCGGTGCTGGACTGGTCGATCGCTACACAGCCGTTCAGTGACGAAGCCTATCAACCGCTTCGTTATCGCGAATCCGGCAACGTCGGCGAATTGACCTTCGAGTTCTACAACGGCGCCATGAGCACCGAGCAATGCCAGCGCATGGTCGCCGCGCTGCGCTGGGCCAAGTCCCGTGATACCCAGGTGTTGCTGATCAAGGGTGGGCGCGGCAGCTTTTCCAACGGCGTGCATCTGAACGTAATTCAAGCTGCGCAGGATCCTGGCGCCGAAGCCTGGGCCAATATTCAGGCAATCGACGACGTCTGCGCAGAACTGCTGACGGCCCGGCAACTGGTGGTCAGCGGCGTCACCGGCAACGCGGGCGCCGGTGGCGTGATGCTCGCACTGGCGGCCGACATCGTGTTTGCCCGCGCCGATATCGTGCTCAATCCGCATTACAAGAGCATGGGTTTGTACGGCTCCGAATACTGGACCTACAGCCTGCCCCGCGCCGTCGGCCCGGCGATGGCCGAGCAATTGACCCAGGCTTGCCTGCCGGTAAGCGCGGTGCAGGCGTGGCAACTGGGCATGGTTCAGGAAGTTGGCCCGCGCTGCCCGGACGAGTTTTCGTTGTGGTTGCTGCAACGGGCCAATGCTGTGCTGAGCGATCCGACCTATGCCGCGGTGCGCGAGCGCAAGGCGCGGGTTGATCAGGCGTTGATCCAGCAATGCCGCGAAACCGAGTTGCAGGAGATGCAGGAGGACATGCTCTACAACCGCCATCAGTTTGCCGAGAAGTGCCGAAATTTTGTCTTCAAGCGTAAGGTGTGTGGCACGCCGGCGCGGTTGATTGAAGAGTGGGCGCGGGTGCGTTTGACCGAGTTGGCCAGTTGATTTTGGCGGTGACTGCATTTTCCCTCACCCTCACCCTAGCCCTCTCCCAGAGGGAGAGGGGACCGACCGAGGTGTCTGGCGCCCTGCATCGACCTGAAAAATCGAGTCGATTATGGATTCAACGCTGATCGTTCAAGTCAGTGCATTGCTTCAATATCCCCCAATCGGTCCCCTCTCCCTCCGGGAGAGGGTTAGGCGGGCGGCGATCCGATGAGGGGCTTTTGCCGTTACAATGCCGCACCTCAAACACCGGCCCGCCCATGGACATCGATCTCGCTCGCACCTTCCTGGAAATCGTCCGTCACGGCAGTCTCGCCGCAGCCGCGCAAAAGCTGTTCGTCACGCAAACGGCAATCACCGCCCGGGTGCAGAAACTCGAAAGCCAACTAGGCAGTACGCTGTTCGTGCGCAACCGCGCCGGGGCGAAACTGACGCCCAATGGCGAGGCCTTTGTGGTCTACGCCAATCAGCTGGTGCAGACCTGGGAAGCGGCGCGCCGCGACCTGCCACTGCCCGAGGGTTATCACAACGTGCTGCACATCGGCGGCGAAGTCAGCCTGTGCAACCCGTTGATGCTCAGTTGGGCGGCGGAACTGCGCGAGAAGATTCCCGGGCATGCCCTGCGCATGGAAATCCGCGACGGCGAAAACCTGCTGCGCCAGCTCGAACTCGGCGTGCTCGACGCCGCACTGGTCTATCAGCCGGAATACTGGCCGGGCTTGCAGGTCGAGCAAGTGCTGGAAGAAAAACTGATTCTGGTGCGCGCTCCCGATCGCCCCGATCCCTACGTCTACATCGACTGGGGCCCGGACTTCCGCCGCCAGCATGACGCTGCCCTGCCGGAAAAAGCCAAAGCGGCGCTGAGTTTCAACCTCGGCCCGCTGGCTCTGCAATACATTCTCGAGCACGGCGGCAGCGGCTACTTCCGCACTCGTGTGGTGCGCACCTATCTGGAAAGCGGCGCCCTCGAAGCGGTGACCAAAGCTCCGGAATTCGGCTACCCGACTTACCTTGTCTACTCACGCGATCGCGATTCGGCGACGCTGCAGCAAGCCTTCCACCTGCTGCGCGAAGTGATCCGCACCGATGACGACTGGTCGCAACGCTGGAACCCTTTGAGCTGAAGCGGCAGCATTACACCGGAGCATGGCGCATGTGCCATCGAGGTCCGGCCTGCACAAACGGCCGGATCGGCTAATCTGCCGGGTATAACAACAATACCCGCAGGTGAAGCAGTGAGGCAGACCACCGAGATATTCCGCAGCCGTTACCGTGCGGCCATTCATCCGCTGTACAACCCTTGGCTGCACGGCGTCTTCGTGCTGTTGTTCGGGGTGCTGGCCATCGGTGGGTTCTGGAGCAGCGTGCAGCAGGTCAGCTTGCTGGAATGGCTGACAGTGCCGCTGACCCTGCTGTTGTTCAATTTCGGCGTGTACATGGTCCATCGCCATCTCGGCCACCACAAAAAAGCCTTCGCAAAAATGTTCTACGCCCGGCATGCCGGCGATCATCACAGCTTCTTCACCCCCGGCCACATGACCTACGACAGTGCCCGTGACTGGCGGGTGATTCTGTTTCCCGCCTGGCTGATCGTAGTGCACACGCTGGTGATCACCCTGCCGCTGTGGTGGCTGATCGCACAAGCCAACGCCAACGTCGCCGGACTGTTCGGCGGCTGCATGGTCCTCGGTTATCTGACTTACGAAATATTCCACGCCTGCGAACACCTGCCGCCGCACAACCCGCTGACCCGCCTGCCGTGGATCCGCCAGATGCGCCGTCTGCACGAATTGCATCACCGCCGCGAGCGCATGCAGGAGCGCAACTTCAACATCGTTCTGCCGCTGATGGACTACCTGTTCGGCACCCTGTACTGGGAGCCGGAAACCGCCCCTTTGAGCTATTCGAGAATGCCCATGACCCGTATGCAGCACACCATCGATATCGCTGGCGACCCGATTGCCGTGCTCGCCTACGCCGCCAGCGTCGGTCGCTGGCCGGAGTGGCACCCCTCTTCGCTGAAAATCGACGGCGCCCACGGCCCGCTGCATGCCGGCTCGCGCTTCGAAGAGGACATTCACGCGGGTGGACGTGAAGGCCATTTGAGCTGGGAGGTCACCGAGTATTTGCCCGGTCGGCGCTGGTGCGCGCGGGCGCAAGGCGATCATGGATTGTCGTTGCTGCTGACCTATGAATGCAGCGCGGCAAGCAGCGGCACGCGGTTTGTGCGCACGCTGGATTATCGCTTCGGCGGTCTGGGCATGCGCATCGCCAATCACCTGCTGCTGAAACGGCGCATCGAGCGCGAATCCGCCGCATCGATGCTGGCGCTGCGCGACATGGCCGCGCAATACCTGGCATCGACGAGGGCCAGCGCGTGAAGCTACGGCATCTGTTGTTGCTGCTGATCCTCATCGTCATCGCGTTCTTATTATTGATGCCGACCAAAGTCGAACCCGTGGCCTGGACGCCGCCTCCAGCACCTTCGCTGAAAGAAGGTCTCTACGCCGAGAATCAGAAACTCAAAGGCGCAGTGCAGGTCGGGCCGAGCGACATCGAGGGACCGGAAGCCTTGCTGCTGGAGAGTGACTTCCTGATCACCGGACTGCACGACGGCCGACTGATCCGCACCAGCCTCGACGGCCAGCAACGCAAAGTACTCGCCGACACCGGTGGCCGACCGCTGGGATTGGCCCGGCATCCGAACGGCTTGCTGGTCATTGCCGATGGGGTCAAGGGCTTGCTGTCCCTCGATGCGCAAGGTCAGCTGGTTCCTTTGACCACGGAGGCCAATGGACTGGCCTTCGGTTTTACTGATGACGTGGCCATCGACAAGTCAGGGCATTACGCCTATTTCAGCGATGCTTCCAGTCGCTGGGGTTATGGCCATGACGGCGAGGCGGTCATTGAGCACGGCGGCGATGGACGTCTGCTGCGCTATGACTTTCAGAGCGGCAAAACCAGTGTGCTGCTCGATAAGCTTGAGTTTGCCAACGGCGTGACCCTCGGCCCGGACGATGCTTATGTGCTGGTCAACGAAACCGGTGCCTATCGCATCAGCCGTTATTGGCTGACCGGGCCGAAAGCCGGCACTCACGACCTGTTCATCGACAACCTGCCGGGGCTGCCGGACAACCTGGCGTTCAATGGCAGCAATCGGTTCTGGGTGGCGTTGTATGCGCCGCGCAATGCTCTGCTTGATGGCACTGCGGGGCATCCATTCGTGCGCAAGATGATCGTGCGGGCGCTGAAGGTTTTACCGAAACCGGTGGAGAAGCGCGGGTTTGTTCTGGGGCTGGATCTGGACGGCAAGGTGATCGCCAATCTGCAGGATGCGAGCAGTGGCAATTACTCGCCGATTACCACGGTGCGCGAGTATGGGCCGTGGTTGTATTTCGGCTCGTTGAAGGCGATGCATATGGCGCGGATGCCGTTGGATGCGGCGCTGAAGTGAACCTGCTGGATCTGGATCGAGCCTACTGACGCCATCGCTGGCAAGCCAGCTCCCACAGGGTTCTTTGCTGACCACGGCATTTGCGGACAACACCATTCACTCTGGGAGCTGGCTTGCCAGCGATGGCGATCTGTCAGTTGCTGGACTTGTCGAACTTGTCCGGATCTTCGTCTTCGGGAAGATCCTCATCCGGTTCTTCAGGATTGGCCGTGGTATGCGCCGGGCTGTTGGGTTCGGGATGCGTGGGAACCGGGTCGAATGCGCCCTGCTCTTCACTGGGGAATTTGGGATCGTTCATAAGGCACCTCGTAAAGAGTCGGTAAAAGAAGACTCTGTACATTCGAGGTGCCGGTCGGGGCTGTCGTTCCCGTCAATCCGCAACCGCAGGTCGGCGGATCACCGGGGTTTCAGGATCGCGCCTGCAGTTGCTCGACGATCTTGTTTTTGACCTGCAAGCGCTTTTCTTTGAGTTTTTTCAGCGTGTAGTCGCTGGGAGCATCCGAGGTGGCAGTCTCGGCCTTGACTACGTCGGCGTCCGCCTGGGAGTACTTGTTGATCAGTGCATCCAGATGTGGATCCGCGGTGCGTTTTTGCTGGATCTCTTCCTTTGTAAGCTTCAAGTCCTGTAACAGATCATGGGTCACCGGCATGGAACACCTCCGTCAGTTGATCGGCTGGCCAACACGACCGATTGCGCTGGCCAGTTATCAGAATGGCCTCGGTTGGGCGCTTCTGTCGACCACCTGTCAGACCAGCGGTGTCCGTTCGTCGCCCTGTCGCAAATGCGATCAAACCTTTGTTCGCCACATTGCCTCCATTGGTTAACACCAACAAAAACTGCGTGGAGATACACCAATGGACGGATTCAACCTGCGTCATCTGGTTTTGGCTGTCGCTTTGAGCAGCGGCATGGGCAGCGCCTTCGCTGCGACTGACAATGACTTTGTCGATAACGCCGCTGCCGGTGGCATCGCGGAAATCGAAACCAGTCGACTGGCGCTGGAAAAAAGCCAATCGGCTGACATCAAGGCCTTCGCCAATATGATGATCACCGACCATGGCAAGGCCAACGATGAGCTGGCGACCATTGCCAAGGCTAACGACATCGAAGTCCCGGACACCACAACTCTGGTCAAACAGGCCAAGGAAAAAATCCTCGAAGTGCGTGATGAGTCTTTCGACGCGGCCTACGCCAACAATCAGGTGAAGGCGCACGAAGAAACCATCGAGCTGTTCAAGAAACAAGCCAATACCGTGACCGATGACAAGGTCAAAGGCGCCCCTGAATTGAAGGCGTTTGCGCAGAAAATGCTGCCAGCCCTGGAAAAACATTTGGCCGCCGCCAAGGAACTGCAGGCCAAGTATCCGAGCAAGTAAACAGCCTTACCCTCACCCCAACCCTCCCGAAACGTCGGACCGCCCGGAGGGAGAGGGAGCCGACCGAGGTGGATGCTCGAGTTATGCCGACCTGAACGTTTTGAGTCGAACGCAGGTTCTGAACAGCCCCCGATCTGAAATCTCGAGCTGAACTGAGCTTTTGAAAAGCACCGAGATCGGCTCCCTTCCCCCTCGCCCCCTTGGGGGAGAGGGCTGGGGTGAGGGGGATCGATGTCCGCAACGCCACAAATCCAAAGCAAAAAAAAGGCCGCATCCAGTAGATGCGGCCTTGTCATATCCGCCGAAATCAACCGCCATCCGTATCAATATCAGCATCGGTCTCCTCGCCCGGCTTAGCCCGGTCCGGTTTTGGCTCGAAGCCCGGGCTGAACTCATTGTCGTTGTCCGTGTGCTTGTTCTTCTGATCCACCGCCGGATCGCCACTCTGCGCCTGCCCGCCATCGCCCTGCTGCTGCGTCGGCACCGGTTGCCCCGGCACCTGCGGGTCGATAGCCGGATCATTGCGATTGATCGGTTCGCCAGATTGGCTCTGCTGCTTCGTTTGCTCGTTCATGGCCACCTCGTTGGTCAAACACCCCGGCGCACATCCGCCGGGTGTCAAAGATTCGAAGCCTGCCCCACGCCAACGTTCAAAACTTCGCCGCGCCCGGCCACGCCGACTAGAGTTACCGGGACGTTCCTTGCGCCAGATCAAAAAATATACGTGCGTGAACGAACAACTATTTCGAACGGCAAATGTCGATCACTTCGCGGCGATCATTTTCACGACCGCCCCCCAATTCGCGACGGAGCAACAGGCACATGGCAGCACTGCAGAACAGCACACTCGATGCGATGAAAAACAAACAAGCACAACTGCTGGGCGAATGGATCAACGGCCTGCAAGCCAGCGGCGCCACGCGTAACCTGAAAGAGCACGATCTGCAGCAACAGACCACGGAATTCCTGCAACTGGTGGTCAGTGGCATCGAGAACGACAACGGCACCAACATCGCCGCACCCGGTTGGGAGACCACCCGCCAGTTTCTCGAAAAGCTCTCCCACAGCCGCGCACTGCTCGGCCAGGATTCGCAGCAGACCGCCAGTTTCATCTTCGCCCTCAAAGGCCCGCTGTTTAACCTGCTGCAGAACCATTACAAAGACCAGCCTGCGCTGCTCGCCGAACAGCTCTGGGAAGTCTCGGAACTGCTCGACGCCTTCGGCATGCACACCATCCGCACCTTCCAGAAATCCCGCGAAGCGGTGATCAAGCGTCAGCAGGAAGAACTGCTGGAGCTGTCGACCCCGGTGGTCAAGCTGTGGGACGGCGTACTCGCCCTGCCAATGATCGGCACCCTCGACTCCCAGCGCACGCAAGTGGTGATGGAGTCGCTGCTGCAACGCATCGTCGACACCGGATCGGAAATCGCCATCATCGACATCACCGGCGTGCCGACCGTCGATACTCTGGTCGCCCAGCACCTGCTGAAAACCGTGACCGCAATCCGCCTGATGGGCGCCGACTGCATCATCAGCGGCGTACGTCCGCAGATCGCGCAAACCATCGTTCACCTCGGCCTCGACCTGCAAGGCGTGGTGACCAAGGCCAATCTGGCCGATGCGCTGAAACTGGCCCTGACCCGTCTGGGTGTCAGCCTCGTCAAGACGGTATAAACATGGAACGTATCCCGATTCTCCAGATGGGCAAGTTCCTGCTGGTGACCATCCAGGTCGACATGCATGACCAGCTCGCCCTCACCTTGCAGGACGACTTGTCCGAGCGCATCAGCAAGACCTCGGCGCGCGGGGTGTTGATCGACATCTCGGCGCTGGACATGGTCGACTCGTTCATTGGCCGGATGATCAGCACGATCTCCGGCCTGTCGAAAATCATGGACGCCGAAACCATGCTGGTCGGCATGCAGCCAGCGGTGGCGATCACCCTGGTCGAACTCGGCCTGACGCTGCCCGGTGTCAGCACGGCATTGAACGTCGAGCGCGGGATGAAGCTGCTGCAGGAACGAGTAGACCGGCAATGACCGTACGCAGCAGCGGTACTCAACCCATCCACATCGAGCAGGATGTCGTGCTCGCGCGCCAGACAGCACGCAAACTGGCCACCGAATGCGGAATGCGCCTGATCGACCTGACGAAAATGGTCACGGCGGTCAGCGAACTGGCGCGTAACACCATGGTTTACGGTGGCGGCGGCGACATGGACTGGCAGATTCTCGATGAAGATCACAAGGTCGGTCTGCGCCTGACCTTCCGCGACGAAGGCCCGGGCATTGCCGACATCAAACTGGCGATGACCGACGGCTGGACCTCCGGCAGCGGCATGGGCCTGGGTCTGACCGGGGCGAAACGCCTGGTTGAAGAGTTCGAACTGGAAACAGAGCCCGGCAAGGGCACACGAATAACGATTACCCGATGGACATGAATATCAGCGGGTCGATGACCCAGGTTTTACTGATCGAGGACAGCAGCCAGATCGGCTACGCACGGCGTACGGCGCAACAACTGGCCGAACAGCATGGCTTCGACGAGCGCGATGCCGGGCGTGTGGCATTGGTGGCGACGGAGCTGGCGAGTAACGTGCTCAAGCACGCCAACCACGGTGAGATGCACCTGCGGGTGCTGCCGCGCATTGATGGTTTCGGCATTGAGTTGCTCGCTATCGACCGTGCTCAGGGGTTTGATTTGCAGGCCTGTATGCCCGACGGCTTCTCCACCGGAGGCACCCAAGGCATTGGCCTCGGCTCGATATCACGCCAGGCTGAAGTGTTTGATGTGTACGCGGATGCCCGTGGCGCGGTGTTACTGGCCCGGTTTTATCCTCGCTCGGATCGCGAACCGGACATGCATTTTGGAGTCAGCCAGCACTCGCTGCACAACGATCCCGCCTGCGGCGATGTCTGGCACCTGGCGTATGACAACGGCAGCGTCAGCGCGCTGATCATCGACGGTCTGGGGCACGGTGAAGACGCCGAACGCGCCGGGCTGGCAGGCGCAGAAACCTTCGCCCTGACACCGTTTGCCGAGCCGGTGATGCTGATGGAAGACATGCACCGCGACATGATCGGTACTCGCGGCGGCGCTGTCGCGTTTGCCCAATTCGATGCACGGCGCGACAGCCTGACCTTCGCCGGCGTCGGCAACATCGGCGCCAGCCTGATCAACGCCGACAAATCCCGTGGCCTCGCCTCGCACCCGGGCATTGTCGGCGTGCAATACCGGAAAGCCCGGCCCTTTGACTATGCTCACGTGAACGGACATCTATTGATCATGTACAGCGACGGCTTGCAGTCCCGTTGGAATCTTCAAGACTACCCCGGTCTGGTGCACCGCCATCCCGCCGTGATAGCCGCCGTCCTGCACCGCGATTTCTGTCGCGGGCGCGACGATGTAACGGTACTGGTCGTTGCCCTGGAGGCCGCCCATGGCTGAGTCGCCGATTCTGAGCAGTGCCGAGCAGGCTGCGCTGATTGCGCAGTTGCAGAGCGAAACCGCGGCGCTGCGCGAAGAACTCGATGAAACCAATCAGGGTGTGCTGGCGCTGTACGCTGAACTCGACATACAGGCTGAGGAACTGCGCCAGGCTTCGGATCTGAAAAGCCGCTTTCTGTCGTACATGAGCCACGAATTTCGCACGCCACTGGGTTCGATCCTGAGCATCAACAGCCTGCTCGCCGACGAACTCGACGGCCCGCTCAGTCCCGAGCAACACAAGCAGGTAGCGTTCGTCAGCACGGCTGCGCGCGAACTCAGCGACATGGTCGATGACCTGCTCGATCTGGCGAAGATCGAGGCCGGGCGCATCAGCATTTCTCCGGCGTGGTTCGACATGTTCGATCTGTTCTCCGCCCTGCGCGGGATGTTCCGGCCGATTGTCGATGCCAGCGCCGTGGACCTGATATTCGAGGAACCGGTCGGTTTGCCGCGCCTGTACACCGACGACAAGAAACTTGCACAGATCCTGCGCAATTTCATTTCCAACTCGCTGAAGTTCACCACCCGTGGCGAAGTGCGGGTTTCCGCACGGCTCGAAGGTGCAGACAAGGTGCGCTTTGCCGTCAGCGACACCGGCATCGGTATCGCACCAGAGCTGCATGGTGCATTGTTCGAGGACTTTTCCCAGGTCGACTCGCCGTTGCAGAAACGTCTGCGCGGCACCGGGCTGGGCCTGTCACTGTGTAAACGCTTCGCCGCCCTGCTCGGCGGTGAAGTCGGGCTGGAAAGCACGCCGGGGGTCGGCTCGACCTTTTTCGTGATCATTCCGCTGGCGATCGCTCTGGAGAACGTCGATGAAACGTGACATCCGCCTGTTGATCGTCGACGACAACGTCGCCACCCGCTACGCCCTGCGCCGACGGCTGGAGCGTCATGGCTACGAGGTGCTGGAGGCCGGCACCGGCGGCGAGGGGCTGGCGCTGATCGACAGCGAAGCACTCGACGCGTTGATTCTCGACGTCAATCTGCCGGACATGAGTGGCTTCGACATCGTACGGATTCTGCGTGCGGACAGCCGCACGGCGCTGCTGCCAGTGATCCATGTGTCTGCGGCGTCGATCCAGACCGGCGACATCATCACCGGCCTCGACGCCGGTGCCGATGCCTACCTGATTCACCCGGTTGACCCGGATGTGCTGCTGGCCACCCTGCGCACGTTGCTGCGAGTACGCGACACGGAAAATGCCCTGCGCGAAAGTGAAGCGCGGTTTCGCGAGATTTTCGTCAACGTCTCCGCACCGATCGCGGTGCTCGATGCCAGCCTCAAGGTGCACGAATGCAACCATGCCTTCACACAACTGATTCTCGACAATCGGGATCCGCAGGCCCTGCGTGAATGCTTCGCCGAAGATCAGAGCGCCATCCTCAATGAGCTGCGCCTGCGTCTGGTCGATGGCGAGCGCTGGAAAGGCACGCTGAACATGCGCGTGCAGGGCGAGATCCGCGAGACCGAGTGGCAGATTTCGCCGTACCGCACGCCCGAACTGAGCCTGGTCTTCGTTGAGGACGTTACCGAACACCGCCATCGCGAGCGCTCGCATCTGGCGCGCCTGGACGACACCACCACGCAACTGGCCAAGGAAGTCGCCGAACGCGTGCGTGCCGAAGCGCAGTTGCTGCAGGTGCAGAAGATGGACGCACTGGGCAAACTCACCGGCGGTATCGCCCATGACTTCAACAACCTGCTGACCGGAATCATCACCAGCCTCGAGCTGATCCAGAAACGCGTGGTCGATGGGCGTCTGGACAAGGTGCAGTTTTACTCCGAAGCGGCGCTGAATTCAGCGATGAGCGCTGCGTCCCTCACCCACCGCTTGCTGGCCTTTGCCCGTCAGCAACCACTGGATACACGGCCGGTCGACATCAACGAGCAAGTCCGTTCGCTGGAAGAATTGCTGATGCGCACCATCGGTGAGCGGATCACCCTCAAGCTAGAGCTGACCAGCAAACCGGCGATCGCGCTGGTTGACCCGGTGCAGCTGGAAAGCGCGGTGTTGAATCTGGTGATCAACGCCCGGGATGCCCTGCCGGTGGGCGGCAATATATGGGTCAACACTTACGCCGCGTACTCCCATGGCGATCCGAATCTGGCCGATGGCGCTTACGTGGCGCTGTCGGTGCGTGATGACGGTACGGGCATCGAGCACAATGTCATCGACAAGGTCTTCGATCCGTTTTTCACCACCAAACCGTTGGGCCAGGGTACGGGGCTGGGGTTGTCGACGATCTATGGTTTTGCCCGCCAGTCGGGTGGCGATGCACACATCCGCAGCGTCGCGCGGCGCGGCACCGAAGTGACGATCATGTTGCCGGCCACCACCGATCCGACCGGCGCTGACATTCCCGCGCCGGTGGTTGACCCGCAAGGCAGCGGTGAGCATGTGCTGATTGTCGAGGACATGCCGTCGGTGCGCATGTTTGTCACTGAAGTGCTGGAGGACGCCGGTTATCGCTGCACCCAGGCGGCGGATATCGAAACGGCGCTGGAGCGGTTGCAGAATGATCCGTCGATCAACCTGTTATTGACCGACGTCGGCCTGCCGCGCATGAGCGGTCGTGAATTAGCGGATGTTGCGCGCGGTTGGCGTGAGGGATTGCCGATTCTGTTCATGACCGGGTATGCGGAGACAGCGATCAATCGTCAGGTGTTTCTGGGCAGTGGCATGGACATGCTGGTCAAGCCGTTTCAGATCAGTGAACTGCTCGAAAAGGTCCGCCGCACCCTTGATGGTGCCTGACTGCAGCACCCACAGGAACTGATGTCGAACACAGATCCACTGTAGGAGTGAGCCTGCTCGCGATGGCGTCAGGTCAGCCAATTCATCTGTGACTGACACCCCGCTATCGCGAGCAGGCTCACTCCTACAGGGGTCTTGTGGTGGACCCATACTTCGAATTCACCGCAAAAAACTGTGGGAGCTGGCTTGCCAGCGATGAGGCCAGTGGCAGCACCGCATCTATTAATTCAGGGCCCGAGCCAGAAACGGCGCCGTCCGGCTCTTCTTGCTCGCCGCAACCTTCTGCGGCGTGCCCGCCACGACAATCCTGCCGCCCTGATCCCCCGCCCCCGGCCCGATGTCGATCACCCAGTCACTCTGCGCCACCACGCGCATTTCGTGCTCGACCACGATCACCGTGTGCCCCGCCGTCACCAGCGTATCCAGTTGCTCCAGCAGCCGATCGACATCGCGCGGATGCAACCCGGTGGTCGGTTCATCCAGCACATACAAGGTCGCGCCGCGCTGATTACGCTGCAACTCGGTAGCCAGTTTGATCCGCTGCGCTTCACCGCCAGACAGCTCCGTGGCCGGTTGCCCGAGGCGCAGATAACCCAGGCCAATATCGCGCAGCACTTCCAGTGAACGACGAATCCCCGCTTGCTCGGAAAACACTGACACCGCTTCCTCGACGGTCAATTGCAGCACCTGGGCGATGCTCAAACCCTCCCAGAGAATCGCCAGGGTCTGCGGGTTGTACCGCGCGCCATGGCAGGTCGGGCACGGCGCATAAACGCTGGGCATGAACAACAACTCGACACTGACAAAGCCTTCGCCTTCGCACGTGGCGCAACGACCCTTGGCGACGTTGAAGGAAAACTGCCCGGCGTCATAACCCGCCGCCCGTGCAGCGTCGGTCGCGGCGTAGAGCTTGCGTACGTTGTCGAACAACCCGGTGTAAGTCGCCAGATTGGAACGTGGCGTACGGCCGATGGGTTTCTGGTCGACCTGCACCAGTCGCTTGATCGACTCCAGCCCGGACGTGACCTGACCGCTGCTGACCTGCGGGGCGTCGTCTTCGAGGCTGAGTTCTTCCGGCTCGCTGTCCACCGTCGGCCGCCCCAACTGCGCGCCGACCAGTTCCAGCAAGGCCTGACTGACCAGGCTCGACTTGCCGGAGCCGGAGACGCCCGTCACCGAGGTAAAGCAGCCCAAGGGAAATTCGGCACTGAGGTTGTTCAGATTATTGCGGGTGATGCCCTCAAGTTTCAGCCACGCCGTCGGTTTACGTGCCGTTCTTGTCTGACGTTGCGATTCGGCAAACAGATAAGCACGAGTCTGCGATTGCTCGATCTCGGCCAGACCGGCGGGCGGGCCGCTGTACAGCACCTGCCCACCCTGCTCGCCCGCTGCCGGGCCGACGTCGATCAGCCAGTCGGCGCGGCGCATGGTTTCCAGGTCATGCTCGACCACAAACAGCGTGTTGCCGTCCGCCTTCAAGCGCTGCAAGGCTTCGAACAACGCTTCGCCATCGGCTGGATGCAAACCGGCGGAAGGTTCGTCGAGCACATAAATCACACCAAACAACTGCGAGCCCAATTGTGTCGCCAGGCGCAAGCGCTGCAACTCACCCGACGACAGCGTTGGCGTACTGCGCTCCAGCGCCAGATAACCGAGGCCCAGATCGGTCAGCGTGCTGACGCGCTCCAGCAGATCCTCGGCAATACGCTGCGCCGCCAGACGTTTCTCCAGCGACAGATTTGGCGTGTGGCGCACATCCGGCGCACTGCCATGCCCGCTGGCACCATGGGCCACGCGTTGCTGACGGGCCTCGCGGGTTTGCGCGTGACTCAAGGTCTCGCCGGTTTCTTCGGCATGTTCCAGATAACTGGCCGCCGCCACCGGCCGTAATACCTCGGCCACTTGCAATAACGGCATTTGCGACAATTCGCCAATGTCGTACCCGGCAAACGTCACCGACAACGCTTCACGTTTCAGGCGTTTGCCGTCGCATAACGGACAAGGGCTGCCGAGCATGAACTGTGAAACACGCTTCTTCATCAACGCACTTTGCGAATGAGTAAAGGTGTGCAGGATGTAGCGCCGGGCGCCGGTGAAGGTGCCTTGATAACTCGGCTCCATCTTGCGTTTGAGGGCGACGCGGGTTTCTTCCGGGGACAGCCCGGCGTACACCGGCACGGTCGGGGTTTCTTCGGTGAAGAGAATCCAGTCGCGCTGTTTTTTCGGCAGTTTTTTCCACGGGATGTCGACGTCGATGCCCATGGTCACGAGGATGTCGCGCAGATTCTGCCCCTGCCACGCCAGCGGCCACGACGCCACCGCGCGCTGGCGGATGGTCAGGTTCGGATCGGGCACCATCAGCGCCTCAGTGACTTCATAGACGCGGCCGAGGCCATGGCACTGCGGGCAGGCGCCTTGCGGGGTGTTCGGCGAAAAATCCTCGGCGTACAACATCGGCTGCCCCGGCGGATAACTGCCGGCGCGCGAATAGAGCATGCGGATCAGGCTCGACAACGTGGTCACGCTGCCCACCGACGAGCGCGTGCTCGGTGTGCCGCGTTGCTGTTGCAGGGCCACGGCCGGCGGCAGGCCTTCAATCGAGTCGACATCCGGTACGCCAACCTGATCGATCAGCCGTCGCGCGTACGGCGCCACCGATTCGAAGTAACGGCGCTGGGCTTCGGCATACAAAGTCGAGAACGCCAGCGACGACTTGCCCGAACCGGACACCCCGGTAAACACCACCAGTGCATCGCGGGGGATGTCGACGTCAATGTTTTTCAGGTTGTGTTCACGGGCGCCGCGCACCCGGACCATGCCGGTGGGCGCTTTGGAGGTGCGTTTGGAAGTCATCGACCTGCCTTGGTAAAGGAATGTTCAGCGCTCAGTTGCCGAGAACCACCCGGATCATCTGCAACAAGGCTTCGGGGCTGTACGGTTTGCCGAGCAAATGGGTGTCGGGACTCAACTGGTGATTGCGCGAGATGATGTCGCGGGTGTGCCCGGAGGTGAACAGCACCGCCACCGGCGGCGTCTGCACCTTGGCCCAGGCGAACAGGTCGGAGCTTTTGATCAGCCCCGGCATGACCACGTCGGTGAAGATCAGGTCGACTTCGGTACCTTCCAGCAGCATTTGCATGGCCGCATCGCCGTGGCCGGCGGTCAACACGCGGTAACCCTCCTCGCGCAACAACTCGACCGCCGAAGCGCGCACCGCGTCGTTGTCTTCAACCACCAGAATCGTCTCGTGGCCGCCACTCTGCTGCCGTTGCAGATTGGGCGATTCATCAAGGATCGGGCGCAGGCTGCGCGGGAAGTACAACTGCACCCGCGTGCCCTCGCCGACGGTACTGACGATCTCGACGTGGCCGCCGCTCTGTTTGACGAAACCGAACACCATGCTCAGGCCCAGCCCGGTGCCCTGGCCGTCGGCCTTGGTGGTGAAAAACGGTTCAAACACCTGCTCGAGAATGTCTGGCGCAATGCCGGCGCCGCTGTCACTGACGGCGACCCGGACAAACTCGCCGGGAACGATGCCTTTACCGGCGCAGAACTCGCGATCGAGGCGCACGTTGGCAGCGCTGAGCGCAATGGTGCCCTCGCCCTTCATCGCATCGCGAGCGTTGATCGCCAGATTGAGAATGGCGTTTTCCAGTTGGTTGCGGTCGACGTTGATATGCCACGGTTGCTGCGGCAGCTGCACATCGATCTGAATGGTTTCGCCCAGCGCTCGCTGCAGCAATTCGCCGACACCTTCGAAGATCTGTCGCGGGTTACATACTGCCGGCGACAACGGCTGGCGCCGGGCAAACGCGAGCAATTGCGAGGACAGCTTGGCACCGCGCTCGACCGCCGCCAGCGAGGCACTGACCCGGCGTTGCACGTTGGTATTGTTCGGTTCGTGGCGCGCGAGCAGATGCAGATTACCGGCGATCACTTGCAGCAGATTATTGAAGTCATGGGCCACGCCGCCGGTGAGACCGCCAATGGCTTCAAGCTTCTGCGACTGGCGCAACTGCTCTTCAGCCGCCAGCCGCGCCTCGACCTCTTCGCCGACGCGCTGTTCAAGGTTGCGGGTAAATTTGAGCAGGGATTCTTCGGCGATCTTGCGTTCGTGGATGTCGATCAACACGCCGGGAAAGCGTAACGGCGCGCCGTGTTCGTCGAACTCACAGGCGCCACTGGCCAGCACCCAGGAATAACTGCCGTCACTGCGCCGCACGCGATACTCGGCGTTATACGGTTCACCGGTCTGCACGGAATGGGCGACGCGCTCTTGTACCCAGGCGTGGTCATCGGGATGGATGCGCGACTCGGCAATGTCCTGGGCCAGATTGCTCAGGTCATGATCCGGCGGATAAGAGAACGTGCGGGCGAAACGCTCGTCTGCCGACAGCGTGTTGTTTTTCACGTCCCAGACAAACGAGCCAAGCAAGGCCCCGGCATTCAACGCCAGACGGACCCGCTCATTGTCAGCGCGGTAGGCTTGTTCCGCCGCCTGCCGCCGGCGTTCGGAGTGCACGAACTCGGTGGTTTCCACCACCATCGCCATGACCCCGGCCGGCTTGCCGTCATCATTGGCCACCGGGCTGTAATACAGATCCATCCAGACGTCTTCGGGGACGCCATCGCGCAACAACACCAGCTCTTTATTGCGAAACGACAAGGTGCCACCGGCCAGGCAGGTATCGACCACGTGCCGGTTGAAATCGGCGACTTCCGGCCAGCCCAGTTCTACCGGCGAACCGAGCAGATAGGGGTGGCGACCACCGGCAAACTTCGAATAGGCATCGTTGTAGATCATGTATCCGGCATAGCCCCAGAGCATGACCATCGGCAGTGGCGACGCCAGCATCAGTTGCACCGCACTGCACAGGCTGGCCGGCCAGCTGTTCAACGGGCCGAGTTCGGTGTGGCTCCAGTCGAACGCACTGATGCGCCCGGCCATTTCGCCTTTCCAGCCCTCACAACCATGGCTATCGGATAAAAACTGCATCGACTGACTCAGTGTCCTGTGGTGATTGCCCGATAAATCGCGACGCCATAACGACGCAACGCCCGTCTGTTTCGAGCGTCATCAGTCGTATTGGTTTCATATGAGGTATAGCCGATTTCATCCTCGCCCGAAGCCTAAACCCCGATCAGGTGTTTGAGCGGATGGTAGCCAGTTTTCATTTTGGCGGCGACGTCGAGAATGGCCTTCTCGATGCCGTTGAGATGCGTGCAGGTCAATTCGATGGCAGCGCTCTGATTACCGGCCTCGATGTATTCGATCAGACGCAGGTGCTCGTCGTCGCGGCAGACTTCATGGCTGTCGTCGTCCAGCGCCGCAGCATACAACGAGGCACGGGAAATCAACTTCTGGAACCAGTCAAGCAGCACCGGATTATTCAGGCTGCGCGCCAGTTTGATGTGGAACTCGCCGAGCAGATGAATCAGCCGCTCGTGGTCACCAGCGGCGTGCGCTTCGTCTTCCAGCAGCAGGTGTTCGCGCAGGTCCTGCATCGCGGCGGTGTCCTTGCGCCGGCACAGTTCAGTGACGATGCCGATTTCGATAAGGCGGCGGGTTTCGAACAGCGAACGGATCTCTTCGTTGCTCGGCAGCGACACCGATGCCCCTTTGTTGGGCTCAGTGGTGACCAGTCCGTCGGCCTCCAATTGCTTCAATGCGGCGCGCACCGACGTGCGGCTGACATTGAATAACTCGGCCAGCGAGGCCTCGCCCAGCTTCATCCCAGGGCGCAACGAACGCTTGCTGATCGCCTCGTAAACCCCTTGGTAGACGCGGTCGACCGTGGTTTCCGGTTTCTTTTCGGTCATTTGGGCACTCCTTTAACGTCGAGCAACTGAGTGTCACGCAGGATATAGCCTTCGACGTCGAGATGCAGGGTCTTGATTGCACGTTGATTGCGGATCCCCCATGGGGGCGGCGTCGCTCTATCTATCTGCTCGTTGCAAGCAGGACACATGTGTTGGGAGGGGGGCGGTGAGCAGGCTCACTCCTGCGTTTGATCGTTCCCACGCAGAGCGTGGGAACGATCAGTACCGGCTTCAGTCAGTGCCGTACTTCGGCGAACGCGGGCCGTACAGCAGGCCTGCCCGATGGCCGGCCGAAAGCAGACGATTGCTCGCCACTCCGGCAATCGGGTAGCCGGCATCGGTGGAGCTGTTGATGATTTGCTTCACTGCCGCCGAGATCAGCATGCCGACGATACCGCCGGCATTGCTATTGCCGCCCTCTTCGCTCGACGCCCGGGCCGAACCGGTCCACAGCGTCGTGCCGCTTTTCAGGTCGACCAGTTTCGCCGTCGCGGTCACTGCCGTTTCGCTGCTGATCACCATGTAACGCGTACCGTATTCGGTCACGGTGATGTACAGCGCAGCGTCCGCACCGAAGATCTCCTTCAGTTTGCTCGGCGGGGCCTGATGGATGTCGTCCGGGGTGGTCAGACCGTTCTGGCGGAACGTCTCGTCAACCAGCGCGATCGGCAGCACGTAATAACCGGCTTCGGCCAGCGGGAAGGTCACCTGCGACAACAGGCTGTACGACGCCTTCACATCCGGCGAAGTGTTCAGCGGAGGCAGCACCAGAATGGTTTTCGGCCGCGCCTGTTTGTAGGCCGAGTAATCCACGGTCTTGGGCGCAACGCAGCCACCCAGCACGGTCAGGGCCAGACCGGCGGCCAGCAGTTTCAAGGTGCGCGCGATCATTTCGCGTCTCCGCTCTTGGCGTTTTTGAGCAGGAAATCCATGTACGTCCCGGATTCGGGGAACAGGGTTTTCTCGGTTTTGAACTGCTGCACCATCTGGTCGTCCTTGCCCATGCTCAGATAGAGCAGGCCAAGGTGCGCGTGGTAACCCGGCGGTACGGCCTTGCCGGTGGAGCGGATTTTCTGCAGGTCACGTTCCAGCGCTTCGGCCTGGGCTTCTTTCGGCTCTTCGCCTTTGAAGTATTCGTAGACCTGGGGCTCGTAACCTTCCCACTGGTACAGGGTTTGCGGGCCGGAGGCACAGCCGGCCAGCAAGGCACTGGCGGCCAGGGTCAGCGCCATTAACGAGCGCGACAAATTCAGAATCATGGGGTGTTGCTCCTTGCAATGGGCGTCGATCAGTTGCCCGGTTTCCAGGCACCGGCGTTCATGCCATCGACCAGACGATTGATCGCCTCGCGCATGGCCAGATCCAGTACTTTGCCGTTGAGGGTGGAGTCGTAGGCAGCGGTGCCGCCGAAGCCGATGATTTCGCGGTTGGACAAGGCGTATTCGCCGGCGCCCTGGGTCGAATAGACCACTTCGGAAGTGCTGATGTTGACGATGTTCAGGTTGACCTTGGCGTAGGCCACTTGAGTCTTGCCACGACCAAGAATGCCGAACAACTGGTGATCGCCAGTCTCTTTGCGGCCGAACTCGGTGACGTCACCGGTGACCACGTAATCAGCGCCTTTCAAGCGTTGGGCCTGGCCCTTGATCGCGGCTTCCTGCTGGATTTCACCCATGTTGTCGCGATCCAGCACGCTGAAGCGGTTGGTCTGCTGCAAGTGGGTGATGAGGATGGTCTTGGCCTGACCGCCGAGACGGTCAACGCCGTCGGAGAAGATCCCGCGCATGTAGCTGGAACGGTTGTCGAACTTGCCCACGGCCATTGGCACACGAACGCCGGTCCAGACTTGAGTGGCGCTTTCAACCTTGGCCACCGGCAGCGCGCGGGAGCTTTCGGTGGCGCAACCGGCGAGTGTGCCGGCAATCGTGCCGAGCACAGCAATCGCGACGCCTGAAACCAGCATCCGGGAGATCATTCTCACTGAATATTCCTTTTGAAAAACGGGGATGTCCCACCACGGCAATGCGCGGCGGGAGTTGAAAAGGGGCGGCATTATGACAAAGTGCCATCATTCGCGACAGGTTTTTTTGACGCCAATGAATTGGCCGTCTTGAACATTGATCGTTCCCACGCTCTGCGTGGGAATGCAGCCACGGACGCTCCGCGTCCGCTGTGACGCGGAGCGTCACGGGAAGCGTTACCACGCAGAGCGTGGGAACGATCAGATCAGGGCGCGCTAATGGAAATCGCGGCTCTGCACGCGGATGCCATTAAGCAGCGGGCTGAGGTCGCTCAAACGCCCGGCGATCAGGTGGCGCACTTCGCCTTCGCGCTCCCAGCGGCCATCGACCTTGAGCAATTGCGAACCGACCAGCACTTGCCGCTGACGCTCGGCCAGATCACGCCAGACCACCACGTTGACGTTGCCGAATTCGTCTTCCAGGGTCACGAAGGTCACGCCACTGGCGGTGCCCGGTCGTTGCCGCCCGGTGACCAGCCCGGCGACGCTCACCGGCCGGCCGTGCTCGACGTCGAGCAATTCCTGAGAACTGCGACAGCGCCGCGCCTTGAGTTCGCCACGCAACAGCGCCAACGGATGCGGCCCCAACGTGGTGCCGACGGTGCTGTAATCGGCGTGCAGATCCTCGCCGACACTGGGTTTGGGCAGTTCCACCTCCGCCTCCTCCTGACTCGGCAGCCCGGCAAACAGACCCAACTGCTTCTGCACCCCGGCCACTTCCCAGCGCGCCCGATGCCGATGCCCGGCCAAACCGCGCAACGCCCCGGAATCGGCCAGTAACGCCTGCGCCCGACTGTCGAGTGCGGCCCGTTCGCCCAGATCGGCGACATCGGCAAACGCCCCACGCGCCCGCGCCGCTTCGATGCGCCGGGCATCGTCTTCGCGAAAGCCCTTGATCATGCGCAGACCCATACGGATCGCCGGTTGCGCCGCTGTGGTGGTTTCCAGGCTGCAATCCCAGTCACTGGCGCGCACGTCGACCGGGCGGATTTGCAACTGGTGTCGGCGCGCGTCCTGGAGAATCTGATCCGGGCTGTAGAAACCCATCGGCCAGCTGTTGATCAGCGCACAGGCGAACGCCGCCGGTTCGTGGCACTTGAGCCAGCAACTGGCGTAGGTCAGCAAGGCGAAACTGGCGGCGTGGGATTCGGGGAAGCCGTAGCTGCCGAAGCCTTTGATCTGCTCGAAAATCTGCGCGGCGAACTCCGGCGTGTAACCGTTTTTCTTCATGCCGGCGGCGAGGCGTTCCTTGTGCGGTTCCAATCCGCCATGGCGTTTCCACGCGGCCATCGAGCGGCGCAACTGATCGGCCTCGCCGGGGCTGTAGTCGGCGGCGACGATAGCGATCTGCATCACCTGTTCCTGAAACAGCGGCACGCCGAGGGTGCGTTTGAGCACCACTTCCAGCTCCGGTGACGGATAGGTTTCTTTCTCTTCTTTATTGCGCCGGCGCAGGTACGGATGGACCATCCCGCCCTGAATCGGCCCCGGGCGGACGATGGCCACTTCGATCACCAGATCGTAGAACTTCGCCGGTTTCAGACGTGGCAGCATCGACATCTGCGCCCGCGACTCGATCTGGAACACGCCAATGGTGTCGGCGCGGCTGATCATCTCGTAAGTCGGTTTGTCTTCGGCCGGGATCGTCGCCAGACTCAAGTCCATATTGCGATGGCGGCGCAGCAAGTCGAAGCAACGACGGATCGCACTGAGCATGCCGAGGGCGAGGATGTCCACCTTAAGCAGCCCGACCGCGTCGAGGTCATCCTTGTCCCACTGGATGATCGTGCGCTCGGCCATGGCGGCGTTCTCCACCGGCACCAGCGTGTCCAGCGGCTGCTCGGAAATCACGAAACCGCCGGGATGCTGCGACAGGTGCCGGGGGAAACCGATCAACTGCCCGGTCAGGCTCAACACCCGGCGCAGCACCGGGCTGTCCGGGTCGAAGCCGCCTTCGAGCAAACGCTCGACCGGCGGCGTTTCATCGCTCCAGTGGCCGCAGCAATCGGCCAGTGCATTGACCTGATCCGGCGGCAGGCCCAGGGCCTTGGCCACATCGCGCACCGCGCCGGCGGCGTGGTAAGTGCTGACCACCGCCGTCAGCGCCGCGCGACCACGGCCGTAACGGCGGAACACGTATTGCAGGACTTCTTCGCGGCGCTCGTGTTCGAAGTCGACGTCGATGTCCGGCGGCTCGTTGCGCTCCTTGGACATGAAGCGTTCGAACAGCAGTGTGGTGCGATCCGGGTCGATTTCGGTGATGCCCAAGGCAAAACACACCGCCGAGTTGGCCGCCGAGCCCCGGCCCTGACAGAGGATTTTTTGCTCACGAGCAAAGCGCACCACGTCATGCACGGTGAGGAAGTAGCTTTCGTAGCCGAGTTCGGCGATCAGCTTCAGCTCTTTGTTGATCTGCCTCAGCACCTTGAAGGGCGCGCCCTTCTCCCAGCGCCAGGCGATGCCTTCCTTGGTCAGTTGCCTTAGCCAGGAACTGGCGCTGTGTTCCTCGGGCACCAGTTCCTTGGGATATTGATAACGCAATTCGCCGAGATCGAAGGTGCAACGCCGGGCCAGCTTCACCGACTCATCCAGCAAGGCCTGCGGATACAACTCGCGCAACACCTCGACGCTACGCAAATGTCGCTCGCCATTGGGGTGCAAACGCAACCCTGCCTCGGCCACCGGCACGTGATGCCGAATCGCGGTCATGGTGTCCTGCAAGGCGCGGCGGCCACGGGCGTGCATATGCACATCGCCGCTGGCCACGGCTGGAATCTGCAACTCGGCGGCCAGCCCCAACAACGCCGCCAGCCGCTGCTGATCGTCCTGGCCACGATGCAATTGCACCGCCAGCCACAGGCGTTCGGCGAAGGTCTGCTGCAGCCAACGGCCCTCTTCTACCTGATCAAGCGAGTCCGGCACCCACAACACCAGCAATCCCGGCAGCGCTTCGTCGAAGTCCTCGCGCAACACCTGATACTGGCCTTTTTGCGTGCGCCGCCGCGCGCGCGTGATCAAACCGCACAGCGCTTGATAGCCTGCAAGGTTCTCCACCAGCAACAGCAGTTTCGGGCCGTTGTCGATGCGCACTTCACTGCCGATGATCAGCGGCAACTCAACGGACTTCGCCGCTTGCCAAGCGCGAACGATGCCGGCCAACGTACACTCATCGGTGATCGCCAATGCCTGATAGCCGTGTTTTTTTGCCCGCTGAAACAGCTCCAGCGCACTGGACGCACCGCGTTGAAAACTGAAGTTCGACAGGCAGTGCAGTTCGGCATAACCGTCGCTCATGCAAACCAGCCCTGCAGCCACAACGGACCGCCCTCGCCCACCGCCCGATAAGCCCAGCCCTGCTGACCGGCACGGTTCTGGATCAGGTAATAATCGCGGCGCACATCGTCACCGTCCCACCAGCCCGATTCGATACGTTCCGGCCCCATGAGAATCCGCGCCGAACCCTCTGCCACACTCTGCGGTTCACCCAATAACCAGCCCGGACGCTGCACATTCGGCAAGCCTGCGCAGCGCTGTTTGTCGACGCCGTGCTGCCACGCACACTCCGGACGATGATCAGCCTGAAAGCGCAGCCCCTGCACGGCGTCATCACCCAAGCGTGCACGCAAGCGTTCGCGCAATTGCTCCCAGGGCAAGGTCTGCTGCGGACGGTCGTCGAACAGTTCCTGAAACTGCGGCACGAAGCTCGGCAGGTCCTCGGCACGCAGACGAAAACCACGCACGGGCGCCTCGACCTGCACTTGCTCGAGCCGACCACGGGCCAGTTCGAAGAGCATCGCCGGATCACGTTCGGCGCTGAGCAAACCGACTTTGATCACGCTGTCCGGCAGCCCGGCGTGTTCCAGATGCAGGTCGAAACGCTGCACGCCGCTGTCGCGCCCGCAGAGGAACGCCGACAGATCGCCAGTCAAACGCCGTAGCGGAAACAGCAGCGCCTGATGGGATTGCACGTCAAAGTTGAGTTCGATGCGCACATCGAAACGATCGGGCGGCAAGTAAAATTCCAGCGCCAAGGGTCGCGCGCCAAACAAGGTGTCGAGGTGCTTGAGCATCTGCGCTTCGAAGCGTCGGGCCAGCGCCTGACGCGGCAGGCTCTGCACCTGACTGAGGTTGCGCAAGCCCATGCGCGACAACGCCGTGGCCACGCTCGGCTCCAGGCCGACACGGTCGACGGGCAACTGGCCGAGGCGATGCTGCAAGGCTTCGCCGTCCGGCACCACCAAGCCATCGTAAGCATTGGCCAGTACCCGCGCCGCCACCGGATTCGGTGCGGCAACGATGCGATGGCGAAAGCCCAGATCGCTCAGTTCCTTGCGCAACCGTGCTTCAAACTGCGCCCAGGAACCGAACAGCCCCAGGCTCGATTCGATTTCGAATACCACGGCGCGCGGGTAATGCACGCTGACCTGCGCGCTGAAACCGTAGGCCCACGCGGCAAGAAACTGCTGCCAGTGCTCGACCTCGGCCACCTCGTAATCGGCGGTGGCAAACCCTTTGCTCATCGCTTGGGCGGCGGTCATCGACTGGCCAGCGCGCAACCCGAGTTTGCGCGCCGCCGGGTTGACCGCTTGCAGCACTCGACGCTGGGCCGGGCCGCTGAGCAGCACCAACGGCTCATCAGGATCGGGGCGCTGACGCAGCACGGCATCAAGGGCCAATTGCGGGAACAGAATACACACCCAGCGCATGGCGACCTCAGTGACCCACGGCAAAGGCAATCGGCGCCGCACGCGCCAAACCGCCACGGCACTTGAGCACGCGCAACTGCGCGGGTTTGGCATCGATGGCAATCCGTAATGCCGCCGGTGACGGATTGACCGCTTCGCTCAACGGACGCCAGGCAAACGCCAGGGTCTGGCCGGTTTCCGCCGCCACCTGCAAACGCCGCAACGCGCGGTCATCAGCCTTGTGCGGCCAGCACAGCACCGCGCCGCAACTGCCTGAACGCAGGCATTGTTCCGCCGCCCACAAGGCATCGCGTTCACTGGCCTGAATCACCGACAACTGACGCAGATCGACCCCGGCGTTCTCCCACGCCTGCGGGTACGGCACGAATGGCGGCGCCACCAGCACAATGCGCTCGCCCGCCGCCGACAACCGCGCCAGCGTCGGCCAGACCAGTTGCAGTTCGCCGACACCGGGGCCGGCCAACAGGATTTCGCTCAGCGCCGCTTCCGGCCAGCCACCACTGGGCAATGCTGCGTCGAGCGCGGCGTGCCCGGTGGGTTGCGGACTGGCGGCCGGCGGCGCAGGCCGGCCCCTCCAGACCTGGCCGCCATTGAACAGCGTATCCAACGCAACGACGGCGCCCATCAGCCTTGCCTCACCAGACCGCAGAACACCCCTTCGATGGCCAGATCCTGATCGTCGCGCACGACAATCGGCTGGTACGCCGGGTTGCGCGGCAACAGCCGCACTTCATCGCCGAGCCGTTCGAAGCGTTTGATAGTGACTTCACCGTCGAGCCGCGCCACGACGATCTGGCCGTTGAGCGCTTCGGGATTGCGCCGTACGCCGACCAGATCACCGTCGAGAATGCCGTCCTCGATCATCGAATCGCCCTGCACCCGCAGCATGTAGTCGGGTGTGCGCGAGAACAGCGCCGGGTCGAGCAGCAAGCGGCTATGGATGTCGGCATCGGCGCCAATTGGTGCACCGGCAGCGACGCGGCCGAGCACGGGGATGTCGAGCAACTCCGGGCGTGGCGGTTGCCCGAGCAGGCGAATGCCGCGGGCCTGATGCGGATTGACCTCGATAAAACCGGCTTCGGTCAGCGCGAGCACGTGCTTGCGCGCCACGCTACGCGAGGCGAAACCAAAAGCCTCGCTGATTTCAGCGAGGCTTGGGGGCTGACCGTGTTCGGCGATTCGATCGCGGATAAACGTCAGGATGGCGGTACGGCGGGGAGTCAGGTTCGTCATGGAGTACATTTGTACTCCTGTAGGATTTTCCTGACAAGCGCCACAGGTCGGCCCACCCCACGTTGATCGTTCCCACGCTCCGCGTGGGAATGCAGCCCGTGACGCTCCGCGTCACTGGACGCAGAGCGTCCCTAGAGGCATTCCCACGCAGAGCGTGGGAACGATCAGTACGATCAGTACGATCAGTGCGGGGGAGTCAGTTAAGGCCGCGTTCTGCGAGAAATGCTGAGATGTAATCGATGAAGGCAACGACCTTCGCCGTGGCCCGGCGGTGGCTCGGGTACACCGCCAGAATGTGCGGGCCAAAGGTGTCCGGGTCGATCTCGTAATCGGCCATGACCCGCACCAGTCGCCCGTCGGCAATGTACGGCGCGGCGCTCCACAACGGCGTGTGCAGCAAACCGCGCCCGGCCAAGGCACTGGCCAGCAACAAATCGTAATTGTCACTGCGCAACAACGGCGCTGCGGGTTGTGCCAGACTCAAACGCTGCCCGTCACGCTCGGCCCACCAGAATTCGCGGCTGAGTAACGGGTGCTGATAGAGCAGCCATTCATGCTGCTCAAGGGTTTGCGGGTTGACCGGCAAATCCTTGCGCGCCAGATATTCCGGGCTGGCGCACAACGCCAGACGATTGCTGCCAACCACCCGCGCAATCAGTCCCGGCAAGTCATCGTGGCCCTCACGCAGCGCCAGGTCATAACCACTTTCCAGCAGATTGACGAACGCATCGCACAGATCCACTTGCAAACTGATCTGCGGGTATTGCTGCAAAAATCCGTCACACACTTGATCGAGAAACGCCCGGCCATAGGCCAGCGGGGCGGTGATTTTCAGGCTGCCGCGCAAGCCGTGCTGCAACTGCTCGATTTCCTCGCTGGCCTCATCGAGTCGCTGCAACACCAACCGTGCGGTTTCCAGGTACACCCGACCGATTTCGGTGAGCAGAATCCGCCGCGTGCTGCGCTCGAACAGCCGTGCGCCCAGCTCCGATTCCAGGTGATTGACCGCTTTGGTCAGCGCCGACGGGGTCTTGCCCAACTGCTCGGCGGCGCGGCTGAAACTGCCGAGCTGCGCGGTGACCACGAACATTTTCAATGCACCCAACTTGTCCATGCTTTTTCCATTCAGGCAAAAACGTTTTTCGCGAGGGAGGCGTTCTGTCGGCCGTCGCCAGCCACTAATCTCGCCATCAGACGCAATAACAAGGAAATCTTCAATGAAAAGATTCATCCCGAAGCTGTTGGCTCTCGCTGTAAGTTTTGCCTCGATGGAAGCCATGGCCGCCGCCGATCTGGTGCTGCTCAACGGCAAGATCTTCACCGCCGACCGCACTCAACCCAAGGTGCAAGCCTTGGCCGTGGAGAACGGCAAAGTGCTGAAAGTCGGCACCGATGCGCAGATCAAAGCCTTGATCGAACCCGGCACCCAAGTCATCGACCTCAAGGGCAAAGCGTTGATGCCCGGCCTGATCGACAGCCATTCCCACGCGATTTTCGGTGGACTGGAAATGGTCTCGGCGAACATGGAAGACGAAGTCGTCGACCTCGACGAACTGCAAAAACGCCTGCGCGACTGGCGTGCAAACGGCAAGGCCAAACACGGCGATGTGCTGAGCATTGCCGGCATGAGTTCGGTTTATTGGGCGCAGGCCGAGGCCTTGGGCAACACCTTCAATAGCGGCGAATGGGCCAATGTGCCGGTGGTATTTATCGGCAGCGACCACCACACCGCGTGGGCCAACAATGTGATGCTCAAGCGCGCCGGCATCGACGCCGCACTGCTGAAAACCCTGCCCGACGCGGAAAAAGACACCATCGGCAAGCTGGCCAGCGGCGAGCCGAACGGCTTTGTGGTCGACGCCGGTTGGGATCGGGTCGCCTCGAAAATGCCGGTGCCAAGCCCCGCCGACATGTTGAACGCCGCCAAATCAGCAGTGCGCTATAACAACAGCCTCGGCATCACCGCGTGGATGGACCCGGCCGCCAACGCCGCGCCGGGCGAAGCAGTGTTCGCGCTCAAACCCACCGAGAAAACCGTCGGCGTGCTGCCGGCCTATAAAGCCTTGTCAGAAAGCGGCGATATGAGCGTGCACGTCGCGGCGCTGCTGGTGGCCAACCCGAAAAGCGTACCCGCCGACCTCGACACGCTGGACAAGGTGCGCCAGCAATTCCAAGGCATTCCCAACCTGACCCTGCCCGGCATCAAGATCTTCGCCGACGGCGTGATCGAGTTCCCGGCGCAGAGCGCGGCGATGATCGACCCGTACAGCAACTCGCACAAACAGGGCGAACTGCTGATCGATCCGCAGCATTTCGGCGAACTGGTCAGCGCCATCGACCAGCGCGGCTGGCTGGTGCACATCCACGCGATCGGCGACCGCGCGGTGCGCGAAGCGCTGAACGGCATCGCCCAGGCGCGCAAGGATCGGCAGAGCGGCGTGACCCACTCGATCACTCACTTGCAAATGGTCAACCCGAAAGAGTTCGCCCGCTTCAAGCCGCTCAACGTCATCGCCTCGATGCAGTTGCTATGGGCCAGCGCCGACGACTACACCACCGACATGATCAAGCCTTATGTCAGCGCCCTCGCCTTCCGCTATCAGTACCCGGCGCACTCGCTGCTGAAACAGGGCGCGACGATTGCCGGTGCGAGTGACTGGCCGGTGTCTTCGCCGAACCCGTTCAATGCCATGGCTCAAGCAATTACTCGCGTCGGCCCGTTGGGCGTGCTCAATGCCGATGAGCGTCTGGACCGCGACACTATGTTCTACGCCTACACCGTTAATGCGGCGCGGACGATTGGTCTGGAGAAGCAGATCGGCTCGCTGACGCCGGGCAAACAGGCCGACTTCATCGTGCTCGATCGTGATGTGTTCAGCGTCGATAACAAAGCCCTGCATGACACCAAAGTCCTGCAAACCTGGTTCGGCGGTCGTCAGGTCTACACCGCCACCCAATAACAACAAATCTCCCCCATGTAGGAGCTGCCGCAGGCTGCGATCTTTTGACTTTGATTTTAAAAAACCAAGATCAAAAGATCGCAGCCTGCGGCAGCTCCTACAGGTTTACCTCCTGCCCCCATAACAATCACAACATCGGGACTTCACATGAAAGCCTTGCCCCTGTTCGCCCTGAGTTTCTTGAGCGTGCTGCCCTTGAGCAGCTTTGCGATCCCCTTGAACGATGATTTTGCGCTGTTGGTGGATCTCACTTTAGCCAGCGACTACCGGACCCGTGGCATCTCGCAAACCCAGAATGACCCCGCCGCACAGGCCGGCCTGACCCTCGCGCACAGCAGCGGTCTGTACCTTGGCGCGTGGAGTTCCAACGTCGATTTCGGCGGTGGCCTGAAAACCCGGCAGGAAGTCGATTACTACGGCGGCTGGCTGTGGCAGGCGACCGAGGAGGTCAGCCTCGATCTGGGCTACATCAAATACGCCTACCCCAAGGAAAGCCAGTTCAACCAGAGCGAGGTCTACGGGATTCTCGGCGTTTATGGGGTGAAACTGGCGGCGTATTACTCCAGCGATGCGCCGGGGATCGATAGCAAGCAGAGTTCGCTGTACACCTACATCGGTTATGAAACCGAGTTGCCGTTCGACTCGGGCTTGAAGCTGCGCTACGGCAATATGGATTTCAAGGATCCGCATTTGTATTCGGCGTCCGGGCAGGACGAAGACAGTTATCGCGAATGGGAAGTCAAACTCACCCACAATCTGGCCGGGGTGGTGTTGGGCCTGAGCTACATCGACACCGATCTCTCACAGAGCCAATGCCTGAGCAACTGGGGCTTCAAAGACGTCTGCACCGCCACCGTCGTCGCCAGCGTCAGCAAATCCTTCTGATCCACCGAAATCCCTCTGTAGGAGCTGCCGAAGGCTGCGATCTTTTGATCTTGATGTTAAGAACAACATCAAAAGATCGCAGCCTTCGGCAGCTCCTACAGGAAATGGGGGTCGAACTTGTTACAGGATGTTTACGAATTTTTTACTAATGTTCTTCTACAGTTACCCGCGCAACCGCGTGGTTTTCATTAATGTAGAGGGATGTTAGACATGGCTTTAGGCAACGGACTGCGTTTACCGTCCATCACGCCTACCCGACTGGTGCTGCTGTTTTCCCTGGCGCTGGTGGCGTTGTACAACCTGGCGACCTGGAAGGCGCTGGGCACGCTGATCACCCTGCAGGGCGCGCACAAAGTGGCGTTTTTCGCTTCGTTCGGGCTGTTTTTGTGGGCCGCGATCGCCCTGCTGCTGACCCTGGTGTCGTTCCGCTGGACGCTGAAACCGCTGCTCAGCGTGGTCGCCCTGCTCTCGGCCTGCGCCGCGTATTTCATGAACGAATACGGCATCACCATCGACACGGTGATGATTCAGAATGTCTTCGAAACCAACCCCGCCGAAGCCTGCGCACTGTTCAACGGCAAGCTGCTGGCTTACGTGCTGCTGCTCGGCGTGTTGCCAGCGGCATTGATCTGGCGTTGGCCGGTGAGTTATCGGCCGTTCTTTCGCGGCTTGCTCAACAAGGTGTTGGTGATCATCGCCTGCGTGCTGGTGATCGCTGCGTCGGTGGGCGCGTTCTATTCGACCTACGCGCCGATCTTCCGCGAAGAAGACAAGCTCACCCACTTCATCAACCCGACCAACTACATCTACGCGATCAGCAAATACACCAAGCAACGCCTGGGCATCAAAAAGCACTTCGTGGTGCAGGCCA
Source organism: Pseudomonas sp. IT-232MI5 (assembly GCF_949767845.1). Classification (NCBI taxonomy): domain Bacteria; kingdom Pseudomonadati; phylum Pseudomonadota; class Gammaproteobacteria; order Pseudomonadales; family Pseudomonadaceae; genus Pseudomonas; species Pseudomonas sp. IT-232MI5. The sequence goes on from NZ_CATKQE010000059.1 coordinate 327,398, forward strand.
TTGGCGAAGACGCGGTGATGAGCGCCAAGGCGGCCAGCCGCGAGAAGAAATCGCTGATGGTCTTTGTGGTCGGTGAAACCGCCCGCGCCGATCACTTTTCGCTGAACGGTTATACGCGCGAGACCAATCCCGAACTGAGCAAACTGGACATCCTCAACTTCACTCAGGTGCACTCCTGCGGCACGTCAACGGCGGTCTCGGTGCCGTGCATGTTCTCGAAGTTCCCGCGTGAGGATTACAGCGACAAGAAAGGCAAAACCTACGAGGGCCTGCTCGACATTCTCCAGCGCGCCGGCGTGCAAGTGCTGTGGCTGGACAACAACAGCGACTGCAAAGGCACCTGCCTGCGCGTGCCGCATCGCGATATTGCGAAGAACCAGCCGGGGCCGTTCTGCGATGGCAACAACTGCCTCGACGAGGCGCTGCTGCAAGATCTGCAAAGCTATATCGACAGCCTCAAGGGCCACGCGATCATCGTCCTGCATGCCGACGGCAGCCACGGCCCCGAGTACTACGAGCGCTATCCGAAAGACATGGAGCGCTTCAAACCGATCTGCCACACCAATCAACTGGGCAGTTGCAGCGGCGATGAACTGGTCAACGTGTACGACAACACGATTCTCTACACCGACCATTTCCTCGCCAAGGTGATTGAGCTGCTCAAGCGTAATCAGGACTCGCTGGACACGTCGATGGTGTACGTCTCCGATCACGGTGAATCGCTGGGCGAAAACGGTTTGTATCTGCACGCCGCGCCGTATGCGCTGGCACCTGAAGCGCAGACCCATGTGCCGATGGTGATGTGGTTTGGCGACGGCACGCTGGCAAGTGAAGGGATTGATCGCGGGTGTCTGCAAGGCAAGACCGGGCAGGCGGATTTGAGCCACGACAACCTGTTTCATTCGGTGCTGGGGTTGTTTGAGGTGAAGACCTCGGTGTATCAGCCGGGGCTGGATATTTTTCATGGCTGCCGGCCGGCGATGACGGCCACGAATTAACCAAACACTGAAGATCCCTGTGGGAGCTGGCTTGCCAGCGATAAGGCCGGCACATCCGGCATCTGTGTTGACTGACAAGCCGCCATCGCTGGCAAGCCAGCTCCCACAGGGTAAATGGTGCTCTCAGGAGGTGAGGTTTGCCAGATAGGCCCACGGGTAGATGCCGCGTTGGTGGCCGTCGCTGAAGATCAGTTGCACGCCGTAGCCCTGGGGGTTGAGTTCGATCAGGCGCACGCGATCATCGACCATGGGCGTCAGGCCTTTCAGGCGAAACGCGCGGCATTGCGAGCATGGGCACTGGCGGCGCAGTTCGGCGTGGTTGAGCTGTTGTTCGCGGCCGTCCGGCCAGCTCAAACGCAAGGTGCCTTCGCTCTGCGAGTTACCGACTGACAGCGGGTTCATTGCAACTGACTCAAGGCAATGCGCACGGCTTTGCGCACTTCCGGATCGCCGTCATCCTGCGCGGCCTGCAAGGCGGCCACGGCGCCGCGATCATTCAACTCGCCCAAGGCCAGCGCGGCCTCTTTGCGCAGGTTGCTGATGCGATGAGCAAGGGTGTCGATCAGCGCATCCAGCGCCGGTGCGAAACGCAGGCGCCCGAGGCTGCGAGTAGCGCGCAGGCGCACTTGCCAGTAGTCATCGCTCAAGGCTTCGACCAGTGCAGAGCCAGCGTCAATGTGGCCGACCTTGCCCAAGGTCGTCGCGGCTTCTTCGCGCACTTGCCAGGCGGCGTCCTGCAAAGCCTGGCGCAGGGCTGGCAACACTTCGGCGCTGGAGGCCAGTCCCAAAGCGCCAGTCGCAGCACGGCGCACTTCGGTGTCCGGGTCAGCGCTGGCCAATCGTGCCAGGGCGGGCAAAGCGTCGAGTTGCTTGAGCCAGCCAAGCACGCCCACGGCTTCACGACGAACGCTGGCGTCGGCATCGTTCAGCGCCGAAACCGCAGCCGGGGCGGCGTCGGCGAAACGCAACTCACGCAAGGCACGGAACGCAGCGATACGCACACTGACGTCGGCATGATCAGTCCACGGCAAAATCACCTGCCCCGCCGCTTCCGTTTTGAGCAAGCTCAGGCTCTGCGCGGCGGCCGATTGCACGGCGGGCGACGGGTCGGTCAAGGCTTCACACAAGGCTTGCACGACGGCCTCATCTTCCCAGGCTTCCAGCAAACGTGCGGCTTCGGCGCGGACTTCTTCAGCGGGATCTTGCCTCAGGCGATCAACCAGCCAAAGCAAGCCATCCGGCTCTTCCAGATCCGCCAGATCAATCAGCGCAATACGCCGCACACCAGCATCTTCAGCAGTCAGGCGCGGTCGCAGATCGAGAATGTCTTGGTTATCGGTCACAGCAAAAATAGAGGTCATAGGGCAAATCGCGGCAAAGGGTTTTCAGGAGGCAGGCCGAGCGGATTGAGGCGCGGCAGCGGTCGGTCGTTGTCGTGGCGCAGCAGGTCGAGGCAGTGGCGTTTGAGCCGGGAGAACTCGGCGCTGGTGACCAGTTCGCTGGTGCGTGGTCGGGCGAAGTCCAGACGCAGGTCTTCAATGATTCGCCCCGGCCGCGCACTCATCACCAGCAAGCGGTCAGCGAGGAACAGCGCCTCGTCGATGTCGTGAGTGACGAACACCACCGTGGTGCGGATGCGCGTCCAGATGTCCAGCAGCAGTTCCTGCATGTTCAGGCGGGTCAAGGCATCCAGAGCGCCGAACGGCTCATCCATCAGCAACAGACGCGGGCGATTGACCAGCACCCGGGCGATCTCGACGCGTTGCTGCATGCCACCGGAGAGCTGATCGGGCCAGCGTTCGGCGAAACCTTCGAGGCCGACCAGTTTGAGGATTTCGTCAGCGGCGCGATGGCGCTCAGCCTTGCCGATGCCACGCATTTTCAGGCCAAAAGCGACGTTGTCGCGCACAGTGCGCCACGGAAACAGCGTGTGATGCTGGAACACCATGCCGCGCTGCGGTGACGGGCCGAACACCGCCGCGCCATCGACTTTCAGGCTCCCGGCGTGAGCGCTCAAATGCCCGGCCAGAGCGCCGAGCAAGGTCGATTTGCCACAACCGGACGGGCCGAGAATACACACGAACTGGCCGGGTTCGATCTGGCAATCGAGTTCGCGCACCGCTTCGAACGCCTCACGCCCTGCGCCGAGAACGATGGACAACTGGCGGATGTCGATCCGCCCTTCCGGGGTTTGCATCACGCTCATCAGGCTTTTCCTCGCGGTCGATGCCAAGGCGTGAACAACCCGCCCAAGCGTTTGATCAGCAGACTGCTGCCCATGCCCAATACGCCGATCAGCAACATGCCGACGACGATGTCGGCGTAGTTCTGAATGGTGTAGGACTCCCAGGTGTAGTAACCGATGCCGAACTGGCCGGAGATCATTTCCGCCGTCACCAGACAGAACCACGAGGTGCCCATGCCGATCGCCAGCCCCGTGATGATGCTGGGTGCCGCGCCTGGGAGAATCACCTCCAGCAGGATCGCCCGGCGCCCTGCCCCGAGGCTTTTCGCCGAGGCGATCAGTCGTGGGTCGACGCCCTCGACGCCGTGCACGGTGTTGAGCAGGATCGGGAACAGTGCGCCGGTGAAGGTGATGAAGACCATCGACAGTTCAGACGATGGAAACATCAGGATCGCCAATGGAATCCATGCGACTGCAGGGATTGGGCGCACGACTTCCAGTGGTGGCAGCAGCAGGTCTTCGGCCCATTTCGAGCGGCCGATGGCCAGACCGAGGGCGATGCCGATCAGCAGTGCGGCGAGGTAACCGGCGAACACGCGGCTGAGGCTGGCGATCAGGTGTTGCAGGAGCTTGCCGGAGTCGCCGAGACCCAGTGCAGCTTCGATGACGGCCAAGGGTGTTGGCACGTTGGCGAAGGTGACGAGGCCGAGGTTCCAGTGGTGGCTGGCGGCGAGTTGCCAGAACAGCAGACAGAGCAGCAAGGATGCGGCTCTTGATGTCCAGCGGATGGGTGTTTTCATGGAGCGGGTTTCCAGTTCTGGATCTGTGTTGTGGCTGAGATTTACCCCCCTCACCCCAGCCCTCTCCCCCCAAGGGGGGCGAGGCGGAAAGGGAGCCGATCTTCATGCCTTTCAAGCCTGAGTTCGGCTCGGTATTTCCGGTCGGTGTACCTTGCCCAAACACCTCGGTCAGTCCCCTCTCCCTCCGGGAGAGGGCTAGGGTGAGGGGCTCTTGATCTTGAGTCAGCGGGCAGCAACCGCCTGGGCAGTGGCATCGCTGAAATCGAGGACCTTGCCACCCTGCGCCGAGGCATATTGCTGGGCCTGACCCTTGAGCAAAAACGCGCTCAGGCGCCCTTTCGAATCACTGGCAAACCACGCCTGGTCCGCGAGCAGCTTGATCCCGCTGTCACTGGCTTGCGCATACACCGCACGGACGTTTTTGCCTTCCTGCTTCAAAGCCGCCAGTGCAGTGAAGGCAGACTCGGCCGAGGCATAGCGGCGGACTTTGTCCTCACCGCGCACCCAGATTTCCGCAACATGGCTGAAGTCGGTGATTGCGTTACCGGTTGCGGCATCCGTAGCCTTCAGCGGCGTCTGCGCGTAGTTGGCCAACTGCGCCGTGTAATCCAGACCCGACGCCTTGAACGCCGCACGAATGTATTGATCGTCAATGAAGGTATTCAGATCGAGCCCGCGATCAGCCTTCTTCAGCAGCTTCAACGTATCGATAGCCGTGCCGACCGCCTGGCGATATTCCGGCTTCCAGCTCAGGTCGCGGGTCTGCACGCCGAGCGGACCGTGGAACAGGTAATTCACTTCGGCATCGACCCCGGTGACTTTGGCGATCAGCTCGCTGTACTTCTCAGGCTCGGCGGCGAGCAATTGATTGGCCTCGATGCTCGCACGCAGATACGCGACGACAATCTCTGGATATTTTTTGGCGTAAGCCTGATCCACCAGCGCACCATGGAACGTCGGCGCATTGGCCTGGGCGCCGTCGTAGATCTTGCGTGCGAAGCCTCGGCTCGGGAACAGTTCGGCGAACGGCACGAAATCGGCGTGAGCGTCGATCTTGCCGGCCTGCAACGCCGAGCCGGCGACTTCCGGCGGCTGGGCGATGATGTTCACATCCTTGAGCGGATCCCAGCCCTGCGCCGCCACGGCACGCAGCAGCATGCCGTGGGCGGTGGAGGCGAACGGCACGGAAATCGTCTTGCCCTTGAGTTCGCTCAGCGCCTGCACGCCCGACGCGCTCGGCACGACGATGCCGTTGCCGCTGCCCTTGATACTGCCCGAGAGCACGCTGATGAACAGGCTGTGCTTGCCGGCGGTTTCGAACGCAACACCGTTGAACGCACCGGGGAAATCGGCCATGGCGCCGAAGTCGAGTTTGCCGGCAACCATTTCGTTGGTCAGTGGCGCGCCGCTGGTGAAGTTTTTCCACTGAACGTCGTACTTGGCGTCTTTGTAGGTGCCGTCGTGGGGCAGGTATTTGTCGAGCAGGCCGAGTTCACGAATCAACAGCCCGCCAGCGGCGCAGTTGATGGTGGTGTCCTGGGTGCCGATGGCGATGCGGATGGTTTCGGCCGAGGCCGACACGGTGAACGAAGCCAGTACCAGACCGGCGATTGCTGCACGCAACATGAGTGTTTCCCCTCGAATCATTTATTTGAGTTCGTCTCCGCCGCGATCAGGGCGCGGTGGGAAACGAGGGGTTTTCGGTGAATCCAGCGTCCGGGTGTTTCCGGATGGCTTTGGGTTGTCACAGTTCCAAATGTAGGAGTGAGCCTGCTCGCGATAGCGGTTTTCCAGATGTTGATGTGCTGACTGAGACACCGCTATCGCGAGCAGGCTCACTCCTACAGGGGATCGGGTTTCAACGCAGGAGATAGGGGATGTCGACTTTGACGGCACCCGTCGGGCAATCCTTCTCGCACGGCATGCAGTACCAGCATTCATCGAACGCCATGTAGGCCTTTTGCGTCGCCGGATTGATCGCCAGCAAGTCCATCGGGCAGACATCCACGCACACGGTGCAGCCCTTTTCGGCGATGCATTTGTCCTCGTCCACGGTGACGGGGGCGTTGGAGCGGAAGAAGATTTCCTGAGCTTGATAGGCCATGGTTCGGGCTCTCTGGTTATTGATGTATCAAGCGGCGAAAGCGCCGACCCGCAAACGGTCGTAAGCCTGCATTTCCTCGGCATCGAGCGGGATGATGTAAGGCTCGACGGCTTTCTTGAAACTGGTCATCTGGCCGTCCTCGCCCTTCTTCAGGTGGCAATGACAGAACCATTCGCTGTCGTTGCGTTGCGGGTGATCGACGCGATAGTGGTACAGGCCCCAGCGGCTTTCGGCGCGGAACAACGAGGCGCGCGCGGCCATTTCCGCGCAGTCGCGGATCACGCTGGTTTCCATCGCGCGCATCAGTTCGTGGGCGTTGTTGGCCTTCATCTGCTCGAGATCGCGTTCAATGTCGCTGAAGCGCTGCAGGCCAATCTGCATCTTTTTGGTCACTTTCGGCGGTTGCAGGTAATCGTTAACGAAGCGCCGCAGCTTGTACTCGACCTGCGCTGGCGGCAGACCGTTTTCACGATCCAGCGGTGCGTAGACCCGAGCCTTTTCCTTTTCGATTTGCGCGGCATCCAGCGCGGAAAACTCGCGCCCGGCGACAAAGTCGGCGGCGTTGTGCCCAGCGAACCAGCCATACGTGAACGCGCCGAGCATATAGTTGTGCGGCACAGCGGCCATGTCACCCGCCGAGTACAACCCTTTCACCGAGGTCTCGGCACGCTCGTTGACCCACACCCCAGACGCCGAGTGGCCGCTGCAAAAGCCGATTTCGGAGATGTGCATTTCGACCATTTGCGTGCGGTAGTCGGTGCCACGATTGGCGTGGAACTGGCCACGGCTCGGGCGCTCGTTGCTGTGCAGGATTTCCTCGATGTTCTGGATGGTTTCTTCCGCCAGGTGATCGAGTTTGAGGAATACCGGGCCGTTGCCGCTCTCCAGTTCCTGATGGAACTCCCACATCATCTGCCCGCTCCAGTAGTCGCACTCGATGAAGCGTTCGCCCTTGTTGTTGGCGGTGTAGCCACCCAGCGGGCCGGTGACGTAGGCGCAGGCCGGGCCGTTGTAATCCTTGATCAACGGGTTGATCTGGAAGCACTCGAGGTTGGCCAGTTCGGCACCCGCGTGATAGGCCATCGCGTAGCCGTCACCAGCATTGGTCGGGTTTTCGTAGGTGCCCATCAGGTAGCCCGACGACGGCAGGCCGAGGCGCCCGGCCGCGCCACAGGCGAGGATCACCGCTTTGGCCTTGATCACATGGAAGTCGGCAGTGCGGCAGTCGAAGCCCATCACACCGTTGACGGTGCCCTCCGCGTCGGTCAGCAACCGCGTGCAAACGAGACGATTGGTGATGCTCACCCGCGCACGTTTCAATTGGCGATAGAGGACTTTTTTGATGTCGTGCCCTTCCGGCATCGGCAGCACGTAGGCGCCCATGTGGTGGACTTTTTTCACCGCGTAATCGCCGGTTTCATCCTTCTCGAACTTCACGCCCCAGCGGTCGAGTTGTTCGATGGTTTCGAAGCTGTGCGTTGCATAGGCGTACACCGCCGCCTGATTGACGATGCCGTCGTTGGCGATGGTGATTTCCTTGGTGTACTGCTCCGGTGTCGAGTGGCCGGGGATGATCGCGTTGTTCAGGCCGTCCATGCCCATGCTGATCGCGCCGCTGCGTTTGACGTTGGCCTTGTCGACCAGCAACACGCGCAGGTCGCGGTTCTTTTCCTTGGCTTTGATCGCGGCCATCGGCCCTGCGGTGCCGCCGCCGATGACGACGATGTCGTATTCCTGTTCGAGCACGTTGCGGGTCATGCCTGCTCCCCTTTTTGCCGGTCGATCCGCAGGCGGTACTGAAACGCATCGCCACGGTAATAAAGGTGTTCGAAGTCCAGCGGCTGACCTTGCGCGTCGTGGGTCAAACGTTCGATGCGCATGATCGGCGAGCCGGCCTCGACGTTCAGCGCCTGGGTCAGGTCGCTGTCGGCCAGCACCGCGTCGATGGCCAGATCGGCGTGGCCGAGGGCAATGCCGCAGTCGTTTTCGAGAATCAGGAAGATGTCGCGGGTGACCAGATCGGCCTTCTCCAGGCGCTCGCCGACGGCTTTGGGCAGGTAGGTGATTTCCAGCGAAATCGGCTCACGGTTGATCAGGCGCACGCGTTTGATTTGCGTGACGATCTCGCCTTCGGCAACTTGTAAACGTTCGGCGACGCGCTTGTCAGCCGGGATGAATTTGAAGCTGCGCAGGCGGTTGATCACCTCGTAGCCACGCCCGGTCATCGACTCGGCGAGGCCTTGCAGGCTGCTGACGTTCTGAAAGGTTTTCGGCTTGGCGACGAAGGTGCCTTTGCCGTGGATCTTGAAGATCAGCCCTTCCTTTTGCAGATCGCCAAGCGCCTGGCGCACGGTGATGCGGCTGACTTTGAACAGCGCGCCGAGTTCGCTTTCGGAGGGCATCTGGCTGTCTTGCGGGTATTCGCCGTCGAGAATGCGCGCACGGAGAACGTCGCGCAGTTGGGTGTGCAGCGGGACACTTGATAAGGAGAGCGGGCTAAGAGAGAGAACGTTATCGGTCATCGCGGGATCACTTGTCATAACGAGTTATGACGTGATCTTAGAGTTGTTATGACAAGGTTAGAAATATTGTTTGGGCATAACCTTAGATTCGGTGTTGAAAATCAAAAGATCGCAGCTTTCGGCAGCTCCTACAGGGGATCGCGGTTTCATGTAGGAGCTGCCGAAAGCTGCGATCTATTGATCTTAACGTTTGAGGATCTGGTCCATGACCCAGTCGGTCTTGAGCGCTTGTTCGGCGACTGCAGGGTGTTGTGAATCACCACGAATATGCGCATTCATGCCCAATACGTGATGCCACTGGATGTTTTCGTGATGAGGGATGTCCAGGCTGACGACTTCATCCGCATGCAGCTGCACAGAATGCTCATCAAACACCGAAAAACCGATCCGCCCGAGGCTGCCGATGATCTCGACCCGATCCTCACGCCGATCCGCAACAAAGCTCCAGCAACCCATGCCCAGCGCCCCGGAGGCGAACCGCCAACTGGCGCTGACCGCATCCTCTGCCGCGTACAACCCGGCCTGACGCGCGGTGAATCCGGCGACCTCGACGATGTCGCCAAGCAGATACTGGAACAGGTCAAAGCCATGACTGGCCAGATCGGCAAAGTAACCGCCACCGGCCACCGCCGGATCCGTGCGCCAATTGTCGCGACCGTCCAGATCCACCGGCGAAGGTGCCTTGGTCAGCGTCCAGCTCAAGTGCCGAACCTCACCGATGCGCCCCTCCGCCAACCATTGCCGCACCTGCGCAAAACGCGGCAACGAACGGCGATAGTAGGACACAAACAAGTGCAATCCGGCCTCGGCAAACACCTGCTGCATCTCGCGACTTTGTCCGGCATTCAGCGCCATCGGTTTTTCCACGCAGCAATGTTTGCCGGCGGCGGCGACTTTCAGGCTGTAGGCGTGGTGGCTGTCGGGTGGCGTGGCGATGTACACCGCGTCCACCTCGGGATCGTTGATCAGCGCATCGACGTCGGTGTAGACCCGCGCGATGCCGTGGCGCGCGGCGTAGTCGGTCACCGCTTCGAGGCGTCGGCCCATCACCGCCACCAGCGCCGAACCGGGCGCTTTGTAGAAGGCCGGCCCGCTCTTGCGTTCAGCGACGCTGCCACAACCGATCATGCCCCAGCGCACCACGTCCATGTTCATTCCTTTTAGCCGATGCGCAAGGCGCGCAGATCGAGGTGACCGTCCTTCAGCGGCGGGCACCAGTAGTAGCCGCCAGTGATCGGCCGGCTGATGCGATACAGACCATCGGTGATGCCGTCTTCCAGACCACTCATACGGCGCAGTTGCGCTTCGAAGGCATCCAGCGAGAAGCCAAAAGCAAGGAACATCAGGCCGGCGCGATCACCTTCGATCCACGGCATCGAACGACGCACGACGAACGCTTCCGGGGCGAAGCTTTCCTGCGCGGTGCGTTTGACGTGGGCGGAGACCGGGGCGTCGTCGATCTCTTCGTTGTCGCTGAGGCGACGGCCCATGATGTTGTCTTTGTCGTCGGCGGACAGTTTGTGGAAACCCTTGAGGTCGTGCTGCCACTGCTGGATCGCGGCGAAGCTGCCACCGACCATACCGTCAGCGCCTGCGCTTTGCAGGGCGGCGGCGATGGCCGCTTCGTCGTGCGGGTTTTCGGTGCCGTCTTCGTAACCGGTGAGGTCGTGGCCGTCCTTGTGGCGGAAGGCTTCCTGCATCTCGACCAGACGCAGGGCCGGGGCCAGTTCGGCCTCGAGGGCGTTGCAGCGGTTGAGCAGTTCACCACGGTCGACGCCGTGCAGCCACACCCACAGAGCGTGCTGGGTCGACGGGTTTTCGACGCCAACGCCAGTCATGGCCGGGAAGCTGCGCAGGCCGTCGATCTGCACGTTGAGGGCCTTGGCCAGGGATTCGCCGAAACCGACCACCGCCGACTGGCCGTCTACCTGATTGATCAGGTTGTCGATCGCCTGCGGCAGCGCTTCCACCGACTCAAGGGCGAAAAACAGATGACGTGCTTGCGCAGGAACTGGGGTGGCGAGAATGCCCGGCTGGTAGTAACTCATGTGAACTCCTTGGGAAAGTGCGCGGGAGTTTACCTGTGACCGGAAGGTTTGTGGGGGTTTGGACGCAAGTCAAAAGCCCCTCACCCTAGCCCTCTCCCAGAGGGAGAGGGAACTGATTCGGGGATATTAAAGATCTACACCGACTTGAACGTACATCGGTGAATCCATAATCGACACAAGATCTTTCAGGTCGATGCATGACTCAAGACACTACGGTCGGCCCCCTCTCCCTCCGGGAGAGGGCTGGAGTGAGGGAATGATCGAGGTGAGACAGCGAAATGAGCGTGCACCTGTCAATCCATGATCGACGCGATCCTTCAGGTCGATGTAACTCGCAAGACCTCGGTCGGCGCCCTCTCCCTCCGGGAGAGGTCTGGGGTGAGGGAATGATCGAGGTGAGACACCGAAATGAGCGTGCATCGGTGAATCCATAATCGACGCGATACTTCAGGTCGATGTAACTCGCAAGACACCTCGGTCGGCCCCCTCTCCCTCTGGGAGAGGGCTGGGGTGAGGGAATGATCGAGGTGAGACACCGAAATGAGCGCGCATCGGTGAATCCATAATCGACACAGATCTTTCAGGTCGATGTAACTCGCAAGACACCTCGGTCGGCTCCCTCTCCCTCCGGGAGAGGGCTGGGGTGAGGGTTGGCGTCATTACGCCAGGCGCTAGGGCTCAGCCCCGTCCAACGCTTGAACGCTCGGCGAAAACTGCGCACATCGCTGTAGCCCACCTCTTCGGTAATCCTCTCGATCGGCATATCAGGATTGGCCAGCAAACTCAGGGTCCGCGCCTGCCGCACCTGCTCCAGCAACGCCTCGAACGTCAGCGCATGCTCAGTCAACCGCCGGCGCAAGGTGCGGCTGCTCATATTCAAATCACCAGCAATCTTTTCAATGTGACTGCCACTACTCAGATCCCGCGCAATCGCCCGTTCCACAGCCTGAATCAGATCAAGCTTCTGATGCACCTGCGCCGCTTCCAGCTCCAGCAATGCCACCGCCTGACGCAACGCCAGCGAATGATGATTGGGCAGATTCACATCCAGCCATTGCCCATCGATCAGCATGCGATTGTGCAGGCAACCGAAGCGCACATCCGGCCCCAGCAGGCGGTGGTATTCGCTCAGATAATCCGGCGCGGCGTGCACGAACTCCACGGCAATCGCCTTGAACTCAGCCCCTGCCAGCGCGCGACCGTATACCAGCAGACTGGCGAAAAACTCCTCGACTGCGAACACCTGCACATCAGCGAACGGCAAGCGGCATTCCGCATCGAGATGCACCTGGCCGCCGACCACATCGACGCTGGACACTACGATCCCGCCCGACGTGTGCTGATGCCGAATGCCCAGAGCAAAGGCATCACGCAAGGTCTTGCACAGCGACAACACGTGCCCGAGCAGGCCCAAGGTGCCGAGTACGTTCTGCGCCCCGACCCACAGGCCCAAGCCCTGATTAGGCAGCACTTTAAGTGCGCGCTGAATCATCGCCACGGCTTGGCGATAGGAAATCCGCTGCGCCGGATCCTGCAGGTCTTCAAGGGTAAAACCCAGCCCACGGCACAGGCTCTGGGAATCGATGCCCCTGTTCTGCACGACTTCGGCGAGGGTTTGCAGGAGGAACGGCGAGACCAGCGCCAGTTCGAAGGTCGGGTCTTGGACTTTTACGTTCATGGGGGCTGACATTCCGGATCACGCTTGATTGTTATTTTTGTAACCGGTTGTGTCGATGGAAGTTAGCACAAGGTTTACGGACTGTCCGCAGATGCCCCCCTCGGTGTCCGCCAAAACCCTGCCCCATCGTACGCCAAACGCTTATTTCTAGCGTACCGGCGCTGCGAGCGACCGGTACCAGGTCCCAATCACAATAATAATGAGGACAGTCATGAGCCAGAACCGTGCAACATCCATCTTGCCGCTCGCCCTTTTCATCGCGGGTTGCACCCTGACGTTGCCCGCCCTTGCCACCGAAGCCGGGGTCGACAACATCGGCACCGGCACCGACGGCTTTTTCATGCTGCCGCTGGAAGTCGACAGCCTTCCGGAGAACATGGTCGCGTTCAACCTCTACTACAACCATTACAAATCGCGAAAGCTCAATATCAGCTCGTTCGGCGGCAAGGTGCCGAATGTCGAAATCGAATCCACTGCAGTGATTCCGCGCCTCGATTATCTAAGCCCGGTGCGGATATTCGGCGGACGCCTGGCCGGTTACATCGCCCAGCCGTGGTTGAAGCAGGAAGTCTCGGTGTTCGGTTTGAGCGACACCCGCGAGGGCATGGGCGATACCACTATCGCGCCGATCATTCTGTGGGACATGGGCAAGAACCTGACCCTCGGCGCCGCCGTGGAGATCACCGTGCCCACCGGCGAATACAGCGTCGATCGACTGGCCAACACCAGCAACAATTTCTACACCTACAAGCCGCTGTTCTCGTTCACCTGGCTGCCGACTGAACGCACCGAAGTCTCGATGAAGACCACCTACAGCTTCAACGAGAAGAACAAAGACACTGACTACAAGTCCGGGCAGATCTTCCACTTCGATTACTCGGCCAGCTACAAGATCACCGACGACTTGATGCTCGGCGTCAACGGCTACTTCCTCAAGCAGACCACCGACGACAAACAGTTCGGCCACACCGTGCAGTTCGCCGGGCAGGACGTCGATGACGGCGTGCGCGGCAAGGTGTTCGCGATTGGCCCGGCGCTGCACTTCACGTTTCTCAAGTACGCCAGTGCGGAGATTCGCTGGGCCAAGGAATTTGATGTGGAGAACCGGCCGGAGGGGGAAATGTTGTGGGCGAAGGTGAGTATTCCGTACGCCTTTTGACCCTGCCAGATTGCGCTCAAAAGCGAACAGTGCTCAGACGGGCGCCCAATAAACAGAATCACCCCGCACCTGACCGTCCGTCTGAAAACCACTTCCCCCTGTCAGATCTGACAGTAGTTAATGAACGATGACTGGGGCTAAAAGGGAATCACCCGTTTTTCCCTTTCAGGCGGTATTGCTCATGACTTCTTTCAGACTTTTTCGGCTTCCCCCACGCAGAGATTTATCCGTCACACCGTTGCAAATCTATCCGCTGTACATCGCTGACATGACTCAACCGGTTGTGAATGGCGACGGCGGTATCAACCTGGCAACGTTCGAAAACTACGAGGCTGGCATCTTCAGTGTTATCGACCCATACCCCGGGATGGGGGCTGGCGATGAAATCGAGATTTTCTGGAACGACAACGTCATCCACGAACTGAAAATCAAGCTCGAAGATGTCAATGAAAGATTGTTCTTCTTTCTCCCGACCACTGAAATTGCCCCCGGTTACTCCGAGTGTTATTGCCAGGTGACCCGTTCAGGCGAACCACTCCCTGACAATCCCTCCGCCGTATTGACGCTGTTGGTCAAATTGAATTTGCCCGCCGGCGAGGATGAGGAGCAGCATTTTCCCTGGCACTCACACCTCGATCTGGTCGGGTTGCCACAGGATGTCATCGACAATGGTGTCAGCAAAGAGTGGTCGAGCAAGGGTGTGCCCATGACCATCAAGCACTATCGAGAGATGACGGTGCGCGATGTCATCTGGGTGCGCTGGGGCAGTGTTCTTCTGACCCCGCACGTAGTTACAGAAGCCGAGGCCGACGGCACTCAAGAAATTGTCATCACCGCGTCGCCCGGCGACATCCTGACCGCTGGCGATAGCAATTCGTTGCCGATCAGGTACGAAATCCATGATGAGGTCTGGAACTGGTGCGAGAAATGGTCGAAGGAGACTACGGTTCAGGTAGATGGCGGCGCTGTTCGATTGGACCCGGCCATTTTCGAAGATGCCGATGAAGGTGAACTCCATCTCGATCGACTGGACCATCAGGCGACCAACCTGCTGATCCGGCTCGAAACCAATAAAGAGTTCACCACGGGCGACACGATCGTGATCAATGTCGCTGGTGTCGGGAGCACCGGAACCGCGCCTCGCACACTGACCGAGGAAGTCACTGTCGGCAATCTGCCTTATATTCTTGAGTTCCCGATCCCTTTCGCATTTGTCAGTCTCTTCGCCACCGGAACGCTTGATGGCTCCTATGTACTGCACAAAAAAAGCGATGGCTCGAAGCTCTATTCCAAACGCACCTTCGTCAAGGTAATCGGCAACCCGGCGCTGTTGCCGGCGCCTATCATTGAAGAGGTGATCGGTGCCATTTTGCCTGGGGACAGCAAAGCAGCGACCGTATTGATTGCCTACCCGAGCCTTAAAACCGGTGACACGATCAACATGATCTGGGAAGGCACGAAATCAGACGGCAGTGCCTATGTGTATGAGGAACTGTATGACGTCAGCAGTAACGATCAGGAGGCAAAGCGTACTTACATCACTGTGTTGCAAGAGCACATCCTCGCGTTGAACAACGGCAGCCTCAAACTCTATTACCGGGTGTACAACGACGATCCTGCCGATTATGGACTCAGCGAGTCTGACTTTTTGCGGGTCGAAGTACGCGCACTCCCCGCCACACTGCCGGCCCCCGATGTAGAAGAAGCCAAAGATGGCGTGATCGACCCGACACTGGTTTATACCCAGGCGCATGTGCTGGTCAAACCGGTCAATTGGATGAAGGGCGACACGCTGACTTATCACTGGATTGGTTCCACCTTTGATGGCTCAACCAAAGGCAGCATACCCATCACTGAGTTGTCTATCGACAAGACCGCACGTTTTCGGGTGGATGCGCAATACGTCACGACCAACATCGGCTTTCCGGTCACCGTGATTTACACCCTGCTGCACGCCGCCACCGGGAAATACAGTTATTCTGCACCGTTTCGGGTAATCGTCGGGGTACCGCTGGGTCGACTGCTTCCGCCTGTGGTCATCCAGGCCTCCGACAACACCCTCGATCCGATGGATGCGCTCAACGGTGTCGATGTCGAATGCAGCTACGACACCATGGATGAGAAGCTGGATCAGTTACGTCTGTTATGGACAGGTACGCCCGGCTCCGGAACATCGGAGGACCTCGAAAAACCCGCCGAAGCTGACGGTACTGTTACCTTCCACCTGCCCGCCTCTGTGGTGGGTGCCAACATCCTGAGCACTGTATCGGTCAAATACGCTGTGCAGCGCCATAAGTTATGGACGCAATCAGAGGAATTGCCGCTGAATATTCTGGGTTTTCAGGATCCGGAAAAAGACTTGCCTGCGCCCGAAGTTCCGCAAGCCGTCAATGCCGTTCTGGATCTGATGGAGTTCAGCGGCGACGCCAGTATTCTGGTCAAACCGTGGCCCTTCATTGCCGAAGGGCAAGTCGTGGATCTCAATGTTGTAGGTCGTGCCAGTACCGGCGTCCACATCATCGAAGTGCTCAAAACACATAAAATCAGCAAGCAACAAGCCATCACCGGGCTTAATGAACCGTTGCTCAGGTCCGATTTACTGAAGTTGCTCCACAGCTCTCCAGCCACCGTGACATGCTCGGTGATATTCAATGGCAGTGAGGACGCAGCAGTCGAATTTCCGAACCTGCCTTTGACGATACGCACACGCTACGACTACGTAACACCGATCATCACCAGTGTGAAAGATCCACAAGACAAGGAGATTCCAGAAGCGACCGTGACCTACGATAAACGCGTGAAAATTCAGGGTACCGCCACTCGGGGGGAAAAAGTCCGTGTCATGATCAACAGCGCCCCACAAGACATAGTCGATGTCATCGCTCCCGGGACCTGGGAATTGATTACCGGTAATTTGCTCGAAGGCTTGCAGAGCATAACGGTCGAGGCCTTGTATGATGCCGACCCGCCAATCAGTCGGCCAAGAACGTTCACCATTGGTATCGCCACCCGGCCCAGTATTACCGCAGTCAATGACTCACTGGGGCCGGTCGCCAATAACGGAACAACCTACGATACCGAAATTGCAGTGGCCGTCTCAGCAGATCCGAATCAATCGGTGCAGCTTTACAATGGCACCAATGCTATTGGCTTGCCTATTTCCCTCGACGGTGATGGCGCCGGCGCAATCACTCTGACTGATCTGACGGGTACAACATACTCCCTCAAAGCCAGAGCGATTTATGGTGATCAGTTGGAGTCCCCAGCTCATAACTTTACTATCAAGCCGCACGACGCAATAACGCTGACCTCAATCAGGCACTCGGGTGGTGAACTGGCGGAGGGAGGAAGAACCTATGACAGTTCGGTCACTCTGACGGGCAGGTTCACACCCTTATATGACGTACAGGTTTACGACAACGGAGGTGGGAAACAGATCGTGCCTACCGGCCAAAACGGTGCCTGGACAACCAGTCTTGCGATTGATACTGGTGAACATGCGGTGTACGTCAAAGCGCTGTCGACGAACCAACAATCCAATACCCGAAATTTCAGAAGAGATCCAATACCACCGTTGTACATTGACACATCCACCGCTTATCTCAGTGGATACATGGTCAGACATACCAACAGACCCGTGACCAATCCTCCCGCTGGAGCCTATCTAACTCGAGGCGCCAGCGGTGGCATACCGCCCTATCGCTATAGCACTGACAATACAGCCTATCTCCAGGTCGACGCTTCAACAGGGAGAGTGATTGGTGTACGAAATGGCGGTGCTCGCGTGATCGTTACAGATAGTCGAGGATCTACGGCGTCGTATTCTGTTTCTGTTCAAAACGTCTGGTATATCGCCAATTACGGGGGCGGACGCCATAACCTGGGAACCATGTCAGCAACTGTGAACAACGCTGGAGGCCAATTTCCAGCCATTGGCGATTACAACAATTTGCGCTCAGTGTACGGAGGGGATCCGGGGGGATATTCCTATGACTTCTACTGGGTAGCCGATAGACACCAATGGGGATCCCACTGGTTGCTACGCCCGGGAGACGGGGTTGTTTATGGGTCAAATGACAACGGCAGAGTGGGGTGTATCGGCGTTCTGCTGCGGACCTGATTGAACACATCACTGGAAAGCACAACGGACAAATGAGCATTCATTTGTCCGTTGCTTTGTAAGAACGATGAAGTAATAAACGTTGTTTGAAAGATTGCGATCTTGCTACCGCCCGTCAGAAATCCGCACACACCTGTCAGATCTGACAGGTGCGCTTTTCCCGGTTTTATCCCCTAATCACTCCATCG